>CAYVDO010000540.1:0-4392 GCA_964450125.1 uncultured bacterium
TAGCACGCACTCGACGCCCCCGAGCTCCCCTCCGCCGTCTCGCGCCGGGGCCGTGCGGATCTCGAACCCCTGGTGCTTGAGCCCAGCGAGGACGAACGCCAGCTCGGCGCGGGCGGGGTCCGCGCTGAGCACCAGCAACCGGCGCGAGCCGCTCGCAGGATCGTTCGACCGTTGCGAGGGAGCGGGAGTGCCCGGTGATCCAGCGCGCCGCACCGACGCGCCGACCCGCGCCACGATCACTTCGAGCGGCGAGGTCTTGCGGATGTAGGCATCGGCGCCTCCCTCCAGCCCGCGCGCCTCCGCGGGCGCGGCGTCAGCCCCGGTGAGCAAGATGCAGGGGATGTTGTGAACGGTGGGATGCGAGCGCACGCGGTGGATCACCGCCATGCCGTTGATGCCCGGGAGCTCGTAGTCCGTCACCAGGGCGTCCGGTGGTGCGGTGAGCACCAGTTTGAGGCCGGCCTCGCCGGTGGCGGCCTCGCGGACGTGGTAGCCGGCGCCCTCGAAGGCTTGCCTGAGCTTGGCTCGGATCGCATCGCTGTCGTCGATGAGGACGACGCTTGCGCCAGTGTGCTCGCGGGCAGCTTCGGTCATCGACCCAGCTTCGGTCGCCGTCGGTGTCGGGCGACGAGGGATACTGGATGGTAGGGAGTTGCAGGTGCGATCGCAAGGACTTCGTGAGTGGCGGGACGAGCGTTCGGGAGCGCAGGTCGATCGGAAGGATCCGAATCGGGAACGATCGAGTCGCTCCACGCGAAGTGAGTCGGGCTGGCGTGGGTAGGAAGATTCGCGAGCGCTGCTCGGCGACCGCGAAAGCGGGGGAAGGCGATGTCGCAGGCCGGAGCCGAAGGCGCACCGAGTGCGATCCGCATCGACGGTCGTGGCGCCACGCCCGATCTCGAAGGCCACTGGGCCGCGCCGGCGCGCGGCGCGGGTCGTGCGTGTGTGCTGGCACCGCCTCACCCGCTCTACGGCGGTACGCTCGACTCTCCGATCCTGCTGGCGCTGGAACGTGCGGCGCTGGCTCGCGGGCACGCCGTGTTGCGATTCAACTGGCGCGGTGTCGAAGCCAGTGACGGGCGTGCCACCGACGATCCGGTGGCGGCGGTGGCGGACTACGTCGCGGCACTGGACGAAGCCGCCGGCCGCGTGAGCGGCCCGATCGTGGCTGGCGGGTATTCGTGGGGTGCGATGGCCGCGGTGCGTGCCGCTGCCCGGGCGCCGCGCGTCGATCGTCTGGTGCTGGTGGCGCCGCCGGTGCTCATGCTCGATGGTAGAGCGCTCGCGGGCCTCTCCGGCGCGCTGCTGGTCTTCTCCGGCGAGTACGATCGAATCGCGCCGCCCCCGCGGTTGGCCGAGCTGCTCGCGCTGCTCGCGCTCGCCGAGCTCGTGACGCTCGCCGGCGAGGACCACTTCTTCGGATCCAGCCTGCGCGAGCTCACGCGGATCACCGGCGACTGGCTCGAGCGCGACACCACGCGCTGAGCGCAGCTCACGGGCCGAGGGGGTAGCGTTTCTCGTCGACGGTGTATGCCTTGGGGGTGAGCTCGATCACCGTGTGCAGCGGCACGGATACGAAAGGGACTTGATCCCGGGGCACGTCGGCGAGGTAGGCGTAGAGACAACGGATGACCGCTTGATGGCCGATCACCAGTACCGGCTCGCGATGGCGTTCGATCTCGGCGAGCACGGGATCGAGTCGCCGGATCACGTCCTCGTAGGACTCGCCGCGTGGGTAGCGGTAGTGGAGCTTGTCGGCCTTGCGTGCCGCGAACTCCTCGGGCATCTGCGCTTCGATCTCGCCGTACGTCATGTTGTCGCAGATCCCGGCGTCGATCTCGTCGAGCGCCTTGATGGGCAGGAACGAGCGGTTGAGAGCCCACGCCGTCTCGATGCCGCGTTTCAAGGTGCTCGTCCACACGTGCTGCACGGGTGGGCCGTGCTCGTCGACGAACTGGCTCAAGCGCTGCGCGTACGCGCGTCCGCGATCGCTCAGCGACGAATCGCCGCCGATCACGCCGCGGACGTTGTCCATGCTCTCGCCGTGGCGCGTGAGCCAGATCGGGCGGGGCACGGTGTGCAGATTGACGAGGAACTGGACGATGCGCGCCGCCACGTAACCTTCGATTCGGTTGACGACGATCTTGCGGCCGCCGTTGATGACCTTGACGTAGCTCGCCTCGTCCGAGCCGAGTGGTTGATAGGCGCGCTCGTAGTTGGCGATGCGGTTTCGAAAATCGTCGGCCGCCAGGTCGGGAGTGAGGTGTTGATAGTCGGGCGACGTGATCTTGGTTTCGCGGATGTTCGCCTCGATCACCCACGGCTCGTCGCAGATGAGCTCGACAAAGAGCACCGCCACGCCGGCGCGCTCGCATTGCAGGCGTACCCGTTGGCGGCGCTCGATGGTGCTGTTGGTGGCGTCGAAGATCCCCACTTGGCCACCGTCGCGGAGCCAGGCCAAGAGATCGTCGAGGGCGCGGGTGGCGAGATCGGTGCGGATCGCATCGGCTTCCAGGTTGTCTGGGTCGAAGAACGCCGCCGGCATGTTGGTGCCGACCAGCTCGCGCCGGTAGCTGCCCAGGTTGAAGACCGCCGCGCGGTAGCCCAGCCAGCCGAGATAGCGGGCGAGCTTGCGCGCGGTGTAGGTCTTCCCGCGCGCGGGCAACCCCACCATCACGAGCACGATGCGGGCGTCGATCGGAGGCGCCATGGCTGCGGCTCGATTCATCGTCGCGCGAGCCAATCTGCGACGGCTCGCCCGGTGCCGAACGGCCAAGGGCGCAGCGCTTCGGGCGCGATTCGTTTGGCTGCGGCGATCTCGGACGAGAGCTGCATCGTGCCCGCCGCGGCGACGTGGTAGGCGACGATCAGCTCGTTGCGCGTCTCGAACGCGTAGACGCCGATCAAGTCGACGACTCGCCCGTCGAGGCCGAGCTCCTCCTTCACTTCGCGGAGCACCCCGTCGGCGGGCGACTCGCTGCGCTCCAGAAAACCGGAAACCAATCCGAACCAACTCTCCGGCCAGCCCCGGTTGCGAACCAGGACGATCGCTCCGTCGTGCTCGACGAGCGCTGCCACCACCGGCGTCGGGTTGTCGTAGTGGACGAAGCCGCAGCCGGTGGCGCCGCACGTGAGGCGCTCGCGCTCTCCGTCGTGAACGAGCGCGAGGGCAGCGCCGCAGCGCGAGCAGAATCGAGGGGAGCGCGCGTCAGTCATGCGTTGCCACCGTCGGGTCGCTCGGGACGCGGCCCAGGGTGGACGAGCGGCCGGGGCTCGGCAACCGCGCTGCGCGCGTGACGCCTCGAGCCTGGGAGCGACCGGGTATTCTGCTCGGAACGCGCTCGTGACCGATGAGGAGACCGCGATGGCCTTGTTCCTTCACCCGGAGAAAGTGCGGATGCCGCGCGCCGGCGAAGCGTTGCCCGGACGGGTCGAACGCATGCCCGTGGCATCCCGCCACGCGGTTCTCGGCACGCCGATGACCGAACCGTTCCCCGCCGACTTCGAGACGGCGATGTTCGGCATGGGTTGCTTCTGGGGTGCCGAGAAGAAGTTCTGGGCTGCGCCCAGTGTGCACTCCACCGCCGTCGGCTATGCGGCAGGGCTCACGCCCAATCCCACCTACCGAGAGGTGTGCACCGGGCTCACCGGACACAACGAGGTGGTGCGCGTGGTCTTCGATCCCGCGCGGATCGGTTACCCAGAGCTGTTGCGCGTGTTCTGGGAGAACCACGATCCCACCCAGGGCATGCGCCAGGGCAACGACGTCGGCACGCAGTACCGCTCCGGGATCTACGTGTACTCGCCAGCGCAACGCGCCGCTGCGGAAGCGTCGAAACAGGCGTTTCAAGCGCTCTTGAGCCGCGCTGGCTTCGGGGCCATCACCACCGAGATCCTACCGGCGCCCGAGTTCTACTTCGCCGAGGACTACCACCAGCAGTACTTGCACAAGAATCCAGGTGGGTACTGTGGATTGGGTGGCACTGGCGTGAGCTGCCCCGGGGGCGCGCTCGCCGCAGATCGTTGATTCTGCTCTGGGGTGCTCGGCTCGCTGCCGCAATCGCTCAGCGAGCGCGCATCTGGGGCAGGCGGCGCAGCTTGTGCGCCGCTTGCGCGACCTCGCCGCCCCAGCGCGCCCCGCGTGTGAGCTCGATTCGCTCGAGCGCGGCCTCGGGGCGCCCATCGACGAAGCGGATGCGCACGAACCCACCCGCCACGAAGGCGCCCGGATTGAGCACCGGAACCGTGCCGACGCTTCCCACGCCGCGCGCTTCGTGGATGTGACCGCTCAACACCACGCTCGGCGAGGTGCGCTCGATGTGGGCGCGAACCGCCTGGCTTCCCACGGGACGCCCGCTCCACAGCCGATCGACGCCGCTCTGGTGAGGCGGC
>CAYVDO010000541.1:0-4392 GCA_964450125.1 uncultured bacterium
CGAGTCGCCTCGGGGGTGGGTCCCATCGCGGCTTTGCCGCGATGGGCGGGGGGCTGGAACAGCCCCCCGAGGAGACACCGCTACGCTTCTGAAAGACTCGCATCGGCGAGTCTTTCAGCGCGCGTCAGGCGCTGGTTTCGGCGTCGACGAAGCCTTGATACGCGTCGGCGGACATGAGCGCGTCGACGTCGCCTACGTTGTCGATCTCGATTTGGATCAACCATGCCTCGCCGTAGGGATCGGCGTTGATGCGCTCGGGAGCGTCCGCGAGCCCCGCGTTGACCGCCACGACCTTGCCGGCGACGGGCGCGTAGATCTCGGACACGGCCTTCACGGATTCGACGGTGGCGAAGGTCTGGTTCTTGGTGAGCGTGTCACCTGCCTTGACCTGGATCTCCAGGTAAACGACGTCGCCGAGGTGCGACTGGGCGTAGTCGGTGATGCCCACCTTCGCCGCCGCGGCGTTGCTGGCGTCGATCCACTCGTGTTCCTTCGAGTAGCGCAGGTTGCCGGGGATTTGCATGCGATCTCCTTCACAGGGTCTTCGAGAGGACCGTGATTCTCACTTCTTGGTACGGGCCGGCACGAAGGGCGGCTTCACGACCCGTGCCGCGAGGGCCTTGCCTCGAACGTCGATGCCGAGCTCGCTGCCGATGGCAGCGTGCGCTACGTCCACGTAGCCCATCGCCACGCCCTTGCCGAGGCTCGGCGAGGACGTGCCGCTGGTGACCTCGCCGATCACCGCTCCGTTCGCGACGATGGGGTATCCGTGGCGCGGCACGCCGCGTTCCGTGAGCTCGAGCCCCACCAGCTTGCGCACGGCACCTCGGGCGCGGGCCGCCTCGATGGCGGCACGCCCCACGAAATCGCCCTTGGCCGGCTTCACCACCCAACCGAGGCCGGCTTCGAGTGGCAAGGTCGACTCGCTGAGCTCGTTGCCGTAGAGCGCGTAGCCCATCTCGAGGCGCAGCGTGTCGCGCGCGCCGAGCCCGACCGGTTTGATGCCGAGGTCGGCACCGGCGGCGAGCAGCGCGTCCCAGAGCGCCCCCACACCGGTGGCGCTCGAGAAGAGCTCGAAACCGTCCTCGCCCGTGTAGCCGGTGCGCGCGATACGCATGGCTTGCCCCGCGACCGTCGCATCGGCGACGCCGAAGTAGGGCAGGCTCTCGAGCTTCGCGTCGCTCACGCGTGCGAGCACCTCTGCGGCCTTTGGACCCTGGAGCGCGAGCAACGCCAGGTCGCCGCGCTCGATGGGTCGCGCGCCCCCGGCGGGCACGTGGCTCGCCATCCATTCGAAGTCCTTGGTGCGATTCGACGCGTTCACCACCACCCAGAAGAGCTCCGCGCCAGCGCGGTAGATGATGAGATCGTCGAGGATCCCACCGTCGTCGCGGCAGAGCAGGCTGTAGTGGGCGCGGCCGACCTCGAGCTTGCCGACGTCGTTGGTGGTGAGCCAGTCGAGGGTGCGGACGGCACCCGGTCCCGCCACCTCGACGACGCCCATGTGCGCGATGTCGAAGAGCCCCGCGGCGCTGCGCACCGTCTTGTGCTCGTCCATGATGCCGGTGTACTGGACCGGCATTTCCCAGCCCGCAAACGGCACCATCCGACCGCCGAGGGCGACGTGCCGATCGGCGAGCGGGCTGCGCTTCAGGGTTTCGGTCATGAGGTTCTCTCCGAGGTGTCGGCGGCGTGTGTCGCCCGCGCGGCCTCGAGGGTGTTGTGGAGCAGCATGGCGATCGTCATGGGACCCACGCCACCCGGCACCGGCGTGATGTGTGAAGCGCGGTCCTTCGCCGCGGCGAACTCGACGTCGCCCACGAGCTTGCCGCTCGGGAGGCGATTCATGCCGACGTCGATCACCACCGCACCGTCGCGAATCCAGGCACCGCGCACGATTTCCGGCTTGCCGACCGCCGCGACCAGTACCTCTGCGCGGCCGACCACCGACGACAGGTCGCGGGTACGCGAGTGGCAGATGGTCACGGTGGCGTGGCGCTCGAGCAGCAGGATCGCCACCGGCTTGCCGACGATCTCGCTGCGGCCGACGACCACCACTTCCTTGCCGGCGAGCGGGACACCGATCGAGTCGAGCATGCGCATCACGCCGTGCGGCGTGCACGGCCGAAAACGCGGTCGACCCTGGACCAGGAGGCCGACGTTGTCGGGATGGAAACCGTCGACGTCCTTGCGTGGCGAGATCCGGTCCAGCACCACCGTCGGCCGGATCTGCTTGGGCAACGGGAGCTGCACCAAGATGCCGTGCACGTCTGGGTCGGCATTGAGCCGGTCGAGTAGGGCGAGAAGCTCGTCCTCGGACGCGGTCTCCGGCAGGTGATGCTCCACGGCTGCAATGCCGACCGCCTCCGACGCGGTGCGTTTGCCGCGCACGTACACCGCGCTCGCAGGGTCCTCGCCCACGCGAACCACGGTCAGTCCGGGCCGCGGGCCGCCGCCCGCGATGAGCCCGGCGACGCCCCGCTCGACCTCGGCTCGCACCTCGGCCGCGAGCGCCTTGCCGTCGATGATTTCGCCCATCGTCCTCGTGACCGGTGCGGAAGGGCGCGCCAACATACGGGAGCGGCCCCGCCCCGTAAAGCAGCGCGCGACGCGGGGATCGTGCGCGCGTCGTCAACGTGGCGGCGTGAACGCATAGCCTGTGGGAAGCGGCGCGCCGCGCGCGACGCGTACCGCCGTCGGGACCTCGGCGACCAGCGACACGAGCGTGCCGACGCCGGCCAAGACGAGCGCGGTTCGTCCCGCGATTCGATCGGTGGGGAGCAGCGCCACCATGACGATCAGCGCGAGCGCGCTCGCCGCGAAGCCGCCATAGGACATCGCGAGAAAGGAGCGGCGGTCGTTGCGCTCGACGTCGAAATGGAAGAGCAGCGGTGCCGTGAGCCGGTTCGGGAAATGGACCCGGCTTCCGGCGAGCAGCGCGCCGGCGAGGTGACCCCATTCCTGGGCGAGGAATCCGATCAGCGTCGTCGCGATCCCGGTCACCACCCCGAGCACGGGGATCTCGTGGCCGTCCCGCGCAGCGAGCGTGGTATCGAGGATCCAAGCCGCGGCCGTGACCGCCACGATCGTTGCGTCTCGAGCGGCCGTCACACGCGGCAGCGCCGCTGCGCCGTGGCGACCGCGCAAGCCGGGCGCATTCACGATCGGGTAGCGCTCGTTGCCCGCGATTCGATGCCGCGCGCAGGGATTCGGCGCCGCCGTGAAGGAGCTGCGCTCAGCTCGATGCGGTCGCGTTCGACGAGGCGCTCTTGGTGCTGCCTGCGGTTTCCTTCGTCGCGGCGGAGTCCGCCTTGGTCTCGGACTTGGTCTCGGTCTTCGAGGTCGAGTCCGGCGCTTTCGATTCCGATCCCTTCGCGCCCTTGGCGTCCTTCCGCGCGTAGTCGGTCACGTACCAGCCGGATCCCTTGAGCACGAACGAGGTGCTGGAGATCAGTCGTTGGACCTTGCGCCCGCCGCACTCGGGGCAGGTCTTGATGGGCGGCGCGGTGATCGACTGTTGCTTCTCGAAGGTGGCATTGCACGCGGGGCACTGGTACTCGTAGATCGGCATGGCGAATCCTCGGCGGTCCGAACCTCGGCGCGATTGGGGCTCGATGCAGCGCTGGACCGCGAAAATGCATCGGGAGCGGGCGGAATATAACGACGGCCCTCCGCCGGTCAACCGGCGCCCGAGCCGGATTTCCGTCGCGGCGTGCTGGCTGCGCCCAAACGTGCCACCGCTTGCTCCACGGTGAGCCCCGCCGCCTCGACCCGCTTGTGGCGCGAGCGCTCGCCACGCACGATCGCCACCCGGCGCTGGGGTACGCCGAGGACCTTGGCCAGGAAGCGGATCAGTTCCGCGTTGGCTGCATCGTCGACCGGCGGTGCGGCGACCTTCACTTCCAAGGCTCCGTCGCGTAGGCCACCGAGCGCGGACGTCGAAGCTCGGGGTTTGACCCGAATGGCGATGGCCACGCCACCCGCGACGGCGCTGAGTGCCTCGGCCGCGTCGGTCACAGGCGGTGGGCCGCGTCGATCAAGCCGCCTGCTGCCACCGTGCGGACGAGCTGAATGAGAAGCAAGAGCGCCAGGGGCGACAGGTCGACCCCACCTTGAACGAGGAACGGCGCGTGGCGGCGAAGTCGCGCCAGCACGGGCTCCACGAGCTGATCGAGGAGGCGGACCACCGGGTGGCCGCGGTCGACTGGCAGCCACGAGGCCACCACCGCCGCGATCACGACGTACGTGTAGAGCTGGAGCACGACGCTCGCGAAGAGTCCGATCGTGAGCAGGAAGTTGCCGAGTAGGAATCCCATGGGTGCGTCCTCACTGTCGAGCACGTGACGCAGATCGAGAGCCAGGGGTGGTTACATGCGGCCCGCGAGCGCAGCG
>CAYVDO010000542.1:0-4389 GCA_964450125.1 uncultured bacterium
TGGCTGGAAGAGGACGATCACGGGCCGGACATGATCGGTGGCGCTCCCGCGGGTTGGCCGCCACCCTTGCCCCCGTGTGGCGCCATCCACGTGGACGTGCGCGCGCCCAAGTCGTCGACGGCGGATGCGCCAAATCAAGTGGCTGCCCGGAGGCCAGGATGATGGATCGGATCGCGGTTCTCGCGTGGTGGAAGGATTACGACCGCAAGAAGTACTTGCGGGCGGCACAGGTGGCCGACGAGCTCGGCTACGACTCGTTCTGGGTGCCCGAGGCGTGGGGCTACGAGGTGTTCGCGCTGCTCGCCGAGATGGCGGGCGTGACCAAGCGGATCAAGCTCGGCACCGGCATCGTGAACGCGTTCAGCCGCACGCCGGGGTTGTTGGCGATGTCTGCGGCGACTCTCGACGAGATCAGCGAAGGGCGCTTCATCCTGGGGCTCGGCACCAGCGGCGTGCGCGTCATCCAGGGCTTTCACGGGCGCGAGTTCGGCAAGCCGCTGTCGCAGGTCCGCGACGTCATCAAGGTGGTGCGTGCGCTGGTCGCCGGGCAGAAGCTCACCGAGGCCGGCGCCACGCTTCACGAGTACCGGCCGTTCGAGCTGGCGATGAAACCGCTCAAACCCAAGATTCCGATCTACGTCGCGGCGCTCAAGCAGAAGTCGATCGAGTCGATCGGCGAGCTGGCCGACGGCTGGATTCCCGCGTTCTGGCCCTACGACAAGCTCGACGTGGGCAGGCAGTGGATCGCCGCGGGCGCCAAACGTGCCGGTCGCGACCCGTCCGAGATCACCACCGCACCCTTCACCACGGTGTTGCCACTCGGCCGCGAAGCGGGTGTCCGGCGCTCGAAGGAAACGATCTCGTTCTACATCGGCGGCATGGGCGACTATTACAAAGAGATCCTGATTCAGTTCGGCTGGCGCGACGTGGTCGAGAAGGTCGATGCCACCTATCGCAACCATGCGACGCGCGCCCAGGCCCCCGATGCCGTGCCCGACGAGCTCGTGGAATCGCTGAGCATCTCGGGCGATCCCGACTTCTGCCGCGAAGAGCTGCGACGGCGCCGATCCTTCGGTCAGGAGCTGCCGATCCTGAGCATGCCCATCGGAACGCCCGTCGAGATGATCGAGCTCTTCCTCCACGCACTGGCGCCCCAGCCATGAGCGCTCGATTCGCTGCTCCGTTCGTCCTCGCCGCCGTCGCGTTGGCGGTCGTACCGGCGTGTGAGCCGCGCATCGCACCGGTGACGGCGCCGAGCGTCGAGTTCCAATCGGCGCTGGCGGGCAAGATTCCCGGACGGTACGCACTCGGCCTCGACCCCACCACCGTCGCCCTCGAGCGCAGCGTCCAGTCCTCGACCCCGGTGTGCGCCGAGCAGCGCTATCCATTCCGCCCCGCACCCGCGCTGGCGCGCACGCTGGAAACCGCGCTGCGCGTGGTCTTCGAGCACGTGGATGCGGCGGCGCCGCGCACCACGCCCGACGTCTCGTCTCCGGCTCCCGGGACGGGCGTGATCCACGCGTGGCTCGAACGCTTCGATCCGAAGCTCAAATGCGAGGTCGACTTCTGGGGGCGGTCGTGTGTCGCCACCGTCGACCTCACCCTCGGCATCGAGGTGCGGATGGCGTACGGACGTTCGCTCTCGTTCACCGCATCGTCCACCGAGTCCGCGGAAGGCGGTGCCGGCGGCGCCTGCCAGGACGTGAGCGCCGTTCTGGGCGAGGCCTACGCGCTGTCGCTCCGCGACGTGGTGCACACCGCGCTCGTGGAGATCGCCGCTTCCGAGTCGTTGCATCCAGCAGCGCCGCGCTGACCGCGATCCTCCCTGCAGCCGGCCCCAGTTGGCGGCGATCTGGCGCACGGCTAAACCCGGCTTCGGGACAGAACGGCGCGACCGCGGTCTGCGGCGTGCACGGAGGACGACGACATGGACCGCTTGCTCACCTTCAGCGCGGAACACGAGATCTTTCGCCAGAGCGTCCGGAGCTGGCTCGAGAAGGAGGTCGTGCCGTTTCACGATCAATGGGAAAAAGATCGGCAGATCCCGCGCTCGGTGTGGCTGCGCGCCGGCGAGCTGGGATTTCTCTGCCCGACGATCCCCGAGGAATACGGCGGCGGTGGAGGTGATTTCCTGCACTCGGTGGTGCTCGTGGAGGAATTGGAACGTGTCCACGCTACCGGCCTCGGCGGCATCCCGCTTCACAACGACATCATCGCGCCTTACCTGCTGGAACACGCCACCGACGAGCAAAAGCGCAAGTACCTGCCGAAATGTGCCACCGGTGAGATCGTGCTGGCCGTGGCGATGACCGAGCCCAACGCGGGCTCGGACCTCGCGGCGATCCAGTCCACGGCGCTCGCCGACGGCGACGATTACGTCATCAACGGTCAGAAGACCTTCATCTCGAATGGCCAGACCTGCGACTTGATCGTGGTGGTGGCGAAGACCGATCCCAAGGCCACACCCGCCCATGCTGGCATCTCGCTGATCCTCGTCGAGGCCACCACGCCCGGCTTCAAGCGGGGTCGGAATCTGGAGAAGGTGGGTCTCCACGCCCAGGACACGAGCGAGCTCTTCTTCGAGGATTGCCGCGTGTCTCGAAGCCAGCTTCTCGGCGCCGAGGAGGGACGCGGCTTCTACCAGCTCATGCACGAGCTGCAGCAGGAGCGCCTCATCACCGCCGTGGGCTCGCAGGCCGCCGCCGAGTTCGCGCTGGCGCAGGCCGTGTCTTACTCCTGTGAGCGGCGCGCGTTCGGAAAACGCATCGCCGATTTCCAGCACAACGCATTCAAGCTCGCCGAGATGGCCACCCAGGTGGAGCTGGGGCGGTGCTTCGTGGACCGGCTGGTGGTCGAGCACATGCAGGGCAAGCCGTTGCTCAAGGAAGTGTCGATGGCCAAGTACTGGGTCACCGACATGCTGCAGAAAGTCGTGGACGATGGCGTCCAGCTCCACGGCGGCTACGGCTACATGCTCGAATACCCCATCGGAAAGATGTACCAGGACTGTCGTGTGCAGCGGATCTTCGCCGGCTCCAACGAGATCATGAAGCTCATCATCTCGCGCCAGATCCTGGGGCGCGGCTGAACGGTGGGGTGAGGAAGTCGCTTGCCCGTCGCCAGCGTTGCCGCCACGGCTTCGTGGCGCTGGCCGCGCTGCTGACGGGCGGTTGTGGCGACGTGGTCGATTGCCTGGTGGACGACCTGTTGCCGGACTTGATCGGCGGGTTTCGGGCAGAGCCCGAGATCGTCTTCTTCGGACACGAGGCCGTGCTCTCGTGGGACGTTTGGGACCACGGCCTGTGTGGCATCGAGCCCGAGGTCGGCGGTCTCACCGAGGATCACGGCAGTGTCCGCGTCGCGCCCATCCTCACGACCACCTACACGCTGGCGTGCCGCGAGGAGGACTCGTCCGCGGACGACGAGATCTGCGGCCCGCGCAGCCAACACCGGCGAGTCACGGTGACCGTGACGTTGCCGCAGCCGTGAGCGCGAGAGTACCGGTCGCGCGCACCCAGTGTGCAAATCCCGCGAGGCGCGGCGTGGCGTGTGGTCAGAGGTCGAGCAACGGGGCCTCGATCTTGCATTTCGGAGAGGCGATTCGCGCGGTTGCGGCGACTCCGCGCGCATTTTCCGCGCTGCGCGTCGGGTCCGCCTGTCGGCGCTTTGACGGTTGGGAGCTGCCTTGTCACATCGACCGGAATCGACGCGTACGGGCAGGGCCAGGCTCGAGCGGCGCGAAGCGCGTCGCCGCCTTCTCACGGCGTCTTCGTGGGGATGCCGGTGTGCCCACATCCCGGCGCGTTTCCGGCGGCTTCCCGGGGCCGCGCGATGAGGCACGAGGCCGAGACCCGGCGCCTCGGCAATCCCGGCGATCGACGTCGCGCCGCCGAACGGTTGCGTGCTGCCGAGCGCTACGACCAAGCAGCGAGCGAGTTCGAAGCCGCCAAGGATTTCGTCGCCGCGGCGCGCTGCTTCGAGCACGTGGGCGACTACGAGCAGGCTGCGGTCAATTACCTGCGCGCTGGCGACCACGCCCAGGCGGGTGATGCGTACCGCCTTGCCGGCAATCCCGTCCGAGCCGCGCGGATGTACGAGCGCGCCGGCAACTTCGCGTTCGCCGCCCAGCTCTTTCGCGAGGCGAGCGAATTCGGATCGGCGGCGCGCTGCTTCCAGCGCATGGGCGAGGCCAGCTCGGCAGGCGAGATGTACGAGCGTGCCGGGCAGCTGCTGCTCGCCGCGGAAGCGTTCCTCGAGGCGAGGCTCTTCGGCCGCGCGGCGCGCGCGTTCGAGGAGGCGGGAGCGTGGGTGCGCGCTGCGGACGCGTGGGCAGAGGCCGGCGACCGCAGCCGCTCCGGCCTGGCCGCAGCCCAGACCCGACAAGTAGTC
>CAYVDO010000543.1:0-4368 GCA_964450125.1 uncultured bacterium
CGTCGATGCGCGTCGCAGATCCGGTGACGTCGAACGATTGCGACTCGCCGACGCCGAGCTCGAGCTCGCTCGACTCCTCGGCAGCGGGTGCCGGTGCAACAGCCGTGGGCGGCTCGGCGGCCGCGAGCGCGGCAGCTGTGCTCGCCGAGGCAACGATCGGTTCGGGCTCGGGCGATTCGGCACTCGGCGGCACCACGTCGACCGTGAAGAGCCGGGAGCTGCCGTCTGCCAGGCGAACCCGAAGCGGCGAGCTTCCGGTTCCGCGCCCCACGATCTCGATCTGCTCGGCGCTATTCAGGAAGTAGCCGACGACCGAGCTGTCCGCATCGCTGATCTTCGCGACTGGGGCGCCCAGCGGTAAGGCGACGCTCTGCCCGACCGGGATGCGAACGGTTTCAGGCGCGGGCATGCCCGCGACCAGGACGCCCGACACGAGCACCACCGCGAGGCGCGTGGCGAGACGCCGTCCACCCAGGACTCCCGTACGCCGATCTCGTCGTGGCATTCCGCTCATCCTGTCGTGTCCTCTGGCGCTTGCGGGATCTGGCGAGCGCCCATCCTCAGAAGCTCACCGACGTGCGTTCGCTGCCGCGGATGACTTCGACCTGCGGACCGGTCGGCTCTGGCGCAGGCTCGCGCCCCTCCGGCACGAACCCGGGCTCCGGTAAGGCAAGCCCAAGCAGCTCTTCCTTGGTGACGCCCGTGGTCTGAGCGGCGCCTTCGTCCTGATAGTTGCGTAGCGCCAGATGAATCGACCCTTCCTTCACGGCCAGCGCGAGGCTTTCGGCTTGGACGGGCGAAACCAACAGCGTGGCACTGGTTGGAGCATTGCGATCGCGGGCTAGGATCGCCGCACGCCCGTTCACTCCCTCGCCGCGTGATCGGCTGCCGAGGTCGTTCTGCTCCATCTGGGGACCCGACGCAAGCACCTTCACGCGCTCGAGGATGACCTTGGAGAAGGTTTCGCCGCGGGAACGGCCGAACATCGACTCGCGCACGTTTCGAAACGTGCCGATCACGTCGACGTAGGAGCCCGAGAGCACATAGCCACCGACGCCGCTGACCTCGTCGACGGGCACCGTGAAAGCGCGCATGCCGTCCGCCACCGAAACCGGAAGCGCCGCCGAGGAGTCGGCTGCGGCCAGCTTGAAGCGATAGAGCGGCTCGCCCGCGAAGATCGCCGCCCGCACGATCTGCCCCGCCACCGAATCCACGTTTTGAACGGACACGACGTCCGTCGGAAGCAGTTCACGAGGCCAGTCCTTACGCACGAAAGCGGCACTCGCCATGTCTGCGGTGATCCGCGTGCCGGGCAGCAGGTCCTGCTTCGCCACCAGCACGGCGACCACGTCGTGACGCTCGCCGCGCGTGCCACCTCGCGCGAGCTGCTGATAGACGAGACCCGCGAGCAGCGCGGAAACTGCAGCGAAGATCAACAGCAGGATGACGGGACGCTTGGAGTCCACTCGCTCACTCCCTCGACGAGCCCGGGAATCGGGGTGACCCGCCCGCCCATGTGGTGTTTACCGCGCCTCCGCAGGCGCGACGGCCGACTTCGTCCACCGGCATCCGATCGCAACTCACAGGATCAACACCCTCGCTTCACGACGAATCGTGATCGTGCCATCGCCGAAGACCGGCTCGGCGCCGAACCGGATGCTGCGCAGAAACGCGCCGGTGAGCAAGGGGTATTGAACGTCGACCTCGACGGTGAGCGTCTCCTCGCCTGCGAGCTGACCGCTGCGGATGCTCGCGACGGCAAAACCGCCTGCGCGCGTGAACGGTGCCAAGTACGTGGTGGCGATCTCGTTGGCGCGCGTCAGCACCGCCGGCGAGAACGGAACCTGCCGACGTGCGTACTCGGCGCCTTCCTTGGCCGCCGCTGCAGCTGCCGACGAGGCCGTCCACGCGATGCCGAACTCGATCATCGTCAGGAAGAGCAGCAGAAAAAACGGCAGCACCAGTGCGAACTCGAGCGTGGCCTGTCCGCCATCGGCGCGGGTATGAAGCGACCGACTCGGGCGCGCCACGCCGAGCGAGCTCGCTGCGGACGGAGCGGGGAGCGGGGACCGAGCCCTGGAGCGGGCCGCGCGGTCGAAGCTTCTCACGACAGCACCAACGCCGTAGCCGACCGGTGGATACGGATCGAACCCGAACGGAACGGCGAGAAGAGCTTCAGAAACGGACCCGTGAGGAGCGGCGCACGCAGCTCCACGTCGACCGTGACCAGCCGACCGTCGCCCACCGAGTCGGCGCCGCGGGACGTGAGCGAAGCAATCGCGCTGGGCCCAGCCAGCGACGTCACGATCGAGTCGACTTGCGCGGAATCGAGCTGGCGCGTTCGTCGCACGTGTTCCACACCTTCGTGTGCCGCTTGCGCCACCTGGTTCGCCGCGTGCCACGCGTTTCCGAGCTCGATCGCACCCAACAGCAAGAAGAGGAAAAAAGGAAGGAATACCGCCAGTTCGATCGTAGCTTGACCGCGCTCTGCGGCGCGGTTCGTCGCTCGCATCATGGAACCGTGGGCGCGGAGCGCGCTCGCAGCCGCAAGTGAATGTCGATCTCAGCCAAGCAAAATCCCGCTGCAAAGCCGCGCCGTTACGCCACCAATCGCCAACGCTACCCCGTACGGCACGCCGATTGTAGCGTTGCGCGGAGTCGGCTTCAACAAAGAAACGTCGCGGGTGTAGACGAGGTTTTTAAATTGAATCCAGGATGTTAGGACGCGCTCGCGTCCCGATGACGTCACCCCTAGCATAGCGACGGCTAGAAGTCCACCTGCCGCCGTGGCCCACAGGAAGGCCTCGAGCGCGCCCCGCGGTCCGAGACACGCCCCGAATGCCATGAGGAATTTCACGTCGCCACCACCCACCCAGCGCAGCGCGAACGGAACGACGAGCAACGCCGTGGCGATCGCTATCCCCGCGCCCGCCGCAAGGACACCGTCCCAGCCCTGGGTGTTTGCGAGCGCGACCACACCAACCGCCATCGCGGGAACGGTGAGCGCGTTCGGGATGCGTCGGGAGCGGAGATCGACGAGCGCGCCGGCGCTCGCCAGGGCCACGACCCAGACGTCCAGCGCTCGCACGTTCACCCGCCGGGACTCCCGTCCTGCGTGATAGTCTCGTCGGGGACCATGGGCTCGCTCACACGCGCAATCCGCCGCGCCGCCCTCGTGGTCGCAGCGCTCGTCGTCCCCAGCGCTGCCGCCGAGCCGAGCGCCACCGCGCGCGAGCCACGAGCCGAACCCAGTGCTCCTTCGGTCCGTGGGGTCTATCTTTCGAAGCTGGGCATCCCGTCCTATCCGGGCATGGTCCGCATCTTGGCCTCGAAGCCACCCGTGGATCCTCCCCCCACTGCGCACGGCACCCCGACGCTTGCGAGCTTCGACACGTTCGTCACCGGGGATCGCTTCGAGGAAGTGGTGCGGTTCTACCAGGCGAGCCTGGGGCTGTCCCCAGTGGCTGCACATCCCAAGGACCTTCCCGCTACGTTTCCAGGGCAGACGTTGCCGCCCCAGAGCCGTGGGCGGCGCAGCGTGTTCCGCATCGGCAGGACGCTGGACCCGAAAGAAAGCCGACCGCTGGCGGAGCAAGTTCTCACGCGCGCCCTGGGGCATGCCAACGTGGTGATCTCCGACTTCGCCGTGGACCCGCGGACCAAACAGCTCACGGGCCAGACCTCGATTTTGGTGTTGGTATACCGCTGATGGCTCGCCCTGCCGCCACGCGTGACGTCCGCGACCTACCGATCGGGGTCTTCGACTCGGGGATCGGCGGGCTCACGGTGCTGCGCGCGCTGCGGCGCGCGCTTCCCGGCGAGGCGTTTCTCTATCTCGGCGACACCGCCCGTGTGCCCTACGGCACCAAGTCCCCCGCCACCGTGCGGCGGTACGCCCTCGAAGCCGCGGATGAGCTCACCTCGCGTGGCATCAAGGCGCTGGTGGTCGCCTGCAACACCGCTTCCTCGCTGGCGCAAGCCGATCTCGTGGCGCTCGATCGGTTTCCGGTCTTCGGTGTGGTGGAAGCGGGTGCGCGCGCCGCGGTGGCCGCGACCCGCACCCATCGGATCGGTGTGATCGGCACCCGCAGCACGGTCGACTCAGGCGCCTACGCACGCACCCTCGAGGTGCTCGATCCGGGTGTCGAGGTACACGCGCGCGCGTGCCCGCTGCTGGTGCCGCTCGCCGAGGAAGGCTGGGAGGAGACCGAGGTGGCCCGTTCGGTCTGCGAGCACTACCTCGCCGACCTGCGCGCGGCGCGTGTGGACACGCTCATCCTCGGCTGCACCCATTACCCGCTGCTCAGGGCGGCGATCGCTGCCACCATGGGGCCGGACGTGCGCCTGGTCGAGTCCGCTGCCGAGACC
>CAYVDO010000544.1:0-4336 GCA_964450125.1 uncultured bacterium
ACCACGGTCGCCGCTGCCGCGCCGATCGAGAGATTGGCGCCGTCGTAGCCACGCGGACCCCACGTGAGCAGCGCCGCGAGCCCCACTCCCACTGCACCGCTGGTCGCGAGCACCCGACCCAGGCGCGGAGTCGTGAGCGTCAGGTCGTCGGCAGGCATCGCGGTGCCCGCGTCTCGCGCTCGCCAACGTCGCGCCACGACGACGTGCAACGTCACCAGGATCGTCGCGACGCCCAGGCTCACGACGTGAATCGGCACCAGCCCTTCGAGAATCACCAAGAGCGCCACCACCGCACCGCTCCAGAGAGAAACCTTGAGCGCCAGCCACGCGAGCTGCCCGCTCACCACGACCCGTTCGACGCCTGGCGTCGCGGGGCGCCGCACGTGACGGTAGAGCCAGACCGCCCACAGCAGCGTGCCGGGCACCGCCATCGCCTGGTGCCAAACCCGCGCGAGCAACTGGGGCGCCGAATCGGTGGCCACCAGCGATGCCGAAATCCCCGTAACGACGAGAAACGCCGTCACGAGCCAGAAGAAATGCACGAACACACGGTTCGCACGCTTCCGCCCTGGCTCGCCGAGACGCAAGACGATCAGGAACAGCACCAGGACGAACGGCGGTCCCGCGGAGACGTAGCGTGCGCCGAGCGCGAACAACGCACCCGCGAACAACACCTCCACCGGACCGAACCCGAAGGCGAGCTCGCGAAGGCGGACGACGACTGCGCTGAGCACACGACCGACCCTGGGTCGCGTGGGCACCGGGCTGGGCATGCGAGGACCGAAACGGAA
Source organism: uncultured bacterium (assembly GCA_964450125.1). Classification (GTDB taxonomy): domain Bacteria; phylum JADJOY01; class JADJOY01; order JADJOY01; family JADJOY01; genus JADJOY01. The sequence goes on from CAYVDO010000544.1 coordinate 792, forward strand.
CGCGGCTCGTCGAGGGGACGGCGGTGGCGATGTTGACACGGAATGCGCCGATCCGGAACCGGCGGCGGAAGATCGCCGCGTGTAACCAGAGCGGTGCTGGGTGCTATCGAGACCCGTCGGCTTCCGCGGGAAACAGGCTCGCGCTCACGGAGAACGCATGACCGAGCCGCGCGTCCGCGCGAGCGTCGGGCGCCAGGCCATCGACTGCGGCGCCGCCGCCTCGAACGGGCACGGCTCGGTTGTGCGACGTGCTGTCCTGCGGCAGCCAGCCGACGGCGCTGCTGCCGAGATGGACGCGTGCCGCCTCCGTCCCGCGGCTCTCCGAGGACCAGGGAACTCCGTAGCCCACCGGCAGCCAGCTCTCGACCTGCGGGGCACCGGGGAGAGGCTTGCCGTCGGGCCCGAGGTAACCGCGGGCCAGCTCGAGGAGCTCTCCGATCGTCGGTAAACGCCAGTCCGTATAGCCGCCGGCGCGAAACACGTGAGCGAAGTACATCGCACCCGGCCAGTCGGTGGCGTTGCCGTTGTCGGCGTCGGCCCACATCCGGTTGGTGGCGAGATCGATCACGGTGCCGTCGCCACAATCGGCGAAGCGCCGGCCGGCACCGAGCGCCTCGACCACCGCACGCTTCTCGGCGACGGTCACGGCGATGCTGATTCTCGCCAGCTCTGCGGCCACACGGACGTCGTGGAGGTGGGGCTCGGGTGCTCGAACACGCTCGCGCCACGTCGCGACCGAGGCCGCGGCGAGGCCGAGGGCGGCGACGATCGCGAGCATGCCGAGCACGCCGAGCGTGCGCCCACGATTCGTTGGCGACCGGGCTTCGGCGCGGGGGTCGTCGTGCACGGCATGGGCCGAGGTACCCGTGGTGCTCGCACCCTCACCGCGTATTCCGGCGAGATGCGCGAGCGTTCCGAAGATGGCGCTCCACAGCCCGATCGCGGCGTAAGGCCGACTCAACGCACCCGGCGCCGGCTCCACGAAGAAGGCCACGGTGAAGGCCACGGGCGCAAGCAAGATCAGGATCGAGCCGGCGCGCTGCAACCGCGCGCGCCGCACGCTCTGCGCGGGCCTCAGGTAGATGCCCAACAGGCAGTTCGAAAACGCCGCCAGCAGGATGTAGACGTGCGCCGACCGATAGAGCATGCGCGCGCCGACGTCGCCGCGATAGGCCGCCGGGAAATGGGCTTGCATCCAGACTCCCGTGAGCGCGAATGCCCCCGCGAAAATCCATCCCCACACGAGGTGCACGCGCTTCATCGAGCCTCGGTGCCGAGCGCCACGACGGAGGCCGGCGCACACGACGCATTCGCGCACCAGCCGGCCGGCAAACGCACGCGCCGCACCCCGCAACCGTCGGCGACGTAGATCGCGCGATCCGCTTGGTCCCAGGCGAGGTCGCGCGACTCCCCCAGGATCAGCGCCTCGGCGAAACCCGTGAACGGATCGCCGCGCCGGCAGGTGGCGAGGCGCGCGCGGGTCTCTAGGGTGTCGCGGTCGAGGAGCAGGAGCTCACCGGTGAGCTGCGTGCCCACGGCGATCGCCCCGACACCGTCGAGCACCGCAACCGGGCCGGCGACACCACCGATCCAGATCTCACGCTCCACCTCGAGACGCGCGAGGTCGATGGCGATCAGCGAGCTGCGAGTGCTGCTGGTGACGTAGCCACGCCCGTGCGCCCCGTCGATGGCGAGCGCTGCGTGCACGGGTGGGACGCGCACGGAGCGCCAAGCACCGCTCGCGAGATCGACCATCCACACCTCGGCGCTGGCGCGACCACCGCTCACCAGCACGCGGCGGTGGGTGGTGTGATCCACGGCGAGACGCACCGAGCCGCTCGGCTCGGGCAGCGGGTAGCGCCGCGCGACGCCGAGATCGCCCTGCAGATACGCATCCACTTCGACGGCGACGAGCGCGCTCGACGCGCGATCGCCATCACCCTCCCCACGCCGCTGGAAGAGATAGACCAGTCCAGTCTCGGCATCGTACGCGGATGCGGCGATCCCCTGCTCCGGCACGACGCCGTACGTGAGCCGCTTCGCATCGACCGCGAGACGCTCGGCCCTCCGGGTGCCGTGGGCGAGCGCGAGGCCGAGCGCACCGAACACGGTGAGCGGGCTCTCGTCCTCGCGCCACGGAACGGGGCGAAAGCGTGACACGGGCGGATCGCCGCTCACGTCCACGACGCTCACCCCCAGGACCTCGGCGCTGCTGCCGTGGAGCGCCACCAAGCGCCGCTGCTCGGAAAGCCACCCCAACGACGAGGTCTTCCAGCCGTGCACCAGGTCTTCGACCCGGATCTCCCGTGCTGCCACCGCGCCCCGAAACACCGCCGGCAAGGCCACGCCGAAAGACGTCGCGTAGAGCAACCCGAGCGCGAACCAGAGCGCCTCGACCCCAGGCGCCCGCAGCACGGGTAGCCATCCGAGCCGCGCCGTCACCCGCCGTATCCAGCCCAACCCAGGCACGGCTCGTCGCCGCAGCACCACGATCACGACGGCGAGGGTGGCCACGGGTGTGGCGCGTCCCAGATACGACGCCGCAAGGGGGTAGGTGAAAACACAGAGTGGCACGATCGCCAACGCCACCAAAGCGTTCAACGAGGCTAGCGCCCAACGTCCGGCGCGCGAGCCGAGCGGCGGGACTCGCTCCGTCTCGCCGCACATCGCGTCGCCCATCAGCTCGCGGGCTCTGGCTCGGGAATGGCCGCGGAGGCGAGCGGCACGGCGAGGGGCGCAACGGGTGGAAGCGTCACCTCGACCTCTCCTTCACCGAGGCGAGTCACGGGGAATTCGCGCGGTCCACCCAAGAGCTCGAGCGCCGCACGCGGCCGCACCCGTCGGTAGTTCCAGATGGCACGCACCACTACCGGCCCACTCACACCCTCGGGGCGCGCCACCTCCAGCCGATCACGCAGGGTCTCGGCGAACTCGATGCGGCGCTCGTCGGCAACGTGGCCGAGGGCGTAGAGGTCGTGGTGCGTGAGCGGCTCGCCCTGCCGATCGAGCCAACGCGCGCCCAGCTCGAGCGCCGCGGGATCGCGTTCGCCGTCCGCCCCGATGGCGCCGCTCAGCGCGAACGCGCGGTTGCTGGCGTCGACCAGTTCCACCGAGAGCCAGGTCTCGCTCAGATCGTCAGCCCCCGCAGGAAGCGCGTGACCGCCGCGCACGTTTGTGGTGGCGAGCGAGATGGCGAGCCGCCCGCCTTCGATCGGCTCGACGGTGAGGTCGATCGTGAGCGGTCTGAGCGCCAGCCGCTGGTTGAACTTGAAGAGCGGATCGAAGCTGCCGTGAGAGAACTGGGAAATCTGCTGGATCGCGCTCAGCCCCGGAAACTCGCGGATGAGCTCCGCGACCGTGGCGTCGCGTTCCGCGAGCGTCGCATCGACGCCGCTGCCGGACGCCATCCGGGCGAGCGCCTCGTTGAGCCCGAATACGCCGTGATGCGGGTGCTTGTGCCCCCGCGCCTCGGTCCGCTCCCAGGGCAACGCCTTGATGCGCGGCATGTGGCAGAGCACGCAGCTGTTGTCCTGGCCCTTACCGTA
>CAYVDO010000545.1:0-4260 GCA_964450125.1 uncultured bacterium
CGAAGCGATGATCGTCCGCGGGGTCACCGGCGCCGGGGCGCGGACCTTCGTAGAGGTCGAGGGCGATGGCATCGCAGCGCTGGGACGAGGTGGCGCCGGCTTCGGTGATCACGTGGGCGACGTCGCCGAGCGCCAGTGTGACGCGCGGGTCGGCGAGGACGTCCGCGGTGAGCGCCGCCAGCGGGCCGCGCACCCAGCGCGCCACCGCCTCGTGAAGCTCGGCGACGACCACCCGCGCGGACGGTGGCAGCGCGTCGAGTGCCGCGCGCAGCGTGTATCCCATGCCGAGGCCCGCCACGAGCACGCGCGGCTCGGCGCGCGCGGCGACGGCTTTGCACGCCAGCGCTCCGAGCGCTTCCTCGGAGCGCTGCTGCGCGCTGGTCATGAGCACGCGCCCGTCGCGGAGGATGAGGAAATCGCGCTCGCCCCGCTGGCGCAGCTCGAGCACGCCGTCCGGGGTCTCGACGCGCTCCAGCGTGCGCCACGGGCGAGTCATGCGAAGCGCATCACCGCCCGAGGATCTCGGCGAGGTCGATGCTGGGGGGCTTGCGCTCGAGCTTCTCGATCAGGAGCGGGCGCACCATGTCCATCTTGAGGCGCAACGGTTCGAGCACGGCGTCGCCCAGCTCGTCGACCACGGCGATGACGTGGCTGAGATCGAAGAGGTCGATCTGCTCCGACCACTGGTAGTTGCCGGCGTAGCGGAACCAGCTCGAGCCCATGCATTCGTAGAAGGTGCCGTCCGGCCGCTTGCCGGGACCACGGTTGGTCCAGCGCGCCATGACCTCGCCCTTCACGTGGTCGATCACCGTGGCGAGGTACGGAAAGCTCCAGTTGTCGAAGCCCATCATGTCCGCGCCCAACGCGGTCTCCTTGATGCGATCGATGCCACGCGCCACCAGCCGGTGGAGCGGGCCGATGTCGTACGTGTAGACGGCGTCGGGCGCGTAGAAGGGCGCAAGCAGCGCCCAATTGGCGGTGCTGCGGGCCTCGGCGTTGGCCGCCAGCCAGCGCTCGACCATCTCTTCCATCTCGCGGCGGGGAAATTCGGGCATGGCACTCCTCGGGAGGCGGACGGCGGGTCGCGCGTGGCCTCAGCTCGGGTTGGCGAACGTTCGGAGAAAGTGGCGGTGCACGCGCGCGACGAGCTCGGCGGCCGAGAGCTTCATGCCGTGCTCGATCCAATCGGCGAGGTGCACCTGGTGCATGGCGATCATCATCTTGGCGAGCAGCTCCGGGTCTTCGTCGATCACCTGACCGGCGTCGATCGCCTGCTGGAAGATCGCGGCGGCGAGCTCGAAGCCCTGGCGCCACGCGGCGTACTGTTCGCTCTGCTCGCGGGCTTCGGGCGACGGGCCGAGCGCCCACGCGATCCCCTGCCGGACCTGCAGGCGCAGGTAGTCCGGATGGGCGACGAAGAACTCGACGTAGACGCGGATCCCCGCGAGCAACACGTCGAGCGGACTGGCGTCGGCGGCGGTGGCCTGGCGGGCGTGCTCGAGCAGCTCGGCGCCGCGCTCCTCTTGCAGCGCCGCGTGTAGCTCGTGCTTTCCGGCGAAGACACCGTAGAGCGAGCCCACCGAAAGCCCGGCCTCCTGGGCGATGTCCTGGATCTTGGTGGCGTCGTAGCCGGCGCGGGCGAAGCAGCGCTCCGCGGCATCCAGAATCAGCCGCCGGTAGAGGTCCGTGCGCGCCTGGCGCACGGCTTCGAGAGCACGGGCTCGAGCCATTTCCGAATCAACATTTCATAAAATGATTGACGGTTCAAGAATTCGAGATCATATTCGAAGCATGGCGAACGCCGCTCCCGCACCCTCGCCTTCCGCGCCTTCGGTCAGTCCGCCGCTCGGCGGATCGGCACTGGGACCGCCCACGCCCATCCCACGTCTCAAGGGTGGGCTGCCGCTGCTCGGGCGAATGCTCGACCTCGGCAAGGATCCGCTGGCGATCTTTCAGCAAGCGATCGCCACGCACGGCGAGGTCGCGGCGCTGCCGCTCGCCCTCGGCAAGGAGCTGGTGCTGCTCTCGGGGACCGAGGCGCAGCAATTCTTCTTCTACGACGCCGACGAGCAGCTCTCGCAGAAAGAGGCGTACAAGTTCTCGGTGCCGGTCTTCGGCGAGGGCGTCGTTTACGACACGACACCCGAGCGGATGATGGAGCAGATCGGCTTCGCGCTGCCCGCACTCCAGGACCGCACCATGCGGACCTACGCACCCAAGATGGTGCAAGAGATCGAGGCGTTCGTGGCGCGCCTCGGCGACCGCGGCGAGATCGATCTCCTCGAGGCGATGAAGGAGCTCTCGATCTACATCGCGAGCCGCTGCCTCCTCGGCCACGAGATCCGCGAGCGCCTCGACGGCGAGTTCGCGCACCTCTTCGTCGATCTCGAGAAGGGGCTCAACCCGTTCGCGTTCCTGTGGCCGAACGCGCCGTTGCCGGCGTTCCGGCGTCGCGACAAGGCGCGGGCGCGGCTCTCCCAGCTCATCGGTGGAATCATCCGCAAGGGCGAGCGCCACGACGACATGCTCCAATGCCTGATCGACGCCCGTTATTCCGACGGCGCCCAGCTCACGCCCCACGAGATCGCGGGGCTCCTGATCGTGATCCTCTTCGCCGGCCACCACACGAGCTCCACCACGGCCGCGTGGGTGGGTGTGGAGCTGCACCGCAATCCCGCGGCGCTGGCCCCCGTGCTCGACGAGGTCCGCGCCAGCGTCGCCACCGGCAAACCGCTCGACTACTACGCCGTGCGCTCCATGGACCACATCGATTGGAGCGTGAAGGAGACGCTGCGGCTCCATCCGCCGCTCATCATGCTGATGCGCGGCGTGGTCCAGGACCTGCGCTACAAGAGCTGGGTATTCCCCAAGGGCACGTTCCTCTTGGTGAGCCCGCTCGCGTCGGGGCGGCTCGCGAACGTGTTTCCCGATCCCGACGTGTTTCGCCCCGAGCGCTTCGCGCCGCCCGATCCCGTCGACAAGATCCCGTTCGCGTGGATTCCGTTCGGCGGCGGACGACATCGCTGCCGCGGCATCTCGTTCGCGCTCAACCAGATCAAGACCATCTGGGCGCGGATGCTGCACCATTTCGAGATCGAGCTGGTCGAGAAGGACTATCCGCCCGACTACCAGGCGATGGTGGTCGGCCCCAAGCACCCCGCGCGCATCCGCTACCGCCGGATCGCCTGAGCGGACGCGAACGCCGCGCGAGGCCGCCGATGCGAGTCGTCGTCAACCCCGTCTTGTGCCAGGCGCACGGGGCCTGCGTCGAGGAAGCGCCCGAGTTCTTCGAGGTCCACGGCGCGACCACCGTGAAGATCAAGCAAGCGACCGTGCCACCCGAGCTGCTCGACCAGGTCAAGGCGGCCGTCCGCTTCTGCCCCACCGGTGCGCTCGAGCTCGTCGAGGAGTGAGTCGCACGATGGGCGAACGAGGAGCGCTTGACCCTCTTGCGCCGTGGTTCTAGCGTGAGCGAGTCATGGCACCCGAGCCGGCACGATCGACGTATACGGCCGCCGAGTACCTGGCACTCGAGCGGGCGTCGGAGACGCGTAGCGAGCTGGTGAATGGCCAGATCCTGGCCATGACGGGCGCGAGTCGCGCGCACAACCTGATCGCGGCGAACATTTCTCGCGAGCTCGGGAACCAGCTCAAAGGCCGTCCGTGCGAGGCCTACCAGTCCGACATGCGCGTGAAGGTCTCGGCGACGGGGCTCTACACCTATCCCGACGTCGTCGTGGTCTGCGGCAAGCCCGAGCTGGAAGACGAGCACGGCGACACGCTGCTCAATCCGACGGTGATCTTCGAGGTGTTGTCGCCCAGCACCGAGGCCTACGATCGCAGCGAGAAGTTCGCGCACTACCTGCGCCTCGAGTCGCTGCGTGAGTACCTCATGGTCGCGCAGGACAAGATCCGGATCGAGCAGTACGTGCGCCAAGGACGCCAATGGTTGCTGAGCGTCGGTACCACGCTCGACGACGTGGTCGCGCTACCCTCGATCGACTGCCGCTTGGTCGCCCGCGACGTCTACGACCGCATCGAGCTCAGCGCCGCGCCGTCCCTCCTTCGCGATTCAGACCGAGCCGATCCCCAAAAGGCGTAGGGGCGGGCGCGAGCCCGCCCAGGAACCTCGGCGACTGCGGGCGGACTGGTGTGTAGGCCGGCCCCCCTACGCCCCCCGCGCCGGATCGTGCGAGGTGATCTAACAGGCTGCTGAAAAAGGCACGCGCCAGCGGCGCGCCGACGAGCGTAGCGAGTCGA
>CAYVDO010000546.1:0-4241 GCA_964450125.1 uncultured bacterium
CTGCGTCGTGGACATCGGCGATCGCGAGCCCGTATGGCTCTTGCGCGAGGTACACCCGATCGCCGCGGACGCGCAGGTCCATGGTTTCGCCCGGCAGATCGAGGTGGCCGGTGATGCGTGGGTGGCGCGCATCGGAGAGGTCGGCCACCAAGAGATCGCGATCGACGGACGCGAGGAACGCGCGAGTTCCCTCGACCTCGATCGCCAGCGGCGGTGGGTCGATGGGTTCCCACAGCGCCGCGTCCGCGGGTGGCGGCAAAGCGACTTCGCTCACCAGCGCCGGCGCCGCGGGATCGCTCACGTCGACGACCAGGATTCCGCGCTTGCCGTCGGCGACGTAGGCGAGGTTGCCGACCACCGCCACGTCGTTCGACCACGGAGTGTCGCGAAAGGTGCCCACCAGGCGCGGGCGGCGCCGGTTCGAGACGTCGAAGATCCGCACGCCGCGATCGCGCTCGGTGGTGTAGAGGCGATCACCGGCGAGCGCCAGCCCAAAGCTGTACCCCGCGCTCGGCAGCTTGGTGATGCGCGTGGGGCGCTCTGGATCCGATACGTCCACGACCACCAGCCCGGCGTCGCCGGCACCGACGTAGAGGATGTCGCCGTCGAGGACCATGCCGTGGACGATGCCGCCGAGCGCGAGCTGGCCCGTGGGGTGAATGTTCGCGGGATCGGAGAGGTCCAGCACTTCGAGGTGCGTGGCCACGCCCGCGTACGCCCGATCGTTGCTGGCTTCCAGCCAGATCACCGGCGTGCCCCAGTACCCGAGCAACGGGCCGCGATAGCCGAGGGCGTACATGAACACCTGCTTAGCGGCGCCGATCGCACCCGCTTCGAAGCTCCAGTGCCCATAGATGAGGAGCGCGAGCGCGACGACGCCCGTGAACACCAGCACGCCACCGAGCAAGCGCACGAGCGCCATCAGGCAGCCGCCGAGGTGCGAGCGCCGTGTCACCGTCTTGGTCACGAGTCGTCTCTCGGTGCGCACGGCTCGCCCGGAGCACGGATCGTGCACACGGCGGCGGCGAGCTCGGTGATGGGCATGGTGCGTGCGCCGGTTCCGTAGACGTAGTCCATGAACTCCTGGCGCGCGCGCCGGTAGCGGAGCTCGGCGCGCAGCTCGAGGGGATAGCGGACGTCGGCGGGCATCGTCACCGCGTACTCCTCGCGGTGCGGCTTGCCGGGTGCGAGCAGGAGCACGTCGGCGAGCGCAGCGATGGTGACGATGTCGTGGTGCTCGAGCGGCTGGCCGTCCGCGCCGAGCAAGCGCGCGCCGAAACGCCGTGCTTCGGGATCGAGGTGGCCAGCAGCATCGATGCCGCCCGACTCGAACCAGCGCGTGCCGGCGCTGGCGGCGGTCACGTGCAACCAGGCTTCGTTCAGATCGAGCGAGCCGAGCGGGAAGGGGTGGCCGCCACGGTCGTTCGTGGCGGTCACCGCGAGCCGGGCCGCGTCCGGAGTGGGCGACCACTCGAGGACGAGGGTGAACGCCGGGCGGTCGGCCTTGATGCCGAGGCCGCCCGTTTGCGGAGTGCTCCCCGCCAGCCAGTTGCGGAGCTTCGTATCACCTTCGCGCGCTGCTTCGAGCTGGCCGACGTGGGCGTCGACCGGCACCATCTCCGCCCACTGGGTGTTGACGCCGAACATGTGGTGATTGGGGAATCGCACTCCGGCGCGGTTCTCGGTGTCCTCCGGCATGTGGCAGGCCTTGCACTCGGTCTCGACCACGCCGAAGCCGGGTGCGCCGTCGTACGGATTGGGCAGCACCAGCTTCGCGTCGTTGGGCAGCTCGACGCGGTGGCACGAGGCGCAGAACTCCCGCGAGCCGAAGAGCACCGAGTTCGAGAAACCCTTGAGGTGCAGGCGCAGATCGTCGCGGATCGAAGCGTGGGGCGGCGGCACGTAGTCGTCGCCGGGTTTCAAGAGCCCGGGGATGCGCTCCTCCTCGCGCATCACGAAGCGGCCGTTTCGCGGCGGCTCCTCGACCTCGTGGGTGAGGTGGCAAGACTTGCAGGTCACGCCCCAGTCGTTCGACATGAGCGTCGTGCTGGTGGCGAGGCGGCGATCGGCGAGCGCCGAGAGCACCGGCTGGTGGCACGACTGACAGAACGCGGTCTCGTCGAGCCGCTCTTGGCGGACCAGCTCGCCCAGAACCTCGCGATAGAAGGGATTGTTACCCGCGAGCGCGTGCGCCGATCCGAGCCATTGATCGAAGAGCACGTCGTGGCAGCCGCGGCAGCTACGTACGTCGTTCATCTCCGCGATCCACCATTCGTGGGGCGGGCTCACGCGCGGGTCGTCGCGGGTGGTGCCGGTGGCGAAGAGCCGCTGATTGCGGTAGCCGGCGAGATCGCCGGCGTGGGTCTTTCGGTCGGCGACCACCAGCGTGTACGCCGCGAACGGGACGCCGACGGCTGCCACCGCGATACGTGCCGGCCAAGGGAAGCTGGTGGGCGTGCGCCGCACGTGGTTCAGGAATAGGAAGGCGGCCAGCGGTAGGCCGAAGAGCGCGGCGAGGCCGTGCAGGTGGTAGTAGTAGTTGCCGAAGTTGTTGGCGATCGCGACGTTCACCGCCGGCACCAGGTAGAAACCGGAAGCGAGCACGATCAAGAGGTAGGTGTTCAGGATCAGCCCGCCGCGCGACTTACCCTCCTCGGTGCGGCGGTCGAGCCGTCGCAGATACGCGGCGGAAGCGAAGATCGTGACCGTCGCTCCCCACAGCACCGGCTTGGGCAGCTTCGAGTCGACGTTGACGAACAGGAGCACCAGCACCAGCGCCACGGTGAACGCCGAGTGGATGGCGAGATTGAGCCAGCCGGCGTTGCGGCGTATGTGCCAGGCCAGGTAGACGAGGTAGACGCCCGCGAAGCCGAGCCCCACGTCGCGATGGAGCCGCGCCAGCGGGAAGTACCAGTCGGGCCAGCGGTACTGGGTCGCGAGCACCAGCCCGGAGATCAAGAGTGCGGCGAACCCGAGGAGCACCAGCACGCTCGCGGGTCGAATGGTGCTGGGACGCACCTCGCTGACGCTGGCGGCGGCTCGAGCGCGTGCCCGCATCGCGCGGCGTATCAGATCCGCCGTGCCGATGGGCCCTAGCGCTACGTAGCCGAGCGTGCGCAACGGCTTCGCGAAGAAGCCCTGTGGCGCGACGACGATGCTGACCACCACCGAGAGTGGCCACACGAAATAGAACGCGTACTCCACCTCGTGGAGCAAGATCGCGTTGTGCTCGCCGAGGAGATCGCTGAAGAGGCTCATTCAGCCTGGCTGGGGTCGATGCGAGAATGTGGCATGAAGTGGGTGGCTGGGCGACGGGCGTCCGCTGGGTCTCGCAGGTGGTTGTACGCGCGATCGCAGGTGCATTGACACCGCGAAAGCGGCTGGGGTAACGTCCCTTCAGCCCCCTCGAAGGAGGAAAACGATGTCGAGCTGGAGACCTGCACCGCCCGTCAAGCCGCCCAAGCCCAGTAACCCGAAGTAATGCAGTAAGCCGAAGTCAAGCAGCGTCCGGAAATCAGCAAGCAAAGCTTCACGGCTCCTGCGGCAACGATCCGAGCCGGATGACGATCGAAAGGTCGCCATCCGGCTCGGATCGTTTTTGGGGTCGGCCGTCTGTTCCTCACGCGACGGTCGGGCTCGGGTCGGCGGGCTCACTCGCGTAGAAGCCCGAAACCGTCGCGCGCCGTGGCAACAGCCGAGCGCCCGCGCCGCCGAGCAGCGCAGCCAGCGCCGCAACCACGATCGAAAGCCACTGGAATCCCAGCAAGAAGACCAGTGTCTGGAAGAGCGCGAGCCCGATCACCGCGCCCAGCTGTGTGAACCCCCACGCCTGAGCGCGTGCCTCCGATTCGAGGAGGCCGAGCCCGGTCACGGTGAGCGTCGCCACCGCGGTGCCGAGCAGCGCCGATGCCACGCCCATCGCCGCCAGCGACGTCTCGAGCATCAGGCTCAGCGCCAGTCCCACTGCTGCCGCCGCGACTGCGGCGCCCACGGCGATGCGCCGCGCCAGCACCGATCGGTGGCCGATGGCGAGACCGCACGGCACGGCGTACCCCGCCACGAAGATCGGCCACAACAAGGCGGCGCCCATCGGCACGCCGGCGGCGCTCGCCCGCGACAGCCGCCCCACCACCAGCGTTTCCAGCAGGCCCGCCAGGATGCCGATGCCGAGGAAAAGCGCCGGCGCCCCGAAGCGCCGTGCCCTCGTGATGCGTGTCAGCGCCCCGGCCTGACGTGCGAGC
>CAYVDO010000547.1:0-4212 GCA_964450125.1 uncultured bacterium
CGAACGGCGCCGAACGCAATCGCCGTCGCGAGCGCGCGCTCGCGACGATCGTCGAGCCCGAGCTGGTTCATGCCCCGGTCGAGCGCGCGCTCCAGGTCCGCGCCCTGGTCCACGGCGACGAGTGCCCGCACGGCTGCTGAACGTCCGCTCGCAGGACGAGCGCGACCCGCCGCACTCATCCCCAACGCTCGCCGGGGGCGACCCGTGCGCCGCGCACGAACTCGTCGCCGCGCTGTCGCCGCCCGCCTTCACGCTGCACCTCGAGCAAGCGAACGCTGCCGCCGGCGCATGCGACGCGCGGCCCTGGGCCACGTGTTTCGAGCACGGTCCCGAACGCAGCGTCGAGCCCGTCCACCTCGGCGCTGGCTCGATACACCTTCAGCACGCCGCCGGAGTACGGCGTGAAGGCACCGGGCGCCGGTGACATCGCACGCACCAGATTCACGATCGAGCGCGCATCGCGGCTCCAGTCGATGCGCGCGTGCTCGCGCTCGACCGGGCGGGTGTAGGTCGCGAGTGCGTGATCTTGCTCGACGAAGTGCGCGGCACCCGACTCCACCACGCCGAGGTGCTCGCGCAAGAGCTCGGCTCCCAGCGCCGCGAGCCGCGCCGTGAGCGAGCCACAGTCGTCGTCCGGGTCGATCGGAAGCGCTCGCATCGCGAGGACGGGTCCTTCGTCCATCCCTTCGTTCAGGCGCATCAGGCTGACACCGGTCACCGCGTCGCCCATGAGCAAGGCTTGCGAGATCGGCGATGCGCCCCGGTAAGCCGGCAGCAGCGAGGCATGAACGTTCAGGTAGCCGAGGCGCGGCACGGCGAGCACGTCGGCGGGAAGGATTCTGCCGTAGGCGACCACCACACACAGATCGGGGCCAATCGCCTCGAGCTCGCGGGCGAAGGCACCGTCCCGGAGCTTGACCGGAGTGAGCACGGGAATGCCCGATTGCGTCGCGGCGTCGCTCACCGGCGACGGCCGCGGAGCCCGACCACGGCCCGCCGGACGTTCAGGCTGCGTGACCACCGCCCGCACGCGATGATCGCTCGCGAGCAGCGCGGCGAGGCTCGGAACCGCGAAGGCGGGCGTGCCGAAAAATACGATGTCGAGCGCCATGGGTCTCCTCGCGTTGCTGCACCGAGGCGATCAGAGGAGTACCAGCGGATCCACGTCCACGGCGAGGCGGCTGCCACGCGGCGCCTTCACCCGCGGCGGATTGCCGAGCAGCTCCGCGATCAGCGCCTGCACGTGACGGGGGCGCTCGGCGCGAAGCAGCACACGCCGACGTGAGCGCTCGTCGACTCGCTCCACCAGCGCAGGCGCCGGCCCGAGGACGTCGATGCGTGGTATGCGACCCGCCGCTCGCAACCTCAGCTCGTCGGCGAGCCAGCTCGCGTCGTGCTCGACGGCGCCGGGCTCCGCGCCCTCGATGCCGATCGCCGCCAGCCTCCCGAACGGCGGATAGCCGGAGCCGCGACGGAACTCGATCTCCTCGTCGAGAAAGCCTTTCACGTCGTGGGTCTTCGCGAAGTGGAAGACGGAATGCTCGGGGTGGAAGCTCTGCAGCACCACGCGTCCCGGGCGATCCGCGCGGCCGGCACGGCCGGATACCTGCACGAGAAGCTGGAACGCACGCTCCACCGCACGAAAGTCCGAGCGCGCCAACAGCCCGTCGATGGAGAGCACCGCAGCGAACGTGACGTGCGGGAAATCGTGGCCCTTCGCCACCATCTGCGTGCCGACCAACACGTCCACGGCCCGCGACGCGACGCGAGTGAGGGCGCTCGTGCGCTCGGCAGCGCTCGACACCGCGTCGCGGTCGAGGCGATCGATGCGCAAGTCGGGCAACAACGCCTGCAGCTCGTCCTCGATCCGCTGGGTGCCGGCGCCGAGGCGACGGAGCTCCTGAGCGCCGCAGCGCGCACAGCGCTCGGGGATGGGACGCTCCGCGCCGCAGAGATGGCACACCAATCGTGAAGGACGGCGATGTAGCGCCAGCGACACGCTGCAGCGCGCGCAACCGGGCCGATCGCCGCAGCTCTCGCACACCAAGAGCGGAGCCCACCCGCGGCGATTGAGGAAGAGCAGCGACTGCTCGCCGCGGGCGGCGTTCTCCGCGAGGGCTTCGGCGATGGGCCGCGAGAGCCGCGCACTGCCGGGCAACCGGTTCTCCGCGCGGCGCACGTTCACCACGTCGATCGCGGGCAACGCCGCGCCGCCCGGGCGCGTCGCGAGCTCGACGAGCCGATAACGTCCCGAGCGCGCGTTCCAATACGTCTCGAGGCTGGGCGTCGCCGAGCCCAGCACGACCGCGGCGCCAGCGATCCGCCCTCGCACCACGGCGAGATCGCGTGCGTGATAGCGCGCGCCGGTTTCCTGCTTGTACGAGCCGTCGTGCTCTTCGTCCACCACGATCAGCCCCAACGCGGCGAGGGGCGCGAACACGGCCATGCGCGTGCCGACGAGCACGCGTGTCTCGCCGCGCACCACACGAGCCCACTCGGCAGCGCGCTCGGCCTCTCCCAGTCCGCTGTGCAACACCCCGACGGCCTCGCCGAAGCGCTGACGGAACCGGCCCAGCGCCAGAGGTGTGAGGGCGATCTCCGGCACCAGCACCAAGGCCGTGCGAGCGGCGGCGAGAGTCGCCTCGACGGCAGCGAGGTAGACCTCGGTCTTTCCGCTGCCGGTGATCCCGAGGAGCACGATGGGATCCGCGTCGCGGCCGGTGTCGAGAGCGGCGCGAATGACGTCGAGGGCGGCGCGCTGCTCGCCTGTGAGCTCCGGGCGGCGGTCACTCGCAGGCATCAGCACGTGCCGCTCGCCGGCACCCGCCAGGGTCTCCGTGCGGCTCAGCCAGCCACGCCGCACCAATCGCTCGAGGCGCGGTACGACGTCACCATCCGCACCGGCGACGTCGGCAGCTTCCATGGCGCCCGCTCGACCGATCACACGCTCCCACAGGGCTGCGAGCTTGGGGGCGCGGCGCGCCAACGCGGCCACCTCGTCCGCGGTCACCTCGCGTGCCACGTGGTACCTCCGCCGCGGACGACGCCGCGGCGAGGCCGCGCCAGCCGCGCGCGTGACGGCGCCGCGGTCCTCGAGGTCCCGCAGTGCGGCGCGCACCACGACGCTCGCCTGCCCGCGCGACAGCGCGGGCTCGCTCACACCGCGTCGCGACGACAACGCTTCCAGCAGCGCACGAGCCGCCGGATCGAGCACCGGCTCGGCGAGCATCGCGCGGCCCGCGTCCGTGATCGTGTACCGCACCTCGTCCGTGCGCGCGACTCCCGGCGGCATCGCGAGACGCAACACCTCCCCGAGCGGTGCCAGATAGTAGTCCGCAGCCCAATGCGCGAGCTCGAGGACCTCCCCAGCGATCGGCGTCGCCCCCTCGATCACCGCGAGAATTGGCTTGAGCGTCCGCCCTGCGATCGGCTGGCCGGGACCCACGACCACACCGCGGACACGACGTCCACCCACGGCCACCGCAACCAGCGCGCCGAGTGCGGGCTCCGGTGTGTCGGCTGGAACGCGATAGGTCAGTGCGCCGAGCGGCAACCCGAGCGGCGCGACCTCGACCAGCCGCTCACCGGGCGCCGCCGGTGGCAGAAGGTCGCGGACCATCTCGGTTCGGCAGTTCGCAGCAGATCGGAAGAGTGCGACGCCGCGCTCGGGGCGCAGCAGCGACGAACTCGGCGCTCACCACGCCAGCTTGGCCCCGATCACGACCGACTTAGGACTCGGGTGGAGGATAAGGGATTCGAACCCTCGACCTCTGCATTGCGAACGCAGCGCTCTCCCAACTGAGCTAATCCCCCGGACAATCCGCCTGAGTCTAGCGCTCGCGCTCGGCTTGGCAACAGCGCGCGCTCGCGCAGGCGATCGTGCGTCGTGCCGCGTTCGAATCGAACCGCCATCTCGCGCCCCATGCTGATCCCAAAGGATCTTGGTCTCGACGCGCGCCGCCCATCTCTCCGCGAGCCAGAGGCGAGCCGCGCGCGATTCGAGGCGACTTGGGCGTCGAACCCAGCGCGGCTTGGCCACGCTCTCGGCGGGGGGCTTGGAAAGCCCCGAATGCCCACCGCAACGACCGAGTGACGCCACGGTCTCCACGCGCGCCATCCATCTCGCCCGCGAGCCGGCAGGCGAGCCACGAGCGCAGCGAGGCGACTTGGGCGTCGAACCCAGCGCGGCTTGGCCACGCTCTCGGCGGGGGG
>CAYVDO010000548.1:0-4185 GCA_964450125.1 uncultured bacterium
CGCCCCCACCGCCGCCGCCCAGCAACTGAGCGAGGACTTCCACGATCTCGTCGGCACGGGCGTACTTGAGGTGCACCACGTTGAAGTGGGCGCGTCCGGGCGGCGCGTCGAAGTCGAGCTGGCGCACCAGCTCGCGGACTTTCTCGATCTCGGCTTGTCCGGCCACCACGATGATCGAGTTGGTGCGCTCGTAAGGCAGGATCTTCGCCTGCTTGCCCGGTGAGATCTCGACTTCGGCCGGTGTGCCGCCAGGGACGCCGCCGGGCGTCGGCGGACGCGGCGTGGGGCTGGTCCGGATCGTGCGGCCCGGTGTGGCGCCGGTTTCCTCGGGGCCCGCGAGGATCTGCGCCACCTTCTCGGCGATGTCCGCGGCAGCGGCGTACTGCAGGCTCAGCACCTCGATCTTCTGCTCGCTTTCCTGTACGTCCACCGCGGCGATCATCTCGAGAAGGCGCCGGATGTTGGCGCCGGTGTCGGTGATGATGAGCGTGTTGGTGGGCGGGTAAGGAACGATCGACGCGTCGCGCGAGATGAGCTGCTGCAAGACCTGCGCGAGCTCGGCGGCGTCGACGTACTTGAGCCGCACCATCTGGGTCACGATCAACGACTCGACGGCGGGCTCCTCGCGACCCAAGGCGGTGGGGATGCCCATGCCCTTCACGTCGCGGGCGAGAACGATCTTGTACTTGTAGGGCGGCCGATCGAAGGGTACCAGCGTGTACTGGCCGCCCGCGTCGAGGGCCGCCTGGAAGAGCTCGAATGCCTCGTCCGCGGTGACGGTTTCCTGCGAGAAGATCGAGACCTTCTGGCGAACCTTCTCCTCGAAGAGGATGGTGCGGCACGTGATCTGATTGATGATTTGGACTAGCTTCTCGATCTCGATCTTGTGGAAGTTGAACGTGTACTTCTTGTTCGGATCCGGATTCGTGCACGCGGAATTCTCCGGCACGGACGCTTCCGGCGCGCTCGGGGCCTGTGCCCAAGACGTGCGCGCGAGCACCAGGCCAGCGAGAGCGACGCCGATCAGGGCGGCGATGGGGCGAATCCGCGTTCGCATTCCAACCTCGTTCGGAAGAGTAGGCACGTGCGGTGGTCTCACGCAGGTGGCGCGTCAGCGCACCTGGTAGGAGAGCGTCTCCTCGTGATTGTTTCGGACCACCGTGACCTGGAAGTCGCGTGAGCTGCGCAGCTCCTGGAACACGTTGAGCGCCACCGCGGGGTCGTTGAGCTCGTTCGAGTTCACCTTGCGGATGACGTCACCGTTGCGCAGCCCGATCTGATCGAAGATCGAGCCGCGCTTGATGCTGAAGAGCCGGAAGCCGTTGGTCTTGCCGTCCTCGAAGTTGGGGACGGCGCGCGCTTGCGTGAGCAGCTCGGAGAGGTTGGTGAGCTGGTTCTCCACCATGCGCGAGTCGAGCGTGAAGCTGCCATCGGGATTGCGGCGGATGCCGTCGGCGACGTCGGTGGCGGGACCTGCGGGCGCTGCCGCTGCACCCGCGGCACGGAAGGGCGGCGTCAAGCCCGGCTGATCGCCTTCCAGCTCGATGGCGATCTGCTCGCGCTTGCCGCCCACGTCGAGCACGATGCGCTGCGGATCGACGGCCACGATGTCGGCCTCGTCGCCGAGCTTGTCGCCCACGGCGTAGACCTTCGCTTCCTGGGCGCCGGCGCGTTCCTGCACCACCGCCATGGATTCGGTGGCGATGACGGAGACCACGGTGCCCACCAGCTCGAATCGTTGCGCCAGGGCACTGACCCCGAGTACTTCCTCGTCTTTGTCTTTCTTGGGCGGCGGCGGCGCGTCGGGCGAGGTGATGTGGAAGAGATTGCGCTCGAGAACCGGTTCCACGTAGTAGCGGTCGTTCTGCCGCGCGCGCGCCCGATTCGCCGGCGTGTTCGTCGCGCTGCGCGTCGCGAGTGCCGGTCCGGAAGCGAAGCGATTCGCCATCACGTGCGCGACCAGGTCGGCCGCAGCGAGTGCGGTCACCACGAACGCCAGCCACCGCGCCAGTTGCGCTGCTCGTTTCATCGTCCGGCCCCAGACGCGCAAGAGTGGCAGTCCGCGCCGCGAAATGAAACGGGGCCGGCGTGAAATCTGCTTGTGCTGGGCGAGCTTGCGGCCTGCGCTCGGCGAGAGACGGGTCGTGTGGGGGTGCTCGACACAGCCAGGCCGCCGCACGCGTGCCGGGACGGCTTCGACGACCCGGTGCCGGTACCCAGTCGATTCACGGTCCTTGGACCTGGTAGGCCAACGTTCGGTGCCGGTGAGCGCGCAGCAACTGGACATCGAACCTGCTGGAAGTCCGTAGCCGATCGAGACTGGTGAGCGCGGCTTGGACGCGGGTGAGCGGCGCCGAGTCGATGCCCTCGACGACGTCGCCATTGCGAAGCCCGAGGCGCTCGAACAGCGACCCGCGGCGGATGCCTGCCACACGCCAGCCGGCGAGCTGGCCGTCGACGAGGCTGGGTGACCCATGCGCGTCCGAGACCAGCGCAGTGGGGTCGCGAGCAACGCGCTCGAAGGTGGAGGCGTCGACGGAGTAGACGTCGTCGGACGGTTCGGCGGCTGCGGTGGGAGATTCGTGCTCGACGCGTGGCCGGGCCGTGGTGTCCGCTTCGACAGGCGAATCCAGTTCGAACGGCAGCGACTGGATCACACCGTCCACGGCCACCAGCAAACGCCGCCGTTCGATCGCGAGGATTTCCAGGCCGCCGTCGAGGCGCTGTCCAGGGAGGACGACGAACGCGTCGGCGTCGCCCCGTCTGGCGCGCAGGATCGCCTGGGATTCGCGCGGGTCGCTGCCCACCACCGTACCGATGAGCTCGTATCGCGCTGCCGTTCCGTCGCTGATGATCGGCGAGGGCACGGTCGCGGGTGAGGGATTGCGTTCCACGCCAAACAGGTTTCGGCGGTAGATTGCTTCCGGTGCGGGATCGTTCGACTCGGCATGGAGCGCAGCGCGCTGGCCGCCGAGCCCGTCACGCATCTGCGTTCCTCGGCCGCCAGAAATCCACGGCGGCGCGAGCAGCACCGCCAGGGCGTTGCCCAACAGAAACGCGGTCACGACGAATGCCACGCGCCGGAGTCCAGCGATGCCGAGGGCTGGGTATCGGGCGCGAGAGCGCGCGAGAGGGAGAGAGCGTCGCGTCATGCGGGTGGGTGCTCGTTGGGGCGCAAGCGAACAATAAAGCGAAATAGTTTATTGTGTCAAGCGGGCGATTTAATTATCGTCGCGCGCGAGCGCTTCTCAGGCGCCGCGGGCGCGTCCTATGCTGAGCGCCAGCACCGGGCGTGAAAGCGTGAAGCGAGAAACGCGTTCTCGAAGGTCCGGTGACGGGTGACGGTGTGACGGGTTTCGGCGAGTACCTGCGACGCAAACGGCGCGAGGCTGGTTTCTCGCAAGCGCGGCTCGCGCAAGAGATCGGCGTCACCAACACCTACATCCACTTGCTCGAGAAGGGGCGCGTCGATGCGCCCACCGAGCGCCGCTGCGAGCAGATCGCCGAGGTGCTGGGGCTCGACGTCGAGGAGACCCGGGAGATCGCACGCCGCAATCGGCTCGCTCACTACGTCGAACGCCAAGGTTGGTCGGGCGCCGAGCGCTCGCTCGAGCCGGCCGCCGCCGAGGCCATCCAGCTCACGCCTCAGGAGCGAGCGCTGGTTCGGTTGGTGCGCAGCCTCGATCCCGACACGCGCCGCGATTTCGAGGGCATGATCGTGATGCTGTTGCGCCACCGTCCCGAGGACGAGATCCAGGAGCACGTTCGCGCGTTCGCGTCACAAGGACGGCGTTCGGCGGGATGATGCCGGGATGCTCGACATGAGTCACCGCCGCAAGCTGGCCCTCGGCATCGTCGCCGGCGAAGCGATCGTGGTGCTGCTCTTGGTCTCCAACGCTTGGCTCGAGTTCGACCGCGCCGAGCAGCGGATCGTGCTGCAGAGCCGCGTGGACGGCGAGCACGCCGTCAGCGAGGCCGAGAGCTTCTTCCGTGCCCAGCCGAGCATGAACGTGCGCGAGGCCGGACAGGCGTTTTTCTCGGAGCTCAATCGGCGACGCACGCCGACGGTGATCGAGACCGGTGAGCAGTGGCTGCCGGATTTCCAGGACGCGCCGCGCGCCGACGGAGTGGCGGCGAGCGGTGCCAGCGGGGCCAGGGCGCGCGCAGGCCAGGTCGAGGTGATCC
>CAYVDO010000549.1:0-4167 GCA_964450125.1 uncultured bacterium
CGACATCGAGATCGACGAGCGCGACCCGGACAAGCTGGTGGAGATCATCGCCAGTCTGGAGCCGAGCTTTGGCGGCATCAATCTGGAGGACATCAAGGCCCCGGAATGCTTCCAGGTTGAGCGGCGCTTGCGCGAGCGACATCTCGGGAGCGCCGGTCCCGTGCTCGCCGCCGAGCACCAACCAGGCGTCGGGCAACACCTCGTGCACCTGCTTCGCGAGATCTCGGACGACGGGCCAGAGCGCGCTGAACATGCACCCGAAGCCGACGAGCTCGGCATCGCGCGGGATGCGCTCGAGGATCTGGGAATCCGACAGGCCGCGCACGCGCATGCCGGCCCGAGTCACGTACTGCTCGAGCCCGGCACCGTGTGCGTCGATCACCGCGACGTCGTGCCCCGCCGCCCGCAGCGCGCTCGCCACGTATGCCAAGCCGAGCGGCGGCATCGCGACGGTCGAGACGGGGTTGGTGAGCGAGACGTACTTGGGCGGCTCGATCAGGCAGATTTTCACGGGGTTGCTCGCGCGTCGCGCACGCGTGAGCCGCAGGCGCCGACGTCATCGTATTGTCGCGTTGCCCGTGTCGCAAGGCGAAGTGGACCCATCACGTGCTGCTTCGTATAATCCGTCGCGTCGAAGTCGGTCGCGCCACCCGCTCGGGGCCAAGCGCGCGGTTGCCGGCACGAACTCGAGCCCGACACCTCCCGGCACCCGATCCGACGGACCGTGTGTACCGAGGCGCCCCCCGTCCGCGACGCGATGACGTTCCGGACGCATTCGCGGGCTCGATGCTGAACTGGCCAGTGCTCGGGTTTCCGCGTGCGGACGCTGCACTCCGCTGACTCGGTCACGGTGCGGCTCCCGACCAGGGGATCGCCCCTCGTCGAGGCGGCGATGTGCGTGCTGGTCGCGTCCGTGGTGCTCTTTCTGTCGTGGCGATCCGAGCGCGACTTCGACATCTTCTGGCACCTCCGCAACGGTGACGTGATCGCGGATGCGGGCGCGATACCGCCTCACGACGTGTTTTCGTTCACCGTGCCGCACGCGAGGTTCGAAGCGCCGGATTGGCTTTCCGACGTCTTGCTGGCGCGCTTGTACCGATTCGGCGGCTGGACCGCGCTACAGGTCTGGAAGCTCGCCTGTCTGGGCGCCACGGTGCTGATGCTTCGTCGAGCCGCCGCCGTGAAGGGCGCCGATCCGAGCATCGCGTGGGCCTGCGTCGCGTTGGGCCTGATCGGCGCCGAGTTTCGCTTCCTGCTTCGCCCGCTGATGTTCCAATTCGTCTTCGTTGCAGCGACCGTGCTCAATCTGGAGTCGTGGCGCCGCGATCGGCGGTGGTGGAGGCTCATCGTTCTCCCGGTTGCGGGCGCGGCCTGGATCAATCTTCACAGCAGTTACGTGCTGGCCGTTCTCGTTCCACTCTGTTTTCTCGGCGCCGACGTCGTCGAGTGGATCGCGGGGCCGCCCGCCGAAAGCACGGCGCAGACCTCACCTCCGAAGCGCACCACCCTCGGGCTCGCCTGCGCCATCGGCCTGACGGCACTCGCGTTCGGGCTCAATCCGGGTGGATTCACGCAGCTCGTCTACCTCAACCGCTGGACGTCGCAGGAGGTGATGGGGAGCGTCATCAACGAGAACCTTCCGACGGACCTGGCCGCGCTGGCCTCGGGTGGGGTTGGCGTGTCGGTTGCGGTGGTGCTCGCGTCGTTCTTGCTCGCGCGCCGTCGCGCAGAGTGGGTGGACCTCGCGCTGCTGGTCGTGTTCGCGGCCCTCGGTCTCAAGTACCGGCGCTTCGTGGCGCTGTGGTGCCTGACGCTCAGCCCCGCGGTCGCGAGGAACCTCACCCAGAGCCTCGGGCAGCGCTTGCGTGCGGACGGCGTCCGCGTGGTCGGAGCGGCGGGATTGGTCGCGGTGGCTTCGTTCGCGTTTCTCGGTCGGCTCTCGTCGTCGACGTCGCTGCTGACCGCGGTCCCGACGCCAGACCGTCACCCCATGGGGGCGGTCGATTGGCTGACCAGCCATCGGGTCACGGGGAACGTCTTCAACAACTTCAGCTTCGGTGGCTACATCCTGTGGCGCGGTTACCCCGATCTTCGAGTGTTCATCGATGGTCGGGGCATGGTGTACGACCAGTTCATGACCAAGTACCACCAGGTCGTGACCGACGAGCGAGTGCTGCTCGAGACGGACGACCAGTTCCGGTTCGATGCCGTGGTGTTCGCCCGCAACAGCGACTTCGTGCTGGAGACGCTCGCGGCGTCGAGCCGTTTCGGCCTCGTGTACTGGGACGACCTCAGTACCGTGTGGTTGCGGCGCTCGCCACGGTTCGCGCCTTTGCTCGACCGCTACGCGTACTCGCCGGAGTTCAAGCCTTGGCGGCTCGACGACATGCTCACCGGGCCGCCGTCCGATTGGTCGCGCCGCGATGCCGCTCGCTCGGTCGAGGAGAGCCCGCAGGCAGTGCTGGCGTGGGTGTTCGCGGCCGAGCGCGCGGCGCGCGAGGGCGGTCTCGCGGAGGCCGTGCGGGTCGCCGAGCGAGGCCTCGTCTTTCACCCCGACGACCCCGTCGTGCTGAGCGAGAAGGGAAGTCTGTTGTCCCGCGCTGGCGATGCGAAAGGGGCGCGCGACGTCTTCGTGCGAGTGGTCGAGCTCGCCCCGGGCCTGGCGAAGGCGTGGCTGCAGCTCGGGCAGCAACACTACCGTCTGGGTGATCTGGATGCGGCCGACGCAGCATGGTCACGCGCCGCGCGGCTGGCGCCGGGCGACCTCGAGGCTCGTGGCAAGCTGGCGCAGCTTCGGAACTCGCGGCAGCGTTGATGGTCGCTATCGCACGCACCGCCGCAGACCTCGCACGCTCGTGCTCGCGCGCGATCCGCTCACGCCGCGCGCGCCGTCCCTTCGGGCGTTGGGATCGCTGAGGTCCGGCATGGAACAAGACAAGCTCGCAGAACGCTCGTTCTTCGCCTCGTTCGCCAAGGATCGAGGCGCTTACGACGTGTTCTCGCGCGCCACCAACGAATCGATCGTCGACCGCTGCGTCGCCTTGGGCGGGTTTCCCGATGCTGGACGTGTCGTCGACGTCGGGTGTGGCAGCGGAGTGTTCACCGCGCTGCTGCGCGCGCGAGGCTTGCGTGCCGCAGGGATGGACATCAGCCCGGAATTGATTGCCGTGGCGGCGGCGGCTCGCGCCGGTTCGCCGTTCGCGGTCGCGGATGCGGAGCGATTGCCCGTCGGCGACGATGCGCTGGACGGAGTCGTGCTGAGTGGCATCGTCCATCATCTGCCGGATCCGTCGCGGTGCTTGCGAGAGGTCCATCGCGTGCTACGCCCCGGCCGTTCCTTCGTCGCGTTCGATCCGAACCGACGGAATCCATTCATGTACCTCTACCGTGATCACTCGTCGCCGTTCCGCTCGCGGCGCGGCGTGACCGAGAACGAACGGCCGATTCTGGAGCGCGAGGCGCGACGCAGCGCTGAGGCCGCCGGTTTCGAGGTGACGTTCGAGTATCTCTCCGGGTTGACGTACACGTACGTCGAGTCGACGCTGATGCGGATCGTGCTGCCCTTGTACAACCGGTTGGACGCGGCCCTCTGTCGATACGTCTGGCCCCGCACCTGGGGCACCTTCATCCTGACGCGAGGTCGCAAGCGTGAGTCGTGAGCTGCGCGCCGCGGTGCGCGAGCGCTTCCGAGCCGGCACGCAGGTGTGTCGGCGACGCTCGGGCGCGCCATGAGTGCAGCCGGCGGCGAATCGAGGCGAGCGAGCTCGCCGCTTCGCGTCGCGGTTCTCGGCGGCGGGGCCGCGGGTCTCGCGGCTGCGCATCACCTCGTGAAGCAGGCCGGGATCGAGGTGACCGTGCTCGAGGCCGAGCCTGTGCTCGGCGGGCTGGCGTCGTGGTTTCGGATCGGCGGCAACTACCTGGAGCGCTACTACCACTTCCTCTGCAAGGGGGACGACGAGTACCTGCGGATTGCCGAAGAAGTGGGGCTCAGTCACGACGTCCGTTGGCGCAACGTGCGCATGGGGTACTTCTACCAGGGCCGGCGCTACAACTTCGGTGCACCTTGGGACTTGCTGACGTTCCCTCACCTGTCGGTGGTCGAGAAGCTGCGATTCGCGCGCGCGATCACCGACAGGTGAGGGAACGTCAGCAAGTCCCAAGGTGCAC
>CAYVDO010000550.1:0-4165 GCA_964450125.1 uncultured bacterium
CTTTCATCTTGGCGACGACGCCAGCGCCGGCGGGCGCGCGTCGCATCTGGCATCTCGGAACGAACGGCGCGCCCGCGAGCTGGTGCTTCTCCTCCTCGGGCTCGAGCCCGCCGAGGCGACACGCGCTCGCTCCGCACCCGTCCGAGCGCTGCTGCTCTCACCACGCGCCCTGGTCATGCCAGCTGCGGTGATCGCCGCTGGCGGCGTTCCCGGGATCGTGCTCGGAGCGGCGCTGTTGATCTGGGCGATCGTCGATCGCGTGCCTCGCGTGGGCGCGCTACTCGCCGTGCTACCGCTCACGACGCTGGCCTACGCGGACCTGCCGCGCACGGCGATCATCGGCGGTATCGCCTACGCGCTTCTCGAGGTTCTCGATCCCGATCCCCGGCTACGCTGGGCGCGGGTGCTCGCGCTCGCCGGCGCGATCTCGTTCGCCGCTTGGCTCACCCCAGCGTGGGCTCCGCCCGCAGCAGCCTTGCCCTGGATCGCGCCAGCCGTCGGTATCGCGACGGTCGCATTCCTGTGGCGTTGGAGGCTCGGCACCCACCTCCACGCGCTGCCGCTGGTGATGCCGTGGCTAGCGCTCGGCCTCGCGTGGGACGGTCGCCCCCGCGAAGCGGCGGCCGTTCTCACGGTGTCGCTGCTCGCATCCGCAGCGCTCAGCCTCGAATCCCCGTGGACCCGCCGCCGACGAATGCGCAAATGAGCGCAGCAATCGAACACCACGTCACGTCGATCGTAGGCTCGCACCGCCACACCGCGCGACATGGCCGGGACAGAAGTGGGGGTCTGCGATCCGAACTCGACCGCTGAATCGTCAAGCAAGTCTCGCGAGCACCGTACGCACCGCGACGGAGTCCGAGTGCTCGGCCCCCAAGAAGCGCTCTCGAGCGCGCAGCGCCATGCGCAGGCACCCAGCCACGAGCGGGCTCGGGCCAGCCGTGCGGAGTGTCTCGGCCGTCGTGACGAGCTCACGCGCGAGCGCCAGATGCTCCTGCTTGTCGGTATCGCCAGGCAGCGCAAGCACACACTCGACGATCGCCCTCGCCTCGTCCGCGCCCCCGAGCCCGATGAGCACTTGGGCCAAGCCCAGCTGCGCCAGCGCAGCGCCAAAGTGCTCGAGTGTGCCGTAGCAGTGGCGATCGATCCGCAGTGACTGCTCGAATCGCTCGCGCGCGCCGTTCAAGTCTCCGAGCCCGCGCAGCGCGCGGCCCAGGCACATCAGCGACGCGCTGACGTCCAGATCGAGCTCGGTCCGGTGGCGCGCGATGTTTCCTGCGACCGCCGCTTCGAAACGATCGCGGGCCTGCGGATACCGCTGCTGCCGCAGCGCCGTGACGCCGAGATAGTACGTGCACGTCACCTGCCGATCGTCGTGCGCCAGATCCGCGGCGCGTGCCAATGCGCTCTCCGCGTCGTCGTAGCGTGCACGAGCCAACGCGATGCGACCGCGCAACGACCAGATCGACCAATCACTCTCGTCGGGCTCCTTCGGAAGCACCGCCTCGGCGCCATCGAGGTCGCCGGCGTTCACACGCAAATACGCTTCGTACACGAGATCGCTCTGCGAGCGAGGTTCGGGCTCGCCCGACATCCGCAGCCCGCGTTTCACTCCTTCGTCGAACGCGCGCTGCTGATATCGATACGCTTCCAACGCAAGATCGTCACGTCGCCACTGGGCCAGCGCACGCATCCACGCGCCTGCAACCGGTCCCTTCGTGAACAGCAATGCGAACGTCCGTGGGACGCGCTCGAGCATGCCGAGGACCGCAATCACGAACGGTGCACGGGCCAGCCCTTCGAGAGCGGTGGGTTCAGCGTCGAGCCAAGTCTTCACTGCCTCCGCCCCGTTGCCGGCGCTCGACGTCAGCTCTTCGCCGCTCGACGTGGCGGCGACACGGGCGCGCACCAGCGGGTGAATCGAGATCGTGCGTGGCGACGCCGTGTGTTCTGCCAGGGCCTTGCGCTCGATCTTCGCGAGCGCGGCTCGCGCATCCAGCCCGTCGGGAACGCCCGCGGCCGCAAGCGCCCATTCGAGCGGCACGCGCGGTTCACCGAAGACGGCGGCGCCGCGGAGCAGTCGGCGCTCCGCCGAATCGGGCGCACACCCAGCGATCGAGTGATCGAGCGCGGCGCGCACGCCATGCGTGTAGCCGTCCGCGCGCCAGGTGTCGCCCGCGAGCGTCAGGTCGGGATGCGAGCGCAGAGCGGTACGATAGTCGTTCCAGCCGTGTCCGAGCTCGTGCACGGCCATGGCCGCGACGCGCACGGCGACGGCGAGCCCGCCCAGCTCATGCTCGAGCACGTCGTCGCAGGCCGATTCCTCCGCCGCGCCAACGGGCTTGGCCTCGGGCACCGACGCGACCAGCGTCCGCGCCTCGGTGAGGCTGAGGGCGTCCACACGGACGACGTGCCCGAGAGCGAACGTCGCGTCGCGCGTCGTCGCGAGGACGCGTACCTGATTTCCCGGTAACTGCGCGTGCCAGCTCCCGTCCGTGACGCCGTCGAGGACCAGCAGCGACGGCGCGTCCTGCGACTGCAGCGCTACGCGCACACGTGCGGCGAGGTCGGCCGTGGTCAGGCTCTCCGCCCCCGCCAGCAGTCGCTGGAGCGAAGCCGTTCCAAACGCGCGCAGATCCAGGGCCAGCCGCGCCAGCGCGGATTCCGGACGCCCATCGGCGGCGATCCACCACAGGCCACCGGGATAGTGCGCCGCGTGTCGCCACGCGAATTCCAGCGCCAGCCACGTCTTGCCTGCGCCGCCCAACCCGTGGCACGTCGCGCGTCGCTTCGCGAGCTTCCCGCCGTCGGCCCCTTCCGACTCATGCTGCAAGAACGCGAGTAGCGACTCGCGTCCCACGAAGTTGACGGCGCGAGCGGGAAGGTTGTTGGCGGGCAAGAGCCCCGGATAGCAGTCCCGCAAGGCGAACGCGGCGCGGCGCCAACCGGAAATCCAGCAGGTTGCTTGCGCCGCCCGTAGAGGACGCCAGCGAGGAGCCGATCGCGCGCCGCCTGCACGTCACCGACACCCACCAAGTCGATGTAGATCCGGCTTCCCAAGAGCGCATCGAGGCGGCATTCGCGAACCCTCACGAGCACCAAGCGGCGCGTATCGCCGATGGGATCGCGTGCGAACGCGGCATGCAGCTCCGACTGGGCAAACGATGAGACGAGCTAATCCGGTGAAACTACGGCCGGCGCCCGCGCCGAGCGCTCGGCGGCCTTTCGCATCTCGCGGACGAAGTCGGCGCCGGGGCGAAGATCCCATTCCTGATAGTAGACCGGGTGCCCCGCATCCTCGAGCGTCGACGCGATCCACGCCGCCCAGGCGCGATCGGCTTGCGTGTAGCTGACGAAGAACTCGCGTCGCTCGCCGGCGGCGAGCGGATCTGCTCGGTCACTCACTGCGCTGTCCGCGCGGGTAGCGAAAGACTCGCATCGAGTCATCCGACGCGGTCGACTGCTGCGCGGGCATTGGTGCCGAGTTGGCTGTGAAGCTCGGGATGTCGCGCGAGATAGCGCAACAGGTTTTCTGGGCGATAGGGCGCGTCCATGGTCTTCGCGTGCTCGGTGGGGTCGGCGTTCAGGCGCGTGAAGACCGAGGGGTCCACGGTCGAGCCCGCGACCGCAAGCAGGTCGCGTTCACCGCGGAAGCCACGCCAGGGACGGAGCACCGTGTCGAGAAAGACGAACGCCTGCGACTTTTTGGACGCGCGTCCCTGGGGAAACGCTCGAAAATGCCGCAGATAGCTCGCATCGACGGCAAGACCGAG
Source organism: uncultured bacterium (assembly GCA_964450125.1). Lineage (GTDB taxonomy): Bacteria > JADJOY01 > JADJOY01 > JADJOY01 > JADJOY01 > JADJOY01. Next base: position 3,774 of record CAYVDO010000550.1, read on the forward strand.
CGAACTCGCCTCGCGCATCAGCCAGACGAGCGCGCAGTTGGCCAGCCCGTCGTCGTTTAGCCCACCGCCCACGTTCGAGTGCACGCCGGCGAACCAGCGCTGTTCCACGTCGTCGCCGCCGGGCTCGAAGGCTTCCACCTGGAAGTCGTGGCGCTGCTCGTCGATCGCCATCGCGTGCCGCACGCGATCGACGTTGCGTGGCGGTGTGGCGGGGACGTGAAACGCCACTTTCTCCGCCGGCTTCACCCACGCGGGGCGGAGCCGGCTGCCGAGCGCCAGCACCGTGTCCCACACCCCCAGATAACGAACGCGCGCGGGAACGATCGGCGCGAGCGGCTCACGGTGCGTTTCCGCGTTGCGCGCGTTCTGTCGCACCCAGAAGTCGGCCCCAT
>CAYVDO010000551.1:0-4141 GCA_964450125.1 uncultured bacterium
CGATAACGATTGCTCGTTGTCGTTATGGCAACATTGTTATGCTAGGAATAACGCATGGAGCTTCCCGATGCGTTGCTTGCCATGGCACTCGACCTCACCGCCTCTCTGGCGGCCAAGGATCGGCTCGCTCGCGTCCTCGAGTCTGTGCGTGGTGCGCTCCCGTGTGATGCCGCCGCCGTCTTGGAGCTCGTCGGCGACGAGCTGGTTCCGCTGGCCACGCACGGCCTCGCGCCCGAGGTCCTCGGCAGGCGCTTCGCACGCCGCGAGCACCCGCGCCTCGATCTCGTGCTCGCGCGACGCGCACCTGTCCGATTCGCCGCCGACAGCGCGCTGCCTGATCCCTACGACGGCCTGTTGCTCGTGAACCCGGACGCCACGCGCGACGTACATGCATGCCTTGGGTGTCCGCTACTCGCGGGGGAGAACGTGATCGGCGTTCTTACCGCCGACGCGCTCGAACCCGGCGCGTTCGACCAGCTCGACGAGCGGTTCCTGCGGATGCTCGGAGCGTTGGCGGGCGCCGCACTCCAAACGGCGCGCCTGATCGACGCGCTGGAGGGGGCATCTCGTCACCACCAGCAGGTCGCCAGTGTCCTCTCTCGAGAGGCCTCCCTGCGCGATGGTGGGAGCCAGATCCTCGGCACGAGCGCTGCCATTCAGCGTGTTCGCGACGAGGTCGAGCTGGTCGCCCCCTCGGACTTCGCCGTCCTGATTATGGGCGAGACGGGCGTGGGAAAGGAGCTGGTGGCACGCTCGGTTCATCAACAGTCGAGGCGTGCCGAGGCGCCGCTCATTCACGTGAACTGCGCGGCGCTTCCCGAGTCGATCGTCGAGAGCGAGCTCTTCGGTCATCTGCGAGGCGCCTACACCGGCGCGAGCAGCGACCGCGCCGGGAAGTTCGAGATCGCCGACCGCGGCACGCTCTTCCTCGACGAGATCGGTGAGCTCCCGCTCTCGGTGCAACCGAAGCTCCTGCGTGTGCTCCAGGAAGGCGAGATCCAGCGCGTCGGTTCGGACAAGCTCCTGCGCGTCGATGTGCGCGTCGTCGCTGCGACCAACCGAGATCTCGCGCGCGAGGTCGGCGCGGGGCGCTTTCGATCCGACCTGTACCACCGCTTGAACATGTACCCGATTCGTGTGCCCCCGCTGCGCGAGCGCCGATCGGACATTGCGCTGCTCGCCGGGTTCTTTCTCGACCTCTATCGCCGCCGGCTTGGACTCGGCCCTGTCCGGCTCACCGAGACGGCTCGTCACGCGCTCACGATCGCCGATTGGCCTGGCAACGTGCGCGAGCTCGATCACTTGCTAGGCAGAGCCGTGCTGCGCGCTGGCGCGGGCGGTGCTCGTGGGGCACCGGTCGTGATCGGTCCCCAGCTCCTCCAGCTCAACTCCGTTCACGACGAAGCCTCGGAGGGTGAGGCCGCGAAGTCCTCCACAGGCGGCGGCGTGGTCGTGCCGCTCGATGGGATGACCTTGAAGGACGCGCTCGAGGAAACCAAGCGCGCGCTCATCCGACGCGCGCTCGACGAGAGCGGCGGCAACTGGGCTGCGGCCGCGCGCGCTCTCGGCATGGCGCGTAGCAATCTCCATCACATGGCTGACCGGCTCGGCCTGCGAAAGTGAGTTCGCCCAAAGCGGATGGTGCCGCGCACGCTGGCGTGATACATGGGACTCCATGCTTTCGCCCGAGCCCGGAGACGACGCGGAGCTGACGCTCCGCGAGCTGCGGCGGCTCGTTCACGGCATCAAGACCGCCTCCTACTCGGTGGAGCGGTCTTGCAGAGTGACGGGAGCCCAGCTGTTCGTGCTGCGCGAGCTCTCGCTGGAACCCGGGGCGTCGATCCGCCGGCTCTCGGAGCGCACGCTGACCGATCCCAGCTCGGTCTCGGTGATCGTCGTGCGCCTCGTCGAGCAGGGCTATGTGACGCGGGCGGTCGACGAGGCGGACCGGCGCAGAACGGCGCTCAGGCTCACGCGCCGAGGCGCGCAGATCGTGTCGCGCGCGCCCGAGCCCTATCAGGCCAGGCTCATCGGAGTGCTGCGAGAGCTGCCCACGCGCGAGCTTGGCGTGCTTCGGGACGCGCTCGCGCGACTGTCCGACTCGCTCGGGCTCCCGCGAGAGGCTCCTCTGTTTTTCGAAGAAGCGAACAAGGAAGAAAGGAAGAGTCGTGCTGCACAATGAAAGCCCGCCACGCGGGGCAGGTGCAGAGCGAGATGCGGTACCCATCGCGCCATCCATGGGCCCGGCGCTCGCTGCTGCGCATGTCTCCCCGGGCGGTGGCGCGATCGCGCCGCGCACGCTGGGGATCTCGGCCGTCGCGAGCGCCATCGGCCTCGCCGCTGCGCTGATCGCGGAGGTGCTGACGCACAGCTTGGCGCTGGTCACGAACCTCGCGTTCTTCCACCGGTGGTCGTTCGAAGATGCCTCTCCGGCCGAGAACCAGCTCGGTGCATGGGTCGTGCTCGTGCCGGTCGCGGGCGCGCTGCTCGTCGGGTTGATGGCGCGGTACGGGTCCAAGGCCATCCGCGGTCACGGCATCCCCGAAGCCATGGAGCAGGTGCTCTTCAACGAGAGCCGCATCCCGGCACGCGTCCTGTTCATGAAGCCGCTGTCCGCGGTCGTCGCGATCGGAACGGGCGGCCCGTTCGGCGCCGAAGGTCCCATCATCGCCACCGGCGGAGCGCTCGGCTCGCTGGTGGGGCAGTTCGCGAAGATCACCGCGGAGGAGCGGAAGATCCTGCTCGCGTCAGGAGCGGCGGCGGGCATGTCGGCGACGTTCGGCTCTCCGGTGGCGGCCGTGCTGCTCGCGATCGAGCTGCTTCTCTTCGAGTACCGCGCGCGTTCATTGGTCCCGGTCGCGTTCGCAGCCTGCACCGCGGCTGCCGTGCGTATCGCGCTGGTCGGCACAGCGCCCGCGTTCTCGGTGGGAGTCCTCGCGCAGCCCGGCGCGGGCGCGATCCTCGCGTACGTGATGGTCGGCGCGATCATGGGCCTCCTCGCGGTCGGCGTGACGAAGGCGGTCTACGCGGTCGAGGATACCTTCGAGCGCCTCCCGATCCACTGGATGTGGTGGCCAGCGCTCGGCGCGATCCCCGTCGGTGTCATCGGCATCGTCGCGCCGCGGACGATGGGCGTGGGCTACAGCAACATCGAGCAGATGGTGTCGGGAGAGCTCGCCGGGACCGCACTCTTCACGCTGTGCGCGTTCAAGCTCGTCTCGTGGCTCTTCTCGCTCGGCAGCGGCACGTCCGGGGGAACACTCGCTCCGCTCTTCACCGTCGGAGGCGGCGCCGGCGCGGCGGTCGCAGGACTGTTTGCCGTGCTCGCACCCCACGCGGGCATCGATCCGCGCCTCGGCGCGCTGGTCGGCATGGCCGCGATGTTCGCAGGCGCGTCGCGCGCGCCCTTGGCCTCCGTGGTGTTCGCCTTCGAGACCACGCGTCAGGCCGTCGGGCTCCTGCCGCTTCTGGGCGGTTGCTGCGCGGCGTACCTCATCGCATGCGTCATGGCGAAGCACTCCATCATGACCGAGAAGATCGCGCGTCGCGGTCGCCCCGTGCCCACGGACTACGTCGCCGACTACCTCTCGCAAGTGCTGGTGCGCGACATCGGAGCCAAGGCCGTGGTGACGCTCTCCGCGAGCCAAACCATCGCCGAGGTGCGCGGCTGGCTCGCGGAGGATGGAGCTCTGTTGCACCATCACGGCTTCCCCGTGCTGGATGGCGAGACGCTGGTCGGCGTCGTAACCCAGCGCGAGCTACTCGCTCCGAGCTTGCAGGCCGAGACGACGGTCGCTGTGATCGTTTCTCGCGCGCCGGTGGTGATCGGCGTCGATGCGACTGCACGTGCAGCGGCAGACCTCATGGTGCGCGAAGCGGTCGGGCGGCTGCCGGTCCTCGAGCGGGGCCGGCTCGTTGGCATCGTGACCCGCAGCGATCTGCTCGAGGCGCATTCAGACCGCCTCGCCTCCGAGCAGCAAGCCCGGCGCTTCCGGAGGATTGGACTGCGCGGCGCGCGAGCCTGACGGATCGGATGGCGCGCGCCCGATGTCGGCCAGTGACTGACCAGCCGGCTGAGGGAGTGAAGGCTGCGAGGTCCGCGCGGCCTGAAGGATGCCGCCCACGCCGCCACGCAGCACCG
>CAYVDO010000552.1:0-4135 GCA_964450125.1 uncultured bacterium
CATGATTCGCGGTGCCGTCGCAGCGGCATTCGCCTTCGCTGGGCTCGCGCAGGCGCACGAGGGTCACGAGCACAAGCTCATGGGCATCGTTGCCGTCGTCGACGCGTCGCACGTCGAGATCAAGGGCGCGGACGGTGCCACACAGTCGATCTTGCTCGCGCCCAACACCCAGTTCCGCAAGGCGAACCAGCCAGCATCTGCGTCCGACCTGGTACCGAACGGCAAGGTCGTCGTGAAGTATCGCGAGGCCAACGGTCAGAAGACCGCCATCGAGGTCACCGTTCCCGCAACGGCGAAGTGACGGGCCACGTACCGACGAGGATTCCGCCCAACCCGCTGAACGTCTCACTCGATCGCCCCTCCCGGGCCGGCCGGTCGCTCGCAGCGCTCATGGGGAGTGCTGGGGCCTCAGGCCGGCCCGCTTTTTTCCACGCGAGGGCGTCTGTCAACCCGATGTATTCGTGAGCGCTGCGTCGACACGCCAGGAATCACCCCGTCGACACCTGCGATCGTCGCAAATGGACGTGGCTTCAGCCCGCGACAGCGCGCCGGCGCAGGGGCGCAGCCCCGTGCCCTCCATCGTCTCGAGCGCGCGAGAGGCCTGGAGCGCGGCGCTCCGTCGCCGCCGCAGGTTCCCGCTCGTGAATCATCAGGGTTGAAGCGCGACCGTCTCGCCGCTCACCACACCGTGACCAACCCGCGAGCGCGCCGCAGTGCTCGATCTGGCGTCACGAGACGAGCGCGATGATGGATGCTCGCCGCCGAGATCAGGCGATCTGCCGGGTCGCCGTGAAGGCCGAGCGTCGTCGAAAGAACCGCAATCTCCGGGGTGATCGGCAGCACCTGTATCGTCCGTGCTCGGAGTGCCGAGCGCAGGAACTCGAGTGTGTCGCCACCGACGTCGAGACGACCGTGGCTGACGAGCATCGCAACCTCCCAAAGCGTCACGTCGGCGATGGCGAGCTCACCTCGGCCCGCCGCCGCCTCGATCGCAGCGCGCGCCGCGCGGCTCAAGCGCGACGGATCCAGCGCGTCGTAGAGAAACGGCGCCGTGTCAACGACGAGCATGCTCGTTCGAGCGCTTGTCGGCGCTCCAGCTCACGTCGAGGGGAGACTCGATGTCTCCGATTCGGCAGTTGGCTCGAAAGCGTTGCAGATCCGCCTGCGCGAGTCTCACCTCGTCCGCGGCCGGCACCAGTTGCGCGATCACGACACCCCGTGACGTGACGTCCAGCACCGACCCGCGCCGCACGCGACTCAAATAGCGGGGAAGGTTCTGGCGGAGCTCGGTCACGTTCACGCGCGCGTGTGCCGCCACGGTCGTATCCCTCGGTGCCCGATCGAAGTGTACAGATGAAATGTACGTATCGGTTCGGTCCCGCGCAAGCCGTCACGCTGGGGCCCGCGTCGCTCGGAAGTCGCGTGGCCGAAGCCGCATGCCGTACCGATCACGCGCGGAATCTACCCGTGGACGATGCGTTGGCGTCGCTCCAGGCGTCGATCCCCGCGCACGGGGGGACCCACCGCGAGCGGGAGTGCGTTCTCATCGCAGGGCCTCCGCGACCGCCACAGCGGTCCGTCGATGGCCTGCGGCTGTGGGGTGGATGTGGTCGCCGGAAACCTCCCACCAATGGAGTTGGGGGTGGACGATGAGCGCGCCAGCCGGCGCCGCGGAGAGCGCATTGCGGTACGCAGCCCGTCGCATCAGCCCGCCCGCTGGATACTCGATCAGCACGAGCCGTCCGCCCCAAGCGCGCACTTGCGCATCGATGGAGGTGAGAACCGCGCGCCAGTCATCAGTGTCGTGCGCGTTGCCGCCGGCCATGTAGAGCACGAATCGCGGCGTGCTCTCGGCGAGCCTCTCGGCCTGGCGCGGCAGATCGGCGAGCCCGCTCCCGGGTTTGGCAACGTTTCGGCCACCGAGCAGCGCGCAGAATGGGCGCTCGACCCACAGCCCGTGCGTTGAGCTGTCCCCGATGCAGCCGATGGAAGCGCTCGGCGCAGTGTCGGCGCGGGTGTGCGTTCCGAAAGCGAACGCGGCGCCGACGGTTGCGACAGCGCACGCCCATGCAGTGCGCTCACGGCGCCGCGGCCGACGCATCAGTGCAACGACGCATCCGAGCCACACGGCCATGATGCCGAAGCCCTCGATCCAACCGAACAGCCACGCAGCGACGTAGACGAGCGGCACCGACAGCCCGGCGAACCACAACGCGGCGCCACCGGTGGCTGCAACTGCCGTTTGCATCAGCGGCGCGTGAGGAAGTTCGAACACGGCGATACATGCACAGGTGGAGCACCACGCTGCGAAAGTTGCGAGAATCACCGCGCGAAGCGCGCGCAGCGGCACCTGCATTACGACCGCATCTCCACTCGTGGGCGAGACGACACGGCCCCAGTCCCTGCCGAGACTCGAGCACCACGCCCTTCCTGCCGGCATTCCGCTATGGCGCGCTCACGGCGTCCACCTCCGGCGGGTCTCGCGCGAGGATCAGGACTCCATCGTTCACGCGTCCGCTGATCTTTCAGCGGCCCGGAGCGCCGCCGTGGTCGTTCCGTGCGTGCTTGCGGGCATCCGTGGTGACGAATCGATGCAGCGAGGAGCGCCAGGAACAAGTCGGGATCGTCAGCCGAGCCGTGGAGCTCTCCGGTTGCCGGGGCGATTGGGACGCAATCGAGTGTGCGGCTCCTGCCACCGAGGAGAAGCGAAGCCAGTTCCTGAACGTAGTTGGCGGTGTCACCTGGGTCAGGCGCGGCTTTCCGCTGAAACCCGAGAACTTGCCGAGGTCGTGAGATGCGGCGAGCACGCCGAGTCGGTCGCGCTGCGCGTCGCTCAGAGCGTCGACTCCGCCGAACGTGGCGAGGCGCTTGCGCAGGATCGACCGGTCGAGAATCACGCGCGTCGTGGCAGCGCAGTCCGCGCCTTGGTGTGAGAGCGGGTGCCACGCTGCGACGGTTCCATCCGCTTGCTGCTGAAGTTCTCCCCAGAACGACCTGGGTAGTCCACGCATGGCCAGCCGAATGGGATGTCGATGGGATGATGTGCCTCTGAGCATAGCGACGACGAAGGACGGGTTTCTACTGGGAGATCTCAGAGGCGATCAGGCTTCGGCGGCGGGCCTCGTCTGTCGCGGCGGTGCGACGAGGGTCGCCACCTCGTCGTGAAGGCAGCCGACGAATCGGCACCTGATCCGCCGGCGGCGTGGGTTGGGCACCCGTGGTACGGTCTTGTGAGCCGATCGCCAGTGGACGACCACTCGAGCGGGGCGAGCGAACGCGATGAGCGAGATCAGCTTTCTGGTGTAGGACTTACCAGAGGGAGGGCATACGGCGCGCGATCGGTGAATCGATCTTCACGGAAACGGATACGCTCGACGCCCTCGACGAAGCCGTTTGCGATGCAGTGCGCTGCCACTTCGACGAGGGAAAGCGCCGAAGCTCGTTCGTCTGCACTTCGTCCGGGAGCACGTGATCGCCGTATGAGGCTGCTGCGTGGTTGAGCTCCCAGTTGGTGATGTCTGGCTGTCCGTGTCTCGGGCTTTCGCGCATGAGATGCGGGAGATGACCCGGTGAGCATCGTTCCGGCGGCACCGTTCGTCGCGATCGATTTCGAGACCGCCAACGAGTCACCGGTGAGCGCCTGCGCGCTGGCGCTGGTGCGGGTGCACAACCTCGGCCAGTCCTGAAGCAAGCGCTCTGCGTCGACTTCAGGACCCGCGCTCAGTCGCGCTCGAGCTCGAGGAACCAACGAAGCCCTTCATCGACGGTGCGCATGACGGGTCGTGGCAGGGCGCCGACGACCTCGTCGCGGTCGCTCTTTTTGATCGTCGCGATCTGCGACGCGTTGACGACGGAGTCCTCGGGCAGGCCACTCGCGCGTCGCGGCAGCGAGACATTCCCCGGAGCACGCGCGAGCCGCAGATTGCTGGTCAGCGCAGCCACGACGACCGTTTCGATCGTGCTTCGATTCACTTCATCGCGCTGCAGCACGAGCACCGGATGGCGGTAACCCGGCTCCGCGCCCCGGGGTGAGCCGAGATCGGCCCACCAGATCTGGCCGCGCCGGATCACCATTCGCGAAAGTCACGCAGGCGCGCCTTGCTGCGCTCTCGCAACGCCCGCGCTCCCGGATCGG
>CAYVDO010000553.1:0-4129 GCA_964450125.1 uncultured bacterium
GCCAGGAGTTCACGCAACTGCGAGCCAAGGTGAAGCGGCTCGAGATGGAGCGCGAAATATTAAAAAAAGGCGGCGACCTTCTTCGCGAGGGAAAGCCGATGAGGTTTCACTTCATCGCTGCGGAGAAGGATCACTTCCCGATACGCATGCTCTGCCGAGTCTTGCAGGTGACCGCGGGCGGCTTCTACGCGAGGTCGCGGTCTCAGCGAGCGAGCGACAGCCGATGCCCAGCTCGCCGTCGCGATCACCGCATCGCATCGCGCGAGCCGCTGCACCTACGGCAGCCCACGCGTCCATCGAGACCTGCGCGAAGCGGGACGGCGCCACGGACGCAAACGCGTCGCCCGGATCATGCGCGAGCGGCAGCTCGTCGCTCGGCAGAAGCGCCGCTTCCGCCGGACGACCGACTCGCGGCACGCGCTCCCGATCGCGCCGAACCGGCTGAAGCGGCAGTTTGCGCCGGCGAAACCCAATCAAGTCTGGGCCGCAGACGTCACGTACGTCGCGACACTCGAAGGCTGGGCGTACCTCGCGGTGATCCTCGATCTGTTCTCGCGCCAGGTTGTGGGCTGGGCGGTGAGCGCCACCAACGATCGCGCCTTGGCGCTCGAAGCGCTGTTGCACGCGCTGCGCTGGCGACGCCCGCCCAGCGGACTGCTGCACCACTCCGATCGCGGAAGTCCCCCTACGCGAGCGAGGAGTACCGGAAGATCCTCGGAGCACACGGCATCGTGTGCAGCATGAGCCGGCGCGGTGACTGCTGGGACAACGCCGTGGCGGAGAGCTTCTTCGCGACGCTGCGGGCCGAGCTCGTCGACCACGAGCACTACGCGACACGGGAGGCCGCGATCGCATCGATCGGCGATTACATCGACGGCTTCTACAACGTCCGTCGCCGGCATTCGTTCCTCGGCTACGTGAGTCCCCTGGAGTTTGAAGTGCGGGCTCGTCGCTGGCGCGGATCCTTCTCGACCCACGATCCTCGGCAATCTCCAGGTGTCGCCCAAAAACCGACCTCGCCAAATGGCTCCAGAGCGCTTCCGCCGAGGGGGGTCGCTACCTCGGTATCCCCCGGCGACGCGTTCGCGAGGCCGTCGCGGCCGCAGGAGAGTCGCGATCATCAGGGCGATCCATCGGAGGCGAACCCGAACGTTCACGCATAATCACGGTGTCAATGAAATCGGGGCAAGATCAGGCGACGGGCAGCACCTCGACGCGCGGATGACGATCGAACTTCAAGCCCATCCCCCGGCGTATCACAATCCATGGTTACCAGTGAACCAGGCGGTAATTCACAACGTGCGACCTTGCTAACGCGACCCGTCTGATCCGCACGAATCCCGCGAATTGCGCCGGAATCGTCAGGTGTCGGATGATCTCACGCGTCATTGTCCGCGCCCGCGTAGTGCGTCATACTTCGTAGAGTTCCTCGAATAGCTTCGACACCAGGCCAGGACGCTGCGTTCCCGTTTACGCCCAATGCCTGCCGTCCGCGCTCCCTCGCCTGCCCCCATCCACCGCCGCGGCGCCGCGCATTGGGCCGGCTGCTGCGAGGAGGCCGAGACCCGCGCCGTATGGTCGGCGGGCAGTCGCGGCTGGCGAATCGCCGACGTCGTCGGCATCACGCACGACGACGTTCGATTCTGCCCGTTCTGCGGGGCGGGGCTCCCGTCGCTGCGAGGGGAATGAGCGAGCGAGCGGGAACGCTTTACATTGCGGCACCTGCGGTCGTATTGGTGTGAAGTGCCTCCTCCTCCCACGGAGCCCCCATGCCCACGCCCGAACTCGCCCGCCAAGCCGACGCCGTCCGCGCCGATCTCGCCCGACTCGAAGGCGACGTGATGGCCCTGCTCGCCCTCGTGGGCGGCGCGATCGGCTCAGCGATCGGGGATCGCGTCAACGAGCCGATGAAGGCGATCGCGAGCTACCTCGAGCCGCTGCTGAAGCTGCTCGGGGCGCACACCGCGTCGGCCGCTCCGACAAAGCTCGGCCCCGGACGGCCGCCCAAGGCTGCGACTGCGCCAGCGCCACGGAAATCACGGCGCGGTGGTCGTGGCAAGAAGGCGAACCTCACGCCCGAGGCGATTCAGGCGGCGCTCAGGGCGAGCGGCGGGAACAAGTCGGCGGCGGCGAGGGGGTTGGGGGTGAGTCAGCCGACGTTCTACAAACACCTCCGGGCGATGAGTCCAACGGTCCCGATGTCGAACCGTAGGAAGAAGACCTGACGACCCACTGCACACCGGTCGCACCCGTCTGCTTGTGGATCACGGATGTCACCCGAATATCGGACGCCCGGCGTCTACATCGAGGAGATCCCACCGGGCGTGCGCTCCATCGCTGGCGTCGGGACGTCCGTCACAGCGTTCCTCGGCCGCACGCTGACCGGCCCCACCGACGCGCCATCCCTCGTTACCAGCTTTCGACACTTCGAGAATGTCTACGGCGCGCTGTCGCCGGATTATCCGGTCGGCCACGCGATCCAGCACTACTTCGCCAACGGTGGCTCGCGTGCGGTGATCGCCCGGATCGCTCATCGCGATTCGAATGGCAGCGGCACGGACTCTGCGCCAATCACGGATGCGGACATCGCCGACCCGGTGCTCGCGACGCACCAGCGTGGCCTGTGGCTGCTCGAACGCGCCGCCGACGTGAACATCATCTGCATCCCGCCGCTGTCGCCGTCCACGGACGTGGGTCGAGCCACCTGGGACGCGGCCGTCGGCTACGCCCGATCTCGCCGCGCCTTCGTCATCATCGATGCGCCGTCCACCTGGTCGAACGCCGCGGATGTGGCTGCGGGCGTCGACGGTCTCGTCACCCGCGACCCACACGCGGCCCTTTACTTCCCGCGGCTTCTCACCCCCGATCCGTTGAACCCGGATGAGCTGCGACCCTTCGCGCCGTGCGGTGCGGTCGCCGGCCTTTACGCGCGCACGGACGCAGCCCGTGGCGTTTGGAAAGCCCCGGCCGGCACCCAAGCCACGATTCGTGGCGCCGCTGGGCTGACCGCCGCGCTCACCGATCGCGACTCCGGCGTCCTGAATGACCTCGGCGTCAACGCGCTCCGCACTTTCCCCGACGCTGGGACCGTGGCATGGGGCGCACGCACACTGCTGGGTGCCGCCGGTCTCGTGTCGGACTGGAAGTACGTGCCAGTGCGCAGATTGGCCCTCTTCATCGAGGAGAGCCTTCATCAAGGAACGCGGTGGGCCGTGTTCGAACGCAACGACGAGCCGCTGTGGGCGCAGCTTCGTACCAGCGTTGGTTCCTTCCTACACCCGCTGTTCCTCCAGGGAGCGTTCCAGGGTGCCGCAGCGCGCGAGGCGTATTTCGTGAAGTGCGACTCCGAGACCACGACGCCCACCGACGTAGCAAACGGCGTCGTGAACATCGTCGTCGGATTTGCTCCGCTCAAGCCAGCGGAGTTCGTGATTCTGCGGATCGCCGTACGCGCGGCAGCGGTCGATACCAACGTCTGACGCCATGTTGCACGGCCGAGGCGCCAGTTTCCCAGCCCGAATTCGCGTCGGCCATCGATCCTATAGGTGGGTAGCCACCCCCCTGTGGAAATCGCATTCCAGGGGCGGAATACGCGAGCGTAGTCGGCTGTCGGCGCCCAGAAATTGGCCGGCGCGCGCTACAGCTCACCGCGGTCGCTGCGTTCTGGTCGAACAGATCTGACTGCCGGATGTAGTGCCGGTCGAGGCTCCGAGCCGCCGGCCCGCTGCGATCCACGCCGCCTCAAGTCAGGTCTACTCGCGTCGACGAAGGGCGTTCCCGCCCCTCGCTACCCTCCGCAGTCTGAGCGCGGCTCCCTTTCGGCTCCGCCGGCCGATTAACAGGGTCGGTGGCAACAGCAAAGCGAGCGACGCGCCGCAGCCGGCCATCTCGTAGGCGCCGACGTCGCACTGGCCCAGAGCGGGCGACGGCCGGGCGACGCCACGCTGATCGGTGAGCGGGCAACTCGGCGCGACCCCGCGCCCAATGGCCGGGCTCCCGACCAGCAGTGCGTGCGTTTCGGTCGTACCACCGTTTGGCTGCAGCGGGCCGACCTGCGGGTTCGCGACGTTTCTCGAGAAATTATCAAATGTTGTGGATGAAGGCGTTGGTCAGGCGGCGCGTTTCTCCT
>CAYVDO010000554.1:0-4120 GCA_964450125.1 uncultured bacterium
CTCCACGCGTCTCGTACGAGCGAACCGATGGAGGGCACGGGGCCTGCGGCCCCTGTTCCGTCGGCGCCGACGCGCTGTCGCGGGCACGAGCGCACGCGAGTGACTTGGGGGTGGGCCCCAGCGCGGCTTTGCCGCGATGGGCGGGGGGCTTGAAAAGCCCCCCTATGGCGCCCCGCGCCGACCGATCTGTGTCTCGGTCTCCACGGTCGTCGTCGCTCTGTCCCGGTGCCAGCGGCACCGCACGAGCGCACGCGAGTGACTTGGGGGTGGGCCCCATCGCGGCTTTGCCGCGATGGGCGGGGGGCTTGAAAAGCCCCCCGAAAGAACCTACCGCTCGGCGAGGCCGAGGACGGCGAGCATGCCGCCGCCCTGCATCACGTTCACCACCGGGTTGCGGCTGGCGCGGCCGAGGATCGCGAGCCCGCCCGAGGACGCGAAGAGGCCGTAGACGCCGAACACGTTCTCGCCCCGGAAGCGGCCCTGGTCGCTGACCGTCACGCTACGCCGGCGTGGGATCGCGATCACCTCTTGCACCACCCACGAGCACGGTGCGGCGAGCGCTTCGTCGAGGGTTGCTTCCCAGACGCGCTGCGACGTCACGGTGCCAATCGTGACGCCTTGGCCGCCGCAGCTTCGGTTGGGCTTGAGCACCAACCGCTTGCGGAATCGCCGCACGTAGTCCGGCAGATCGATCATGTTGCCTGCGGGCCCCTGGGTGTTGCGCTCGGCCACCAGCCGGGTCCACGGGATGTGACGCTGGACCACGCGCCGCTCGGCGGCGGAGAGGCTGGGCCAGTGATCGGGGGCGCCGAGCACCTCCCACAGGCTCTTGTGATCGAGCTCGCCGTGGGGTGACGAGAAGAAGAGGCCTTGTTGAGCGGCGACACGAAACGCCTTCAGATCGTGCCCTTCGTTCTCCAGCTCGACCACGTCGCGTAGATCGATGTTGCGATAGATCACGTCCACGCGCTTGCCACCGAAGGTGACGATCTTCTTGCGGCTCAGCTCGAAGTGACGCGGGTCGACGCATTCTGCGTCCACGCCGTGCTCGCGGAAGTAACGGGCCAGCGAGGGGGCCTCGGTCACGCCGGCGTCGAATTCCTGGTTCTCGGCGATCGCCACGAACCCGAGCGCGCGTCCGATGTCGCGCGCGTGCTCACGCAGGTGCGCGAGCAGCACCGCGCGTGGATCGCGTCCCGCGGTGGCGTTCGCGAGCGAGAGTCCGCGCACGCCCACCGATTCGAGCGCCGCCAGCAGCACCTCGCGGGTGGCCGCCGCGTAGTGCACACCGCCCACGTCCACCGAGTTCACCTCGAAGAAGCGCGTGTTGCCGGCACCGATGTCGTTGGCCAGCTCGATGGCCGCGTCCCAGCGGTGGAAGACGCGCCGCGCCGGATGGCCGGGTGCCTTGGCGGCGAGTGACAGCCATTCGAGCTCGGCGTCGGAAAGCTCGAGCATCGCCTGCAACACCGGATCCTTGAGGCGAGCCTCACCCACCCGCGCCACGATGCCGTTGAGCAACCGCACCACGCGCGTCAAGTATCCGAGCTGGCGGCGGGTGGGCAGCACCGGCACTGGATTGACGGGGATGAGGATGCGCTCACCCGAGTCCTGGACGTAGTCGAGCGCGTGCTTGGCGCTCGCCTCGCGGATCGCGCCCTGGAAGTCCTGGACCGCGGACGGCGAGAGCTGGGTGAGCTTGGCGAGGATGCGGCGGTCGTGCGGTCCCAGGTCGACCGGCCCTCGCAAGTGCGGGGTCGTGCCCGCGGAGGCGCGGGCGCTCTTGGTTCGACTCATGGCCGTGCCTCGGCGCGTCTTGCTCAGGGATGAAGCGGTCGCGCGGCGTGTTTGTGCTCGCGGAACGAGAGCCGTGCGCCGTCCAGGGCCACGTGGGTATCGCCGTTCACGGTCACGGTGGTCACCACCGACGCCAGCGGCTCGCGCGCACCCGGCCGCACCACCCGCGCCGAGACGTAGGCATCGCCAGGTGGAAACTCGGCGATCGGCGTCTCGGGTCCGCACCAGTCCTGATCGGCTGGCATCTCTCGCAGCGGTAGCTCGGGGAGCGCGAACGCATCGTCGGGAATCTCGACGCACAGGCGTGCCCCCACGATGCCCGAGAGCGTGGTGGCTCGCACCAGGAGAGTGTTGCCACGGAAGCCGCGAATGAAGCCGCTCGAGACGAGGATCTGGCCGGCGTGCCCCACCACCGGTTCCAGTGGAGCGGGAGAGGTGACCGACCCCGTGGGCGCGCCCGCGGCCGCGGGATCGGGCCGTGTCGTGGGCGCCGTGCCGGGAGCCTCTTGGGCGCGCGTCGGGAGTGCGACGAGTGTCGCGACGAGGGCGCAAGCGAGCGCCACCGTGCCAGGGCTGCGCGGCGTGCGCGCTGCAAGAAGCGTCGACGGGTGGCGGGGCATGAAGGCGCCGAGCTCGCATTCACGGGCGGCGGCCGGCGTGCGCGCGCCGCCGCAACGGTGTCGATCATCGACCATAACATCGCGCGCCGCGTGATTCGCCGCGTCCCCGAGGCGCGTGTCGGGAAACGTGCTTTGCATCGCGACCGGCGCCGAGCGCACGGCGTTTTCCCGCACTGCGACCCCAGCGGTACGATGCTTGCGCCATGTCGATTCGCCGCCGCGCTCGCCGCTCGCGTACCTGGGCCACCGCCACGGTGATGCTCTCGCTCGGCGTGCCCGCTCGGGCGCAGACGTCGCCCGCTCAGCCGTCGCATCCCGACTTCGCCGCTGCCGTGCGCGTGCTCGATCTCGAGCGCTCGGCGATGTTCGCCGCACGCGGCCGTCGAATGTTCGACGCGCTTCTCGCCGCCGACGGGCGGCTGGAGCGCGCCATCGAGCCGCTGGCGAGGGGCGACGACGGCAAGCTCTACGTCCGTGGCGAGGCACCGCTCGACGTCCCCGCGCTCGATTGGCTCGACGAGTTGGGCGATCCGCCACCGCGCGAGCTCGCCGATTTCGTGCTGCGCGCCGAGGCACGCAGCGAACGTGACGTGCGAAGCGCGCGCCTCGCGTTCCGCTCGGTGGTGGGATTGAGCCCCGCGGACGTCGTCGCGCTCGCGCAAGGCGTGTTGGGCGAGCTCGACGGGAGCGATGCCGAGATTCTCGGGGCCTTTCGCCGCGACATGCCCCAGATCGCTGCGTGGTCCGCGCGCATCCTGGATCTGTCTCGCGCGAAGATCCTGGCGCCGAGCACGGGTTCGGATTTCACCGCCCTCGCGTTCGAGGCGCCGCTCGATGAGGACGCCCTCGACGAACATTACCCCACGCTCGCCAAGCTCCTGTCGTGGGCGCGCGAGATCCACTGGCGCATCACCGACGAGCGCGGCCGGGTGCTGGCGGTTGCAAGCTTCGACGGCGACGAGCGCGTCTTTCGCGTGCAGGAATGGAAGCGGGGACGCGAGCTCTTGTGGGGCGACGGCACCCAGCCCCTGCGCGACGCCGACGGTGGGCTCATCCCGGTGGATTTCGACCTCACGCGCGACTCCACCTTCCGTCTCGCGCTGACGGCACGAGCGGTGGCCCTGAAGGTCGCGGGGTTGCGCGTCGGATCGTTCGAGCTGCCGTCGAGCGACCTGGAGCTGCGCTACGCGAGCGACGGCAACGGTCGCAAGAGCGACTGGGAGCTTCGGATCCGCTCGATCAGCGACGCGCCGGCGTTGGTCGAGTGGATGCTGCCGCTCGCCAAGATCCGCGAATCGCTGGTGCGGACCTTTCAGTTGAGCCTGGTCGCGACGCCCACCGAGCACGCGCCCACGCTTCACGACATGGGGCTGGTGGTGGGGTCCGATCTGCCGCGTTCGGCGGCGCTCGACTTCGCGCAATCCCTGGCCCGCTGGGCCACCGATTCGTTCTCCGTCGCCGACTTGCTTCGAGCCGGCCGCGATTTCGCCGCCGCCGCCGAGCAGGACCTCACGGCGCTGCGCGAGCCGGCGGTAGCCCGCGTCGATCTTCCGCCTCGCTGAGCGGTTTCCGAGCCCCGGCGCTCGGTCTCCACGCACGCTGTCCATTTCCCCGCGAGGCGGCAGGCGAGCCACGAGCGCGAGCGAGTGCCTTGGGGGTGGGTCCCGTGCGCCGGGATAAACCGGCAGAGAGGAGCAGATGGA
>CAYVDO010000555.1:0-4116 GCA_964450125.1 uncultured bacterium
CCCCCCCATTCCCCGGCGCGGGGGGGGGGGGGCGGCACCCCCCCCCCGATAAAACACCCACATCGGCGTGGGTTGGGGCGCAACCCCACCCAACGCACGCCTATTCCCAACGCCGCCACTCCTCGTCGTAGTACTGGACGAGGATCTGGTTGTCGAGCCGGTTCACCTCGCCCTCGAGCGGTGCCAGGTCGGGACCGAACACGAAGAGCGTCGGCAGCAATTCGTCGTCGAGAAACTTGAGCCCCGCGAGCGTGCGCTGGGGCGCGTCGAAGCGCTCGCGTTTCGCGAGCACGAATCCCCATTCTCCAAAAGACGGCACCGGCACGTGATACGGGCGCACCGTGAAACCTGCCTTCTCGATGGTGCGCGCGATGCACCAGAACGCCTTTCGCGCGAAGAGTGGCGAAGTGGCCTGCACGGCGATCGCGCCGTCCTCGGCCACGTGCGGCGCAAGCAGCCGATAGAAGCGCGTCGTGTAGAGCTTGCCGAGGGAGAAATTGTTGGGATCGGGGAAGTCGACGATCACCAGATCGTAGCGCGCGTCCAGAGGCGCGTCCGCGAGCCAAGCCATGGCGTCCGCGTTCACCACCCGCACGCGGGGATTTTCGAGCGCGCCTCCGTTCAGCTCGTGCACCAGCGGCAGCCGCGCCACCACTTGCGTCATCGCTGGATCGAGATCGACCAGCGTCACGTGCTCCACGCTCGGATGCTTGAGCACCTCGCGCACCGCGAGCCCATCGCCACCGCCCAGCACCAGCACGTTGCGCCCCCGCGCCGCCACCGCGAACGCCGGATGCACGAGACCCTCGTGGTAGCGGTACTCGTCGATGCTCGAGAACTGCAGGTTCCCGTCCAGGAAGAGGGCGAAGGTGTCGCGGTTCTTGGTCAGCACGATGCGCTGATACGGCGTCTGCTTCGACCACACGATCGGGTCGGCGTAGTGCTCCTCCTCGGCGAGGCTGGTGAGACGATCCGCCGACACGAACGCCGCCATCAACGCCACCAGCACCACCACGCATTGCAAGCGGAGCCACGTGACCGCGCGGATCTCCGACGCGAGCAGCCACGTGGTCCAGAGTGCCGCGAGCGTGTTGAGCGCACCGAACGCCAGCGAGCTGCGGACCAGCCCGAGCTTGGGCACGAGCAAGATCGGGAAGAGCAGCGACGCGATCAGCGCGCCCAGGTAGTCGAACGCGAGCACCTGCGCCACGACCTCCTTGAACGTGAGCCGGTCGCGAAGGATGCGAAGCAAGAGCGGAATCTCGAGGCCGACCAGTACTCCGATCACGACCACCACGCCGTAGAGCAGCGGGCGGAACGCAGCGAATCGCCCGAACGCGAAGAAGAGGAGCGGTGCCGAGAAGCCGCCCACCACCGCCACCGCCAGCTCGACGTCCACGAACCGACGCGCCAGCGCGCGATCGAACGCACGCGACAACCATGCGCCGAGCCCCATCGCCGACAGATACGTGCCGATGATGGTCGAGAACTGGGTGACCGAGTCGCCTAGCAGGTAGGAGGCGATCGTGCCGGCGAGAAGCTCGTAGATCAGGCCGCACGCTGCGATGACGGCGACCGTGACCAGAAGCAGAGGGACGGTGCTTTTGCGGGGGTCTGTTCCAACCCCCCGCCCCGAAGTCGGCTCGGCGGAGCTCGCCGACGCGCCGCTGGCGCTCGCCTCTTGCGCGGCCACGTCGCCCGAGTCAGGCGATGCCGGTGCCAGGGCTGTCCCCTAGCCGTGCATCGCGGATGCGATGATGAGTGCCAACCCCAGCATCACCGAGCCCACCAGCACGCCGACGGCGGTGTTCTGGTCCTCGGCGAGCTCCTTGTTCAGATCGAAGGGCATCACCATCTCGATGACCTTGTACGCGAGCATGAAGATCGCGATGCCCACCGCCGAGTAGATCAAGCTGAGAACCAGATACTCCCAATGCATGTCCATCACTTGCCCCCTCGAAACCCGCCGCTTCGGTAGTAGTGGTAGCTACGGTAGCCGCCCGGCGCCGAGCGTACCGAGGCAGGAGCCACGGCATGCTGCGCTTGCGGGATCAGATTGATGCCGCGCCACTCGGTGTACGCGAAGCCAGCGAGCAGCGCGGCACAGAACATCGAGTACCGGATCATTCATCGTCTCCGCCCGAGCTAGTCATCGGATGGTCACTCTCGGACCAGCGCGTGACCTCGAAGCTCTTGGAACGCAGCCACAGGAAGATCGGGTAGATCACGATGCCGAAGAACGTGAACACCGCCGGCGGCGTGAGGAAGACGCCGCGAGTGACGGTGACGTAGGCCGCCTCCGGCAGGTTTCCGGACAGGTCTTTGCCGGAAACGGGCTCGACGCGCAGCACGTAGCGGCCCGGCTTCACCGAGCTCACGACGACGCGTCCTTGGTTCTTGCCCTCGCTCCAGGACTCGCCGCCCTCGGATCCGTAGTAGTAGGAGAGCTCGAGAGCCGCGAGCTCGGCCTCGCCGGTCGCCTCTTCGATGAGCGCGAGGTCGAGCCCCACCCAGGCGTTCGAGACGTCGGCGCGCCCCGCGATCTCCACCGCCGCCGGTGGTCCCGTCATCTCGAACGGCTCGGAGAGCGTGACGCTTCCGGGCGGCTCGAGCGGTACTTCCAGCGACAAGACGGTCTTCCGGGTGTGGTGATTGTCGACGGCAATGACGATGGCGATGAAGGCCAGCATCGCCATCGCCGCCACACCCAGCGCCGCCCACGACTTGGTGCGGAAGGGATTCGGTTGGGCAGGCGCGACGCCGCGCGTGGCCGGCGCGCGCTCGCCGAGCTTGAACGCCTTCCAGACCTCGTTCCCCGAAAGGTATTCGCCGAGCGACCAGTTCTGCTCCTTGCCGGTGCGTTCGCAGGAGAGCAGGTAGGGCGGCGACACGTAGTCGTCCATGTCGACCTGCTTCTGCGTCTCGAGGCGCCAGTAGAACTCGCCCTGGATCTCCAGGTAGCGCGCCCGCGAAGTCTGGAAATGCTTGAACGGACGCTTGTCGCAGGTGGCGATCACGTTCGGGATCACCCGCGAGACGCGGCCTGCGGGGATCTCTTCCAAGAGCAGGAAATGGCCGTCGGATTCGCTCAGCCAGCGGTAGCCCTTGGGGCCGTGCAGGAGGTACTCGCGCCAGGTGTAGTCCTGTCCGTCGACGGTCACGGCGCGCTTCAAGTAGCCGATGACCTCGAGGGCCGTGTCGCGGAGCGTTCCCCTCGATCCGAGGGGAATGCCGGGTTTGGGACGCTTGGCGGCTTCGGCGAGCAAGCGCAAGGCGCCGCTCGAGAGATCGAGCACTCCGTGACAGCTCCCGCACGTGAGCACCTTGGTGTCGGCGAGCGCCGGCTTCACCGGCGCGCCGCAGCCCGGGCAAGCGAGCGCCTCGGCCTTGCCGGGCCCAGCGATCTCGGGCGTGCCGCCGACGAGATGCGCCGCCTCCCAACGGATGCGGCGACCGACGAAGACCAGCGCCTCGTCGCCAGCGTCGGAGCCGTAGTCGAGCGTCAGGTACTCGTCGTTGGCGCCGGTGGCGTCGGCGAATCGATAGGAGGCACCGAGCTCGACGGTGAACGGCAGCTCGCCCTCGGCGGACACGAACTTCCCGACACCCACCTCACCGACGCGGAAGAGCCCGAGCTTGCCGAGTTGGATCGCACCACCCGCTTGAATGGCATCGAACGCCGGAATCTCGATCGGGCTTTCGTGCTTGGTGGTGTGGATGAGCGTGCCCGCGGCTTCGGCGAGCCAGCCGAAGCGGCCATCGGCCCAGGTGATGTACCACTCGTCCCAGGCACCCTCGCCTTGATCGAGCTGCAACCGGCCGAGGACGACGAAGCCCTTTCCGCCGATCGAGCCGCTCATGCCGAGCGCCAGTCGCGTGTCGGTCGAGACGAGGTCGGGAATCTGACCGAGCAGGCTGAGATCGACGCCGGCGCGCGCCACCCCCGCGCGACAGTACTTGCACACGGTGGTGAGGCTCGCCGCTCCCGCGAACGCGAGCGGCGCACCGCATTGCGGGCAGGCGCTGGCGAGACCGCGAGTCATCGGCTCGAGCCTCGGGTTCGGCTAGGAGTGTGTCGGGAAATTCGTTCCCGACACGCTCCTAGCCTCGCCGAAG
>CAYVDO010000556.1:0-4109 GCA_964450125.1 uncultured bacterium
GGGCATGATGGGCGACGACTGGCTGAACAACGCCTCCACCCGCGACGCGTTCGGCCGGCACGTCGAGCGCCAGCTGGAGCGCGAGATCGCCGAGCAGGTCGCGCGCGTGCGCACGCAGGCCGGAGAGCGGGGTCTGCGCTACGAGTCCCGGATCGAGCTCGGCAAGCCCGCCGACTGCCTGGTCGAGTTCGCGGGCGGGCTTCGTCCCGATCTCGTGGTCATCGGGTCGCCGCGGCCGCGCGGCGTTCGCGGCATTCGATCGCGCATGGACCTAGAAACTCTGGTGCGAGCGCTCGCGGCGCCGCTCCTGGTCGCGCCGTATCCGCGATGACGCCTGGGGCGCCGGGGCCCGCGCCTACAGGGACTGGTCCGGCGCCCACGGATGCGGCCTGGGTCACAGTCGACTCGCCGCTGTCGATGGAGGCGCTGCGCGAGTTCTGCCGCGACGTCGAGCGACTGTTCCGCATCAACCCCTATCTCGAGATTGCGTCCTGGCGCCGAACCACGGACGACACGTTCCGGGTCGCCTGGCGGAACACGAGCAACCAGCAGGACGTGGCACTCGACCTGCGGATCGAGCGCGAATCCGATGACGCGTTCGAGGTCTGGTACTCGCAGGGACTCAAGCGCCGTACGCGTTTCGCGCTGACGCCCGCCGCAGCCGGGGGCCGCCTCACGATCACCGACGACTACAGCGGCGTCCCGGAGGAGGAGCGCGCGCGCCGCGTGGCTGAGGTGGACTCGACACTTGCCGCGTGGGGGTGGGCGCTGCATGCATACCTGCGCCGCGAGCGGCGCTGGGGGCGCAATACCGTTTACCGCTGTTACATGCAGCGGGTCTGGCTCCCGATGAAGCCCAGCGCGCGGCGGATCACGACGCTGCTCGTCGTGGTGACTGCCGCGGAATTCCTGATCGTGCTGTTCGTCGGCCTCATCTGGTGGATCGAGCACCGCTGAGCAACGCAGCGCTCCAGTTCCTCGCACCCGCAGAGTGCGGAGGCACGCCTACCTGCACGCGGCGTCGATCACACTCTTAACCCCGGCAATTCACCATCGACGAGCCGGCGGGCGTGATGCGTCCCGAATTCGAGGGCATCGCTGGCAGACGCAAATACGGCGGGTTGGTCGACGATAGCCTGCTCTCGGGTTAGCGCAGCGGTGCGGCGGAGGCGAATGATCGAGATGTGGGGCCGCCACTTCCGCGGCCCCGACAGGAAAATGGCACTCACCGTGATTGCGCAGTCCTCGTGCTGAAATTTGCTGAGAGCCATTTGCTGTGCCTCCACTTCAAGTTGAGGGTGTGTTCGGGGGGGGCACGATCCGCGCGCCGGGTTCCCAGGCGATCGCCAGGTGCGCCGACTACTGCGCGAGCGACTTCGATCGCCAGGTACAGCGCTCATGCGCTCCGGTGCTGCTGCGTCCCACCAAACACGAGGTTGCGCATTCAATATGCTGTCGTCATATTGAGTGAGCAACTCGTGCAGTGCTCCAGGCGAGCACTTCGTCACACGGCAAAGTCCCTGTCGTGCATTTGCGACATGTCGTGGTCTCGTCCGCACTGCCGGATGAGACTAGGTCCTTGAGTCGTGGCTCCCCGGGTAGGGATCGAACCTACGACCTGCCGATTAACAGTCAGTCTTCAAGAATTCGAGCGAGAGAAGAGAAACGGCCCAGCGCTTGGCTGGGCCGTTTCTGCATTGGCTCCCCGAGTAGGGCTCGAACCTACGACCTGCGGATTACAACGCTTGCGCGCTGGACTATCTCATCACCCTCGGCGTGACCGTTAGGGTGTCGGGCGCTGATGGGGGCTTATCGCGCGGGCTGCTCACCCCCTAGTCTCTGCACCTTCCCGCCTACTCTTCTGCCCTTCGGCGGGCTTGGCTCAGGGTTCTTCCACGCGGGACATTCCCTGAGTTCACCCGATTTTCAATCACGGGTTTCCCCGTGATGCTGCCTTTTGACAGTCCGTCGCTCTACCAGCTGAGCTATCGGGGATCGGACTTCGTATCGCGCCGCCCAGCGGATACCCTTGACCTGCGAGTTTCCGGGTGGGGCGAGGCGCAGTTTCGCCTCCCGTACGAGTGGGAGGTCGGCGATCGGAATTATATAGGTCTTGTCGTTGTCGGGGCAAAAAACCCCGAAAGCGTCGATCTGGCCTTGGTAGCCCTGCCGCTTGCCGCCGCGATGGTATTGCGACGACGCCACGGCGAAGACGACGGCTCCGCGCACGATCCTGCCCGTCTTGCACTGGATCCTCGTAAACACCCCGTCCTCCTCCACCAGGAGATCGTACCGGCAGTTGTCGCCAAACGGCATGAGCACCCGCTTGCCCTGCCTGAGCAGGGCCGCGAGCACCTGCGACTGAGTGACGTCGCCGACCGCCTTGCTGTTGGTCAGGCGCGTGACGATGCCGCTCACGGCGATCCGCAGGAAGTCAGCGAAGTACGCGCGCTATTGCGTCGGCCGCGTAATCCACGTTCCGCGAGTTCAGCGCCGCGACGCAGATCCGCCCGGTCTCGATCGCGTAGATCGAGTACTCCTCGCGCAGCCGCAGCACCTGGGCCTTGGTCAGCCCGGAGTAGGAGAACATGCCCCGCTGACGCAGCACGAAGCTGAAGTCCGAACCCGGCACGCGCGACTGGATGCCGTCCACGAGCGCCTTGCGCATGGTCTTGATCCGGTCGCGCATTTCGCCGAGCTCCCGCTCCCAGAGGGCCCGCAGATCCGGCGTGGTCAGCGTCATCGCCACGACCTTGCCGCCATGAGTGGGCGGATTCGAGTAGTTCGTGCGCACCACTCGCTTCATCTGGCTCAGGACCCGCGCGGCTTCGTCGGCGCTGGCAGTGGCGATGCTCAGCGCGCCGACGCGCTCGCCGTAGAGCGAAAAGGACTTCGAGAACGAGCTCGCCACGAACACCGGGCTGCAGACTTCGGCGAAACGGCGCACCGCGGCGCCGTCGGCGTCGATGCCCTCCGCGAACCCCTGGTACGCAATGTCGAGAAACGGCACGAGTTCGCGCGCCTTCACGATCTCGATCACCCGCGTCCACTGGTCCGGGGTCAGGTCGTAGCCCGTCGGGTTGTGGCAGCAGGCGTGGAGAACGACGATCGAGCGGGCCGGAAGCTTTTCCAGCGCCGCGGCCATCGCCGGGAAGTTGACGCTGTGGCTGGCCGCGTCGTAGTACGGGTACGTGTCCACCTTGAACCCGGCGCCCTCGAACAGCGCCCGATGGTTCTCCCAGCTCGGGTCGCTGATCCAGACGCTCGCGCCCGGGTTGATCCGCCGCAGGAAGTCCGTGCCGATCTTCAGGCCCCCGGTTCCCCCGAGCGCCTGCACCGTCACGCCGCGCTTTTCCTTGACAACGGCCGAGTCGGCGCCGAACACGAGGCCCTGCACCGCCGCGTCGTACGCCGCGAGACCATCGATCGGCAGGTAGTTCCACGGGGCGGGGTTGTCCAGGATCGCCCGGTCCGCGCGGCGCACACATTCGAGGAGCGGCACCTTTCCGGCGTCGTCGGTGTAGACCCCGATCCCGAGGTTGACCTTCTTCGGGTTCGCATCGGCGTTGAACAGCTCCAGGATGCCGATGATCGGGTCGCGCGGCGCCATCTCGACGCCGGCCAGCAGGGAAGCGCTCATTTTCGCAGACGGGAACAGTGGTGGAGGACGCCCGCATTCTAGCCTCGTCCATCGATGCCGCGCGACTCGCTGTGAGAAAATCGCCGCTTGCCGCAGCCGTCGTCCCGAATGTCGAGTCTCCCCCAGCCGGTCCACGCACCCGAGAAGGCGAAGGTCCTCACCTTTCCCGGGGGCGCCTTTCGCCTGCACCAGCCGTTCGCCCCCGCCGGCGACCAGCCCGAGGCGATCGAGCGCATCGTCGAGGGGCTGAACGACGGTCTTGCCTACCAGACCCTGCTCGGCGTGACCGGCTCGGGCAAGACCTTCACGATGGCGAACGTCATCGCGCGCATCGGACGGCCCGCGCTGGTGCTCGCGCCCAACAAGACGCTCGCAGCGCAACTCTACTCGGAGTTCCGCGAGTTCTTTCCCGAGAACGCGGTCGAGTACTTCGTCTCGTACTACGACTACTACCAGCCCGAGGCCTACG
>CAYVDO010000557.1:0-4103 GCA_964450125.1 uncultured bacterium
CGTCGTCGCGCGATCGCCACGGGGGTGGGTCGGGAGATTCTGATTCACGACGGTTCGCTGCCGCCGCTGGTGCGAACGGGCCTCGAGATCGCGCGCGCGACGGCGCTCGAGGCACCCACGGTGGGTTTGTTGCTGACCCATGCGTTCGGCCTGCCCACGAGTGCTGCGGCGATCCTCCGTGCCGCGGTGTCGGCGCGACGCTGGCACGTCTTCGTCGCCCGCATCGAGGGCCGGCTCGATGCCGCAGCGTCGCTCTTCGTGAGCGACGAGCGCGCCTTTCTCGGTCCGTGCGGAACCTCGCCCGCGGGGCGTCGTCGCGGTGCGCACTTCGCGCTCACGGCACTCGCCATTCGCGCGGCCCTCGATCTCGGTTGCCGCACGATCTCGACTGCCGTTCCCGATGCCGGCACCGGTGACGGTGCGTCGGTACTGCGCAATCTGGAGCGTCTCGGCAGGCGGCGTCTCACCTCCACGCGTGGTTTCGCGCTCGTCGCGAGCGCTCGGCGCCGAGCGCTCGCGTCGCCTCGACACTCGCGGGAGCGGCGGCGAGAATCCGCGCATGTCGCCGAACGGAGCCCCGCTGATCGGTCGTGCTCGCGAGGTCGCTGAGCTCGGTGAGGCGATCGCCGCCGCCGCGGATGGCCGCGGCAGCTTGTGGTTGTTGAGCGGCGAGGCAGGCATCGGCAAGAGCCGGCTGCTCGAAGAGTGGGCCGCGATCGCGCACGCGCGTGGCGCGTGTGTGCTGTGGGGGCGTTGCTGGGAAGCGGGGGGCGCACCCGCATTCTGGCCGTGGATCCAGGTGCTGCGCGCGATGCTCGCCGGGCTCGACGACGGCGAGCGTGTGCGGTTGTTGGAGGCCCGCGCGGCGATCGTCGCCGAGCTCGTGCCCGAGGTCGTGACCGCGCTCGGCGGCGCCGCGAGCCAGGCTTCACTGGCCGGGGAGCAGGCGCGGTTCCAGGTTCTCGATGCGGTGGGTGGGTTGCTCGCGGACGTCGCGCGCCGCGCGCCGCCGCTGGTGCTGGTCTTCGACGATTTCCACGCGGCCGATCCGTCCTCGGTACTCTTGCTCGATTTCGTGGGACGCTCCGTGCGCGACGTGCCGATCGTGCTGGTGGCCAGCTTGCGCGAGCCGGACGCCTCGCGCTCGTCCGTGGCACCGCTCTTGGCGGCGCTGGCGCGAGTCGCGCGCCACGTTCCGCTCGGCCCGCTCGCCGGCGATGACGTGAGCCGTCTGGTCGCGAGCACCGCAGCGGTACCCCTCGATCCCTCGCTCGGTGAGGCGATCCGCCGCGCCACCGAGGGAAATCCCCTCTACGTGATCGAGATGACGCGACTCTGCGAGTCGCGCGTCGCGCACGTGGATGGCGTCCTCACGGAGCTCGCTGGCGTACGCATGGCGATTCCCGCGAGCCTCGCGAGCACGTTGCGCGCACGCATCGCCGCCACGCCTGCCGCCACGCATGAGCTGCTCGAGGTGGGGGCGTGTCTGGGGCGCGAGTTCGCCCTCGCCGAGGCTGCGAGCCTGCTGGGCGCCGACGTCGCGGACCTCGTGGAGCACATCGCCCCGGCCGTGGCCGATGCGCTCGTGCGGGAGGTGACACCCGCGCGGTTCCGTTTCACGCACATCTTGATCCGCGACGTCTGCTACGGCGCGCTCGGTGGTACACGTCGTGCCGATCTCCATTCTCGCCGCGCCGAGGCGCTCGAGCGCGCGCTCGCCGTCGGCTCGCACCAGACGTCGTGGGCCGAGGTCGCCCACCATTGGCTTGCCGCCGGTCCCGCGAGCCGGACCCGTGCGATCGCTGCGCTCAGGCGCTCCGCAGCTGCCGCGGCGCAAGCCCATGCGTACGAGGATGCCGCGCAGGCACTGGAGCGTGCGCTCGAGGCGTGGGACGCCGATTGCGTCGGGTGCGAGCCGCGGGAGCGCGCGGAGATCCTGCTCGAATTGGCACGTGCTCGCGGTCTCGCCGGTGACGGCGTGGCGGCGGAGACGAGCTGCATCGCCGTCGCCGACGTGGCACGGCATGTATCCGATCCGGAGCTCTTGGCGCGCGCAGCGCTCGCCCAAGGCGCGGTGTTGGTCTACGCGCGGGTGGACCCGCGCCTCATCGCGATTCTCGAAGAAGCGCGCGCCGCGCTTCCTGCGGGCGACTCTCCGCTTCGAGCGCGGGTGATGGCTCGGCTCGCTGCTGCCGCTCAGCCGGCAGTCGAGCCCGAGCAGCCGATGGCGCTGGCGCGCGAGGCCATCGCGATGGCACGGCGGGTAGGCGACGAGCGGGCATTGCTCGACGTGTTGCGCAATGGAATCGCGGCGCTCATGGATTTCGCCGATCCACGCGAGCGCACGATCCTCAATCTCGAGCACGTGGCACTCGCCGACCGGCTGGAAGAGCCGGTCGACGCCTGGCGCGGCCGGATGCGGCTGGTCTTCGACCACCTCGAGGCGGGTGATGCCGCAGCGTCACGCGTGGCTACCGAGAACGCCGCGGCACTCGCCGCGAGCATTGCTCACCCGTACTACCAGTGGCACGTCGAGGCGCTGCGCGCGATGCACGCGATTCGCGCCGGTCGGTTCACCGAGGGCGAGGAGCACGCCGCGGCGGCACGTGCGCTCGCCGAGCGGGCGCGCGATCCCAACGCGGCTCGCAGCCTGTCGCTGCAGCGTTGGTGGGCGGCGCGGCTCACGGGTGATGCCGAAGGGGCGCGCGGGGCGATCGAGGCCGTGGAGCGCAACGTCGCCGCACTGCCTGTCGGACGAGTGCTGGGCAGACTCTGTCGCGGCGTCGCGGCGATCGAAATCCCGGGGATGGCCGTGGCGGTCGGCGATGCCGGCTCGGTGTGGCTCGGCGATGCGGATCTGGACGAGCTCTTCGCGATCGAGGACGTCTCTTCGATCGCGACGCTGGCCCGGATCGCCGTCGGTACGCGTGACCAGCCGCTCGCCCTGCGCATTCGGGAGCGTCTCCTCCGGCATGCGCACCGCTGCGTGAGCTGGGGGCTTTTCGGGATGATCGCGGAGGATCCAGTGAGCGCGGTGCTCGGGCGGTTGGACCTGGTGCTCGATCGTCCGGGCGAGGCATGCGATTGGCTCGAGGACGCGTTGGTGCGTGCGCGGGCACAGGGGCTGCGGCCGTACGTTGCCGCGATCTCGCTCGACCTCGCGGATGCCCTCGAGCAGGCGCGTCGGGAGCCCGTCCGCGCCCGAGCGCTTCGGGACGAGGCCTCGCGCCTCGCGAGCGAGCTCGGATTGGGCGTGTGCGCGAGTCCCGCGGCGTGCTCAGCCGATCGCGGGGAAAGCGTCGCGCCGTCGGCGCCCCTCGTCGGGACGGCCACGACATCCCCCGCGGCGGGTGCGCCGGTGTCGGCGCCATTCCCGTTCGGGTTGCGACGTGCTGGCGAGACCTGGGAGCTCGTGTGCGGGGGGCGCATCAATCATCTGCGCGACAGCAAGGGCCTGCGGATGCTCGCTGCGCTTCTCGACGAGCCGGGACGCGAGCGGCACGTCCTCGATCTGGTGGGGCTCGCCGACGGGGGCATCGGCTCGCCGGATGCCGTCGTGGACCGTGGCGATTCGGGCGAGCTTCTGGATGCACGTGCTCGCGATGACTATCGCCGGCGTGCGATCGAGCTGCGCACCGAGCTCGAGGAGGCCGAGCGCTGGAATGACGGCCCGCGAGCGGCGCGAGCACGCGCCGAGCTGGAAGCGTTGAGTGAGGAGCTGGCGCGCGGTGTCGGGTTGGGTGGTCGCGATCGCCGTGCGGCAGGCGCAGCCGAGCGCGCCCGCGTCAACGTCCAGCGCCGGCTGCGCGACGCGATCCGCCGGATCGAGGAGCAAGATGGCGAGCTCGGGCGCTACCTCGCGCGGGCCGTTCGGACCGGCACGTTTTGCTCATACGACCCGCTGTGAGCTCGGCGTGAAGGAGGCGCATCGCTAGGTGAGCCGACGTAGCGAGGTTCCCAATGGCACGGACCACGCCGGCCGGCCGGGGTATCGGTCTGCCCGCGCGCCATCCACCTCTGCGCGAGCCGTGAGGCGAGCCGCGAGCGAAGCGAGTCGCCTTGGGGGTGGGTCCCGTGCGCCGGGATAAACCGGCAGAGAGGAG
>CAYVDO010000558.1:0-4101 GCA_964450125.1 uncultured bacterium
ATCGAGGTCGGCCGCCTCGATGTCCACGGCCACCGCCGTGCCGGCTGCGAACGGCTCCTGCGGCTGGATCGTGACGACGGGATGAAGCACATCGCCGTTGTCGCTCC
The DNA here is from genome assembly GCA_964450125.1 of uncultured bacterium. Taxonomy (GTDB): domain Bacteria; phylum JADJOY01; class JADJOY01; order JADJOY01; family JADJOY01; genus JADJOY01. The sequence continues at coordinate 108 of CAYVDO010000558.1, forward strand.
ACACACCGGTCGATGCGCGGGTGTAGACCTCGTCGTTGAGACGGATGCGCAGCGTGTCGAGATCCACTCCCTCGGGATCGAACACGTTCGGGAAGCTCACGTCGCCGAAGCGAAACACCAGCGTGGGCTGGGCAGGCATGCCCTTCAACACGGCGAAGGGCGAAGCCGGGAACGAATCGAGCTCGTTCTCGCGGGGCTCGTCGACGGTGCCGTCCTCGTCGTTGTCGACCCCGTCGGTGAGGATCGCCGTCGGCAGCGAGATCGACTCCACCACCGGTGACTGCACGATTCGCAGGAACACCGTGATGTTCACCAAGCTCAGGATCGCGTCGAGCAGGGTGTTGAGAATGAGCACGTTCTCGTAGTCGTACCCCGCGCCGTCGGAGATGCCACGGATCTCTTCACGGAAGCGCTCGGGGATGAACGGCTCGAGGCCTCGCGCGGCCTCCTTCAGGAACTCGTACGCGAACTGGCCGTTCTCGAAGCGCGGATCGTCGTAATACGAGAGCACTTGCGCGATGCCGGGCTGCTCGCGGCTGAAATACGGGATCAGCGAGGCCGTCAGAAACTGCGTGAAGACCTGGCGAATCTCGGCCGAGTACGCCTGGCCGATCTGGTAGCCCATCTCGTAATGGGTCCCGGTGACGTGCAGGACGCGCGGCTCGTCGGGATCGATGAGCTTGGTGCTCTGGGTACAGCCGAGCGCCAGCGGCGCGAACACCAGCAACAGAAAGAGTGCGGCAGGACGCCGCGCGGGGCGCACCGATCGGGCGGCGCGTGGGGCTCGGAAACGCGTCACGAGGGAGGATCCAGGCTGCTCGAAGGCCAGCCACGGCGCGCGGCGGCGCGCGATTGTGTCACGCGTTCGCGCGGGCGCGCAATCTTTCGCTTCCATGCGCTGCGGCGGCCTCGACCAGCTGGGTGCCACACACGCGTGGATCGCTCGGCTGGTGAATCGGTGGCGCAGCGACTACCCTTCGACCAGCCTCACGCGACACCGCTCGCGCAGGGCGTCGAAGGGTGCGGCGATTCCACGCCGCAGGATCCGCGGGTGGTCGGGCCGCCACTCGGCTGAAGTAGGATCGACGTCGGTTTCCGCGCGCCGCCACGTTTCACGGCGGGCGCTCACCGGCGGATCCTGCGGGAGCCGACGCATGCGGATTCGCGACCGATCACTTCCGTCGCTCACGGACCTGCGGCACAGCGGGTGTGCGCGCCGGCCGGCGCGCACGGCGCGGGTGGCGCGCGCCACGCTGATCCTGGCACTGGCGGGGCTGGTCGCTCCTGCCGCGGGCGCCGCCTCGGACGCTGCTGCACACGTCGATCCGGTCGCGCACGTGGCGCTCGGGTTGGTGGTGATCCTGTGGGCCGCGAAGGTCGGCGGCGAGATCGCGGTACGGCTCGGCCAGCCCGCGGTGCTCGGCGAGTTGGTGATCGGCATCGCGCTCGGCAACCTCGCGCATCTCGGCTTCGCGTGGCCGACCGCCCTCGCCGCCGATCCCACCCTCGACATGCTGGCGCGGCTCGGAGTGCTGATCCTGCTCTTCGAGGTCGGTCTGGAGTCGACCGTTCGCCAGATGCTCGCCGTGGGCTGGACGTCGCTGATGGTCGCAATCCTCGGAGTGGTCGCGCCGTTTGGGCTCGGCTGGCTCGTAGGCGCGTGGTTGCTGCCCGAGGCAGGCCCCTACGTTCACGCGTTCCTGGGTGCCACCCTGTCGGCCACCAGCGTCGGCATCACGGCGCGGGTGTTGCAGGATCTCGGCCAGTCGCAGTCGCGCGAGGCGCGGGTGATCCTGGGCGCGGCGGTGATCGACGACGTGCTCGGGCTCATGGTGCTGGCGGTGGTGAGCGGTGTGATCGTCTCGGCCAACGGCGGGGCGCCCCTCACCAAGCTCGCGATCGCCGCCATCGTCGGAAAGGCCGCGGGGTTCCTGGTCCTCGCGCTGGGCGTGGGCGTGGCAGTCACGCCGCGGGCGTTCGCTCTCGCCTCGCGCATGCGCGGCCAGGGAGTGCTGTTGGCCGCCGGGCTGTCGTTCTGCTTCCTGCTGGCGTGGCTCGCGGGGGCAATCGGCCTCGCGCCGATCGTGGGTGCCTTCGCGGCAGGGCTGATCCTCGAGAACGTCCACTACCGCGACTTCGTCGACCGCGGCGAGCACGAGCTCGAGGAGCTGATCCACCCGATCGCCAGCTTTCTGGTGCCGATCTTCTTCGTGATGATGGGCATGCACACCGACCTGAGCGCGTTCGGGGACCCATCGGTGCTCGCCCTGGCGTCCGTGCTCACGCTCGCGGCCGTCGCCGGCAAGCAGGCGTGCTCGCTGGGTGCGTTCGGTCAGGGATTGGACCGGCTCTCGATCGGCATCGGTATGGTGCCGCGGGGAGAGGTGGGGCTCATCTTCGCCAACATCGGGCTCGGCCTCGAGATCGGGGGCGAACGCGTCGTCACACCCGCCGTATATGCCGCGATCGTGGTGATGGTCGTGGTCACGACGTTGATCACGCCCCCCGCGTTGCGCTTCAGCCTCTCGCGCGCCGATCCGTCGAGATCCCCGTCGTCATGAGTCGCCGCGCCTGCTGCAGCCGACGCATCCTCGGCCACACGACCACCACGCGCCGTTTGCATCTCACACGCGCAGCGACATTCAGAAAGCGCGCTCGATGACGCTCCCTCGCCTCGAGCTCGACCACTCGCCGGTCTCGATGGTGATCCTGCCCTGCATCATCGGGGTGCTGACCGCCGTCACGGCCATCGCGTTCGTGTACGCGATCGCCGCGGTGCAATGGCTGGCGATCGGCTCGACCGATCTACCGCTGCGCGTCATCCACACGGTGGCCCCACTGCGCGTGATCTTCGCGCCCGCGATCGGGGGGCTGGCAGTGGGCGCCCTGGTGCATCGCTTCGCCCCCGAGGCGCAGGGGCACGGCGTGCCCGAGGTGATCGAGGCGGTTACCGCGCGCGGCGGACGCATTCGCCCGCGCGTGGCCGCCGTCAAGTCGCTCGCGTCGGCGCTCACCATCGGCAGCGGCGGCTCCGTGGGCCGCGAGGGACCGATCGTCCAGATCGGCGCAGCCGTCGGCAGCACGGTCGCGCAGGCCTTGAAGCTGCCCAGCGCCCAGATGCGCACGCTGGCCGCGTGCGGCGCTGCGGGGGGCATCGCTGCGGCGTTCAACGCGCCGATCGCCGGTGCTTTCTTCGCCCTCGAAGTCATCACCGGCAACTTCGCGATGCCTTCGTTCGGACCCGTGATCCTCTCGTCGGTCATGGCCACGGTGGTGTCGCGTGCGTACTTCGGCGACCACCCGGCGTTCGTGGTCCAGCCCTACGCGATGCAGAGCCTCTACGAGATTCCGCTCTACGTCGGCCTGGGGCTGGTGGCGGGCGTGGTGGCGGCGGTATTCGTGCGTGTCATGCACGCCATCGAGCACCATGCGCAGCGACTGCCGCTTCCGCCGATGGTGAAGCCCGCGCTCGGTGGTCTGGTCGTCGGCGTCCTGGTGCTCGCGCTACCGAACCTCTACGGCGTCGGCTACCTGACGATGGATGCGGCGCTGAGCGGATCCCTCGACTGGCAGACGTTGGCGCTGCTGCTGCCCGCGAAGATCGTCGCCACCGGGCTGACGCTCGGCTCGGGAGGCTCGGGTGGAGTGTTTCTGCCTTCGCTCTACGTGGGCTCGATCGCCGGCGGGCTCTATGGCGCGGTCGTCCACCACGTGCTGCCGGCGGTCACCGCTGGCTCGGGTGCCTACGCGCTGGTGGGCATGGCCGGCGTGCTCGCCGCGGCCACCAGCTCGCCCCTGACTGCGCTCATCCTGCTCTTCGAGATCAGCGGCGACTACAAGATCATCCTGCCGGTGATGCTGGTGGTGACGCTCGCATCGCTGGTGGCGCGCGCCCTCGGCTCGGAGTCGCTCTACTCACTGGCGCTCGCGAAACGCGGCATCAAGCTCCACCGGCGCGAGGACGTGATCATGCGCGCCCACACGGTGCGCGAGG
>CAYVDO010000559.1:0-4092 GCA_964450125.1 uncultured bacterium
CGGCGCTCGACCAGCGCACGCCGTCCACCATTCCACGGCTCGGGCAGACGTGGCCATGGCCGGCGCGGCACGTGTCGCAGGCGCCGCACGCCGCCAGGTGCATGGGCTCGACCACCACTCGATCGCCCACGTGGAGGTCGCGAGCGCCCGTGCCCACCTCCACGATCACACCTGCCAATTCGTGCCCGAGCTGGCGCGGCCAAACCGAGGGGCTTCCCCACGGATTCTTGCCGTGGACGTAGTGCAGGTCGGAGCCGCAGATCCCCGCCGATCGCACCTCGAGTGCCACTCGACCCGGGCCTACGGTGGGCGTGGGCCGATCCTGGAGCTGAATCTCGCCGTCGGCGTGGAAGAGTGCGGTCTTCATGGCGTTGCGGGTCTGGTTGGCTGGCTCTCGCTCAGGCGGGGCTCGCCGCGGACAGCTCGGCCTCGGAGGTGGGCACGACTCGATCGAGCACGTCGGTGGGCCGCGGATTGGCGAGGTGCTCGCGAACGGCCTGCGCGATCGCCCTGGCACCCAGGTGCGCGTCGTAGTACGCGATGGCATCCACCACGAAGTTGTCGAGCGCCACCGGGTTACGTCGCAGGACCGTGAGCAGCGCGCGCCAGAACGGACGTTTGCCGGTGGGCGCCGCGAGCCCGAGCCTGAGCACCAAGCGCAGGAAGATGGGAACGCCGTACCAGCGCTGCAGCGCGGCCTGGATCGCGGGGCGACGCCGAGTCTGGCAGATCGCCTCCGTGATGCGCGGGAAGAACCGCTCGGGGTCGTAAATCTCGCTCATGAGCCAGGCGTAGCCTTCCAAGATCTGGCGCTTGGTCAGCTCGCCCTTGGGCACGAAGTTGATCGGGGGGATCGCCGTGGGGTGCTCGTCGAGAAGCCGTCCCTCGGCGATCAGCCGGCGGCGCAACGGAGTGTGGGGGCGGGCGTCGAGAAGACTGAGCGTGACGTGGCCGATGCCAGTGCGCTGGATGAAATCTCGTTGCACGCGGAAGATGTCGCGCGTCTCGCCGTCGAAGCCCACGATGAAGCCCGCGAACGGGTGAATGCCCGCGGCGCGGATCTTGCCGAGCCGTTCCAGCGGATCGCGGCGCAGGTTCTGGCTCTTCTTGGTGATCGCGAGCTGCTCCGCCTCGGCCGTCTCGATGCCGAAGAACACGAACTGAAACCCGGCGGAGGCCATCGCTTCGAGCAAGTCGGGGTGGTCGGCAAGATTGAGGGTGGCTTGCGTGTAGTAGAAAAACGGGTGGCCGCTGCGATCGTTCCAGTCGCGAACCTCGCCGAGCATGGCGCGGGCGGCGTTGGGATGGCCGATGAAGTTGTCGTCCACCCAGAAGACCATCCCGAGGTAGCCGCTGGCACGCAGCGCGCTCAGCTCGTCCAGCATCTGGGCCGGGCGCTTGGTGCGCGGTACGCGACCGAAGTTGTCGGGGATGTCGCAGAACTCACAACGGAACGGGCAGCCGCGCGAGAACTGAAGCGCGTGCATCGCGTAGCGGTTGGGTTTCTCGAGCAGCTCGAACCGCGGCACGCGTGCGTGGGTGAGATCGAAGCGCTCGGGACCGTAGGTTCGGCCGCGTTCGTCGGCGCGGATGTCGGCGACCAGCCGCGCGAGGATCGGCTCGCCTTCGCCGAGGCAGACCCAGTCGGCTTCACGGGCCAGCCGCTCGGGCACGTCCACGCAATGGGCGCCTCCCACGGCGAGCCCTTTGCCATGGCGGCGTGCGGCCTCGCGACACGCGACGTAATCGTCTTCCTGGATGCCGAACATCCAGCTCACGAACACCACCTCGGCCCAGATCCAGTCGGCCTCGCGGACTTCGTCCAGGTTGCGATCGACGAGGCGGACCTCGAAGTCGTCGGGGAGGTAGCTGGCGATGGTGACGAGTCCGAGGGGCGGAAGCCCGGGACGCCCGACGACCTTGCGGCGCGCCTCCTCGCCGTAGCGGATCCAGCCCGCCGAGAACTTCGGATAGAGCATCAACACCCGCATCGCGTTCCCGTTCCCTCGTCCCGTCCGTGCCCGCTCCGCGGCGGTCTCAGCCTGCGCACAGCAGAGCACCGTCGTGGGGTTCGTCGAGCCGCTGCTGCATGGCGCGCAACACGTGCGTCACCTCGAAGCGCGCCGGGTCCAACGCGTAGATCCCGCCGTCGTAGGAGCACGTCACCACCCGGTCGCCGGCGCGCTTGATGGCGCTCAGGCCGTTGCCGGCGACCTGGAGGCGTCGCACCTCGCGATCGGCGAGCGATACGCGGATCACCTGGCCCCAGTAGTCGCCGATGAAGATCGTGTCTGCGTCGAAGAAACACACGCATTTGAGCGACCGCCGGCCGAGGTCGAAGGATTCGAGCAGCGTGCCGGCGTCGAGGTCGAAGACGTTGAGGGCGAAGTCGCGCCCCACGCTCGCCACCCGCTCGGCGCTCGGCTCGATGTCGAGGTCGTTGATGATCGCACGATGCCCCAGGTAGCGCTGGCGGATGCGTCCCTCGAAGTTCCACGCGTGCAGCGTGCCGTCGGCGGCACAGCTCAGCCCGAGCGGGAGGCTGGGATGGAGCCGCAGCGATTTCACGGCTCCCTCGTGGCAGCGCAACGCACCGTGCGCTTGGCCGTCGAGACCGACGCGCACCACGTGGCCGCTGTAGCAGCCCATGAAGGCCTCCGGCTCGCCGTGGCCGGTGCGGATCTGGATGGTGTTGATCGGTCCGTGGCCGAGCGCCACGTGCGCGCGGGCGTGGAGCCGATGGTCGCGCCGCTCCCAGACGTGGATGGCGTGATCGTGGGCGCCACCCACGATCGTTCGTCCCGACGGATGGATCGCGATGCCGTTCATCAGGATGCGACCGGTGGAGGGCGTGCCCTGATCGCCCCACGCCAAGCCGCCGGCGGCGAGTGTCGCTGTGCGGACGTGGCCGTCGTCGCTCACGAGCGCTAGCGTACCGTCGTCGGCCACCGCCACGTCGTTGAAGCATGCGTTGCCCTCGGGGCTCGCGTCGCTGCCGATGCGTCTCACGAGTCGCCCGTCGCTCGCGTCCCAGACGTGCACCGTGCCGTCGAAGGTGCCACCCAAGAGTCGCTTACCGTCGTGTGACCACGTGAGCGTTCGCTCCCACGGCATCGGCTGCGAGCTCACCTCGAGGCGCCGCCCGAGGCTCTCGCCGGACCAGCTCCACACCGCCACCCGCTGATCGTAAGCGCCGGACACGATCTCGCCGGTCACCGTCGAGATGGCGACTTTCTTGATGCCGACCGAGTGTGCGGCGATCTCGTGGGTCTGCTCGCCGCGCGCCAGCGAGAAGACGCGGATCGTGCCATCGTCGCACCCCAGCACCAAGCGGCCGTGGACCGGGTCGATGGCGCAGGTGTCGGTCTCCACCGCGAAGGGTCCGAACACCTTCTGCTGTACGCCGGTGCGCACGTCCCACACCCGCAACGTGGTGTCGTCGCCGGAAGAGAGCAGCACGTCGCCGTGGCTGGCGAGCGACAGCACGTCTTTCTCGTGCCCCTCCAGGATGTCGACGATCGCACCCGTCTCCAGGTTCCAGAGGAGAATGCGGCGATCGCGCGAGGCCGAGGCGCCGAGGCCGCCGTCGAGGAACACGAACGTCTCGACGTCGTCGGAGTGGCCGCGCAGCACGCGCGCGAGCTTGCGTTGAGCGACGTCCCAGATGCGGATCGTGTAGTCGGCGCCGGAGCTCGCCACGCGCCCGCCCCGCGGATCCGCGCTGATGCCGTTGGCCAGATGGTCGTGATAGCCGAGCAGCCTGACCTGCCCGGTGGCCACGTCGAAGAGGCCGACGGCGCCGTCGTAGGCCACGCTCGCGATCCAGTCGGTGCCGGGCACCGACGCGACACCCGTCACGGGCCCGCGATGGCGTCGAAACTCGCCTGCCGCGGCGAGGGTCACGCCCGCAGCGCCGGCCTCGGCGCGCGCCGTGCGCTTGCGCCCGCGGGCCACGGGAACGGGCTCCGGCGCGGCACTGGCGGGGCTCTTGCCGGCGCTGGCGCCAGCCGCAGGAACCCAATGGCCGAAGTGCAGCCGCTTCGCCTCCAGGTAGCCGGCGTTGAAGCGATTCGCAGCGACGTTGAGCGGTAC
>CAYVDO010000560.1:0-4091 GCA_964450125.1 uncultured bacterium
TGGATCGGTCTCTGGGTGGGCACTCAGCCATTCGGCCCAGCGCTTCGCTTGCGCCCGCAACGCTGCCGCGTCGCGACCCGACACCAACAGCGGCAGGCTTGGCGGCGTTCGCGGTGCTGCGGCCAGGGCCACCAGCTCGGTCGGCGGCTCCTCGAGCACGACGTGAGCGTTGGTACCCGAAACACCGAAGCCGCTCACACCTGCTCGCCGTGGACGCGATCGCTCACGAGGCCAAGCCCGGGCCTCTCGAAGCAGCTCGAGTCCGCTACCCGCCCACGCGATGTGTGCGCTCGGCCTTTCTGCGTGCAGCGTCTTCGGCAAACGGTCGTGGGCGAGCGCCAACACCATCTTCATCACGCCCAGCACACCGGCAGCCGCTTGCGTGTGTCCGAGGTTCGACTTGGAAGATCCGAGCCACAGCGGGCGCTCTTCGCTCCGCGTCGGCCCGAACACCTCCGCCAGAGCACCCGCCTCGATCGGATCGCCCAGGCTGGTACCCGTGCCGTGCGCTTCCACCGCGTCGATGTCGTCCGGCGAGAGCCCACCCACCGCGAGCGCACGACGGATCACGCGCTGCTGGCTCGGGCCGTTCGGAGCCGTGAGTCCCTGGCTCCGCCCGTCCTGATTCACCGCACTGCCGCGCACCACCGCGAGCACGCGATCTCCGTCGCGGCGCGCATCGGACAGCCGCTTGAGCACGAGCACGCCGCAACCTTCCGACCACCCCACGCCGTTGGCGTCGGCCGAGAAGCTCTTGCAACGACCGTCCGGCGCGATGCCGCGCAAGCGACTGAACTCGACGAAGGTGCTGGGAGTGCTCATCACCTGCACGCCACCCGCCAGCGCCAGATCGCACTCGCCCTGACGAAGTGCAGTACAGGCGAGGTGCAACGCCACGAGCGACGACGAGCACGCCGTATCGATCGTCATGCTCGGCCCCTGAAGGCCCAGCACGTAGGAAACGCGACCGGACAGCACGCTGCCGGCCAGCCCCGTCGCTCGATACCCGTCGAGATCCTCGAGAGAGGTCGTGGTGCCGTGGCCGTAGTCGGATCCCATCGAGCCGAGGTACACACCGGTCGACGATTCGTTGAGCGCCGTCGCACGCACGCCGGCGCGCTCCAGCGCCTCCCACGCCACCTCGAGCACGAGGCGCTGTTGCGGATCCATCGCAGCCGCTTCGCGCGGAGCGATGCCGAAGAATCCCGCGTCGAATTGCTCGACTTCCTGCAAGAATCCACCTTCTTGCGTGTACGACTTGCCCGGCGCGTCGGGATCGGGGTCATAAAGCGAGAACGAGCTCCAGCGATCCGGGAACGGACCCACCGCGTCTCGACCCGCTTCGAGCAACTCCCAGTAACTCTCGGGATCCACCACGCCGCCCGGCGTGCGACAAGCCATCGCGGTGATGGCGATCGGCTCGTCAGTGGTGACGGCGCTCGACGTAGGTTGGGCGCGCTGCGCGTCCAGCTCGGCGAACGCTCGTCGCAACAGCATCTCCGCGATGGCCTGCGGCGTCGGGTAGTCGAAGGCCAAGGTCGCCGGCAACGACGTTTGCGCGCGCGCCGACAGCTGATTGCGCAGCTCCACCGCCATCACCGAGTCGAGCCCTGCCTCTTGCAGCGGACGATCGGGCGCTACCATCGCGGGGTGCGCCAGCCCCAGAACGGTCGCCACTTGCTCGCGCACCAACGCCAGCACCGCGTCCAGGCGCTGATCGGGTGAGAGGCCCTGCAGCCGTCGGCGAAGTGCCGACGCTTCCGCCGCTGCGGCTCCCACACGCCGCAGACCGGGGCGAACGAGTGCGCGGTAGAGCGACGGCACTTCGGTCACTTCCGACAGTTGACGCTGCAGACGAGCGACATCCAGGCGGATCGGCACCAGCAAGGGCTCGGTCTGCGAAAGCGCCGAGTCGAGCAGCTCGAGCCCCCGTTCCAGCGGCAGTGCGGCAACGCCTTGACGGCGCATGCGCTCGAGGTCCGTCTTGCCCAGGCGCGCGGTCATGCCCGCGCCCTGTTGCTCCCACAGGCCCCAGGCCAGGCTGTGACTCGCCAATCCCTCGGCGCGACGCTGATTGGCAAGCGCATCCAGGAACGCGTTGGCAGCGGCGTAGTGGGCCTGCCCCGGGCTACCGAAGACGCTTGCCGCCGACGAGAACAGCACGAAAGCATTCAGCCGTTGGTGCTTCGTGAGGACGTGCAGATGCCACGCGCCGTCGACTTTCGGATGAAGCACCGCCGACAACCGCTCCGCGGTCAGGCCGCCGAGCACGCCATCGTCGACGACGCCGGCGAGGTGGAACACCGCGCTGAGACACCGCTGCGCCGGAATCGCATCGAGCACGCGAGCGAGCTGCGCGCGATCCGCTACGTCGCACGCAGCCACCGTCACGGTCTCGGCGCCCAGCGCCTGCAGAGAAGTCACGAGCTCGGCCGTCCCGGGCGCATCGGCTCCGCGTCGCGACGTCAGCACCAAGTGCCGCACGCCGTGTCGAGTCACCAAGTGCCGCGCCAGCGTTCGACCGAGCTCACCCGGACCGCCCGTGATCAGCACGGTGCCTGCGCCGCCCAGCTCCAGGGGTTCGACCGGCTTCGACTCCTGGCGCGCAACCACCAGTCGCGGCACCAGGAACCGGCTGCCGCGACAGGCAATCTCCGCTTCCTCGTCCGCCGACAACACACTCAGGAGCTCGGGCGAGATGCGGCGGTCCGCGTCCAGGTCCACCAGACGCAGCGTGCGGTCGGGATGCTCGCTGCGCGCACTCCGTACCAGGCCCCACAGCGGCGCGTGCACCAGATCTTGCACGCGATCCTCCGTGCTCGTACCCACCGCCTTCTGCGTCAGCCATACGAACGACGTGGCCCGCAAACGGGGCTCCGCCAGTAGCTCTTGAAGATCCGCCAACGCGCGCGCCGTTGCGACGTGAACGGCGGATGGCAGTTCGTTCGCGTCGAACGACGAGGATCCGGTGGTTGCATTCAAGAGCAGTCGCTCGGGCGCGCCCCCTCCCGCGTCGAGCGCTGCGCGCAGCGACGACACATCCGCGAAGTGCGCCACGCCGTTCTCTGCGACGCTCGTGTCACCCAGCACGGCCCAGGAGCTCGGCGGTACTGGCGTCGCCGAGGCAGACCACGCCTGCCACTGCACGCGGAACACATCCTGCGTCGCGCTGCGGGCAGCCTGCTCGAGCTGCCCTGGAGTCGCGCGGCGAAGGCGAAGCATTCGGGCGCTCGCGACCAACTGATCCGACGCATCGAAAAGCTGGAGGCTGACGATGGCTTCGGCCTCGTCCACGGCATCGAGCGCCATGCGAATCCGCAGCTCGGAGGCACCTGCGGCGTGAACGGTGAAGGCCGACCAGGCAAAGGGCAGCAGCACCTCTGCTCCCCGAGCTTCGAGCGCCTCGAATCCGCCGAGGGCCAAGACGTGCAGAGCGGCATCCAGCAGCGCGGGATGGAGCGTGTACTCGCTCGCACTTCCGACGATCGGACTGGGGAGCACCGCACGCCCGAACAGAACGCCGTCCATCTTCCAGGCCTCGGTGAGCCCCTGAAAGGCTGGGCCGTAGCCAAGGCCTTGCGAGGCGAGCCTGGGGTAGAGCTCGGAAAGATCGACCGCTGCCGCGCCTGCGGGTGGCCACTGTCCGAGCGGAGCGCTCCTCTCCGGCTGCTCTGCGCTCGGCGACAGCACACCCGTGGCATGGCACGTCCACGCCGTGTCCTCGGCAGTGGAGTCTTCACGGCTGTGAATCGAAAATCTCCGCGCTGGATCCGCAGCCGGCGCTTCGACCAAGATTTGAAGCTTCAGCGCGCCACGGGCGGGCAGCACCAGCGGCGTGGCCAGAGCTAGCTCGGCAACGGTGTGACAGCCGACGCGTTGCCCGGCGGCGAGCGCCAGCTCGAGAAAGCCGGTGCCCGGGAACAAGACCTTTCCAAAAACCGCGTGTTCCGCAAGCCATGGATGCTCGGCCAAGGACAACCGGCTCGTGAACAAGAGCCCGCCGTCGGTCGCCAGTGAAGTGGAAGCTCCCAGCAGCGGGTGCTCCACCGACGAGAGCCCTGCACTGCTGAGGTTCGCGGCAGCGCGGCTCG
>CAYVDO010000561.1:0-4085 GCA_964450125.1 uncultured bacterium
TCGTGCTCACCACCGAAGGCGAGATCGTGACGCGATGTCTGCCCGACGTGGGCTACCTGCATCGCAGCATCGAGAAGATCGCCGAGCTGGTGCCGTATCCGGCGTTCATGCCGTACACGGATCGCGTCGACTACGTGGCGGCGATGAACTGCAACGTCGGCTACGCCATGGCCGTCGAGCGGCTGCTCGGGCTCGAGGTGCCCGAGCGCGCGGAATACCTGCGCGTGATCGTGTCCGAGCTGAATCGGATCTCGTCGCATCTGGTCGCCGTCGGCGCCATGCCGATGGACCTCGGTGCGTCCACGCCGTTCATGCACGCGATTCGTGAACGCGAGACCGTCAACGATCTCTTCGAGGCGCTCTGTGGCGCGCGTCTCACCTACAACTACGTGCGAATCGGGGGTGTGTCGTTCGACCTGCCGCCGGGCTTCGCAGAGCGTGCGACGAGTTTTCTCGATCACTTCGAGACGACGATCCGCGAGGAGTACGACCCACTCATCTCCGACAACCTGATCTTCCGCAAGCGCCTAGCCGGAGTCGCGCAGATCTCGGAGCAGGCGGCGATCGCGTACGGGTTGAGCGGGCCGAATCTTAGGGCGTCCGGCCTCGACTGGGATCTGCGTCGCGACGAGCCGTATTCCGTTTATCCGAAGCTCGAGTTCGACGTGGTCGTGGGGAAGGGCGAGTGCGGCGTGCTCGGCGATTGCTTCGATCGGTACGTGGTGCGGATCGGGGAGATGCTCGAGAGTGCGCGCATCGTGCGCCAATGCTTGGCTCAGCTTCCCGACGGGCCGGTGATGGCGAAGGTTCCGCGCACCATCAAGCCTCCTGTGGGAGAGGCCTTCGTTCGCACCGAGGCGCCGCGCGGCGAGCTCGGCTACTTCGTCGTGAGCGACGGCTCGGATCGTGCATATCGCTGCAAGATTCGAACGGGGTCTTTTGCCGCCATGTCGATCCTCGAAGCGCTCAGCCCTGGCTGGATGATCGCCGATCTGGTCGCGATCATCGCTGCGTTCGACGTGGTCGCACCCGAGATCGACCGGTGAAGGCGATGGCGACGCGCAGCGCACGACGTCTTGGTGCGGGCGACTGAATGGAGGCGCTCGCGCGACACCTCGTGGCGGGGCCCCTCGCTGGCTGGCCTCGCTTGCTCGTCTACGGCGCCGTCATCGCGGCGTACGCGCTGGCGGTGTTCACGTTCTTCTCGCTCGTGGCTGGCATCCTCTCCTGGGTCGAGCGCCGAATCGCAGCGCGAATGCAGTCGCGCATCGGGCCGAATCGAGTCGGACCACAGGGCTTCCTCCAGTGGGCAGCGGATGGCCTGAAGACGCTGCTCAAGGAGGACCTCACCCCGGCGGACGCCGACGTCCTGCTGTTTCGAATCGCACCTTACTTCGTCTTCACCGGTACGTTCCTCACGCTCGTGGCGATTCCGTTCTCGAGCCGGATCATCGCCGCCGACTTGAACGTCGGGCTGCTCTACGTGCTCGCGATCACGAGCTTGGTGGTGGTCGGGCTCTTGATGGCGGGATGGGCGTCCAACAACAAGTGGTCGATCCTCGGCGGCATGCGCTCGGCGGCCCAGATCGTGAGCTACGAGATTCCCTCCGCGCTCGCGCTGCTCGTACCGGTGATGCTCGCCGGCAGCCTGAGCACGCAGGAGATCATCCATCGCCAAGGCGCCCTCGACTGGTTCCTGTTCCACGATCCGTTCACGTTCGTCGCCTTCTGGGTGTTCCTCATCGCGGCCACCGCCGAGGGCAATCGCGCCCCGTTCGACATGCCCGAGGCCGAGAGCGAGCTGGTGGCTGGCTACAACACCGAGTACTCGGGCATGCGCTTCCTGTTCTTCTTCTTCGCCGAGTGGGGGAACCTCTTCATCATCGGCGCGATCGCGACGGTCGCGTGGCTCGGCGGCTGGAAGGTGCCGTTCGTGTCGCCGGATGCTTGGTTCCGCGTGCCGCTCGAGGTGCTCTTCTTCCTGGGGAAGTCGTTCGTTTGGGTGTTCGTGCTGATCTGGGTGCGCTGGACGCTTCCTCGATTGCGAGTCGACCACCTCATGGCCCTCTGCTGGAAGTACCTGATCCCGATCGCGCTGGTGAATCTGCTGGGCGCGGCACTGTGGATGGTCGCCACCGACAATCGCTCGTTGGTGGAGCTCGTCGTCGCGACGTTGGGATTGGCGAAAGGCTGAGCGATGGCATCCGTCGAGATCACTGGACTCGCAGCTGGGGTCTGGTTGCTGGTGGCGGCGGTCACCATGGTCGCGGCCGTGGCGGTCGCCACCCTCGAGAATCTCGTACACGCCGCTTTCTGTTTGCTGCTGGTGCTTCTCGGCGTGGCGGGGCTCTACGCATTCGCCGGCGCAGACCTGATCGCGGCGCTCCAAGTGTTGCTCTACGTCGGCGGCGTCGTGGTGCTATTGCTGTTCGCGATCATGCTCACCAGCCGCGTCGACGATCCCGGAGCGGCGGCGCGTGCGATCCACCCGGCATGGGGGGGGCTGGGGGTCCTGGTGCTGGCCGCCCTCCTCGCCTACACGCTGTTGGTGGCGACCCGCTGGCCTGAAGTCGACACCGCCGCACTGCAGCCCACCACCGCGGCGATCGGCGAGGCGCTGCTTGGCGATTTCCTGCTCCCGTTCGAGGTGGCTTCGGTCCTCCTGCTCGGCGCGGCTGTGGGAGCCGTGGTGATCGCGCGGCGCGACGGACGCGAGCCAGCCCCACCGCCGGAGGGGGCGACGTGACCCCCTGCGCCGCGTCGATTCTCGGCCCCATTGGCATCACCGAGTATCTGGTGGTCTCGGTGTGGATGCTCGCCTGCGGGCTCTACTGCGTGATCACCCGGCGCAATGCCGTGGCGTTGCTCATGGGAGTGGAGCTGATCCTCAACGCCGCGGCGCTCAATTTCGTGGCGTTCTCGCACTTCGGCGCGGGACGCACGTCCGGGCACGTGGCCGCGATCTTCGTGATCGTGCTTGCCGCCGCGGAAGCAGCTGTGGCGCTGGCCATCGTGCTCGCACTCTTCAAGCTCACCGCTTCGGTACGGGCCGACGAGGCTCGCCAGCTTCGCGGCTGAAGGAACGACCGCGCTCGGCCCGCCATGGATGATCTGAGTCAAGTTCGATCGCTGTTGTGGCTGATTCCGGCGGCGCCGGGGGTCGGGGCGGCGCTGAACGTGGCGTTCGGGAAGACCTTCGTGCGTCGTTGGGGCCGGGGGCCGGTTCATTGGGTCGCTTGCTCGGCGGTCTTGGTCTCGTTTCTGGTGAGCGCTGCCGGGTTCGCGGCACTCGCGTCCATGCCGACCGAGGAACGGGTGCTGGCGCAGACGCTCGGTACCTGGCTCCACATCGGCAAGCTCGACGTGCCGATCGAGCTCGTGCTCGATCCGTTGTCGGCGGTGATGTGTCTGGTGATCACCGGGATCGGTTTTCTGATCCACGTCTACAGTGTCGGCTACATGCACTCGGATCCCGGCTACCCGCGATTCTTCGCCTACCTCAACGGATTCGTGCTGGCCATGTCCACGCTCGTGCTGGGAGCCAACCTGCCCATGGTGTTCGTGGGTTGGGAAGGCGTGGGGCTTTGCTCGTTCCTGCTGATCGGCTTCTGGTTCGGCGATGCGAAGAACGCCGCGGCGGCCACCAAGGCTTTCTTGGTGAATCGCATCGGTGACCTCGGGTTCATGGCCGGGTTGCTGGTCCTCTTCTGGGCGACGCTCGCGATCGGCTCGCCGACGGTCTCGTTCGCCGAGCTTCAGAAACTGGCGCCTCGACTGACGCAGGTGGCGCTCTTCGGAGTAGCGGTGCCGGTGCTCGCCACTGCGGCATTGTTCGTCGCGGCCACTGGTAAGAGCGCGCAAATTCCGCTCTTCGTCTGGCTACCCGATGCGATGGCGGGCCCAACGCCCGTGTCCGCGCTGATCCACGCCGCGACGATGGTGACGGCCGGCATCTACCTGCTGTGCCGCACGAGCTTTCTATACGCCCTCGCGCCCGAGGTTTCTCACGTGGTGAGCGTCGTCGCCGCGGTCACGGCGTGTTTCGCTGCGACCGTGGCGCTCTTCCAGCACGACATCAAGAAAGC
>CAYVDO010000562.1:0-4035 GCA_964450125.1 uncultured bacterium
CATCTGCTCCTCTCTGCCGGTTTATCCCGGCGCACGGGACCCACCCCCAAGTCGCTTCGCTTCGCTCGCGGCTCGCCTCTGGCTCGCGGTGCGGTGGCACGCGAGCGTGGAGCCCGAGGCGCAAATCGATCGGTGAGGTGCGTGTGCGGGGCTGTTCCAGCCCCCCGCCCAGCGCGGCAAAGCCGCGGCGGGTCCCACCCCGAAGGCAGCTTCGCTGCCCGCGCGGCTCGCCTCCGGCTCGCGGGGAGACGGACGGCGAGCGGGGAGACCGGGGCAACCGCTCGCCGAGCCCGCGGGTTTGCGCCGTGGCGGCACCACGGTCAGGGCACCGCGGTCAGCCGCCGCGCGAGCTTCGATTCTGACGCTCCAGAAACTCGTCCCAGCCCATCACCGCGACGCCGTCCGGCGCGCGGCTCGTGAAACCGATGTCGAGGGCGTCGTCGAGGCGCAGGCTGCGTAGCGCGTCGTAGGAGATGCGCGGGTCGTCGATGACCACCACGTCCCCCTCGACGCGAAATCCCACTTGCTCCACCACGAACTCCTCGATCGGAATCGCCTGCGCCAGGTCGGGCGACTGGCCGGCGACGACACACGGCACCGAGCGGTCGTCGCTGCCGAAGTGGGTGGCTGGAGCTTGCACGCGCAACACCTGGGGCGGGACCTTCATGGCTTCGCTTCCTCTCGCTGCGAGCGCACCGCCCGCGTAGCCGAGCTCGCTTCGAGCGGCGGGTTGTGACGCGGGCTCGCCTCCACCGGCGCGGCGCCGTCGACGTGCACGACGCGTCCCTCGATTCGGACGCGACCCTCGACGATCCAGCGGATCGCCTGCGGGTAGACGCGGTGCTCCTCGGAGAGGATGCGCGCCGCGAGCGTGGCCTCGTCATCGGTGGGAAGCACCGGCACCACGGCCTGCACGATGATCGGCCCCGTGTCCGTGCCTTCGTCGACGAAGTGCACCGTGCAACCCGTGAAGCGCACCCCGTAGTCGAACGCCTGGCGCTGCGCGCGCACTCCCGGAAAGCTCGGCAGGAGCGCCGGGTGGATGTTCACGAGGCGTCCCGCCCAGCGGCGCACGAAGAACGGGCTCAGCACCCGCATGAAGCCCGCGAGCACCACCAACTCGACGCCGGCGCGCTCGAGCTCGGCGGTGAGCGCGCGCTCGAAGTCCTCGCGGCCGGCATGGCGGCGGTGCTCGACGACCGCCGTCGGGACTCCCGCCGCCGCGGCGCGCACCAACCCTTTGGCGCTCGGATCGTTGCTGATCACGACGGCGACGTCGCACGGCAAGCTGCCGTCGGCAACGCGATCGAGGATCGCCTGCAGATTCGAACCGCTTCCCGAGATCAGCACGCCGAGCGTGCGCGGCGCGCTCATGGTGCGCCAAGCCACTCGATGGCCGCCCCGGATTCGGCACGCGGCACGACTTCGCCGAGGACCATCGGCGCCTCGTCTTCGGCGCGCAGCACCGCGCACACCGCATCCACGTGCGCAGGTGGCACGATCAACACCATGCCCACGCCCATGTTGAACGTCCGCCACGCTTCCTCGGCGCCGACACCCTTCGCCACCAAATAGCGAAAGATCGCAGGCACCTTCCAGGCCGTCCGGTCGATGCGCGCGGCGAGGTGCGCAGGCAAGCAGCGCGGCAGCTTCTTCTCGAAGCTGCCTCCGGTGATGTGGGCAGCTCCGCGCACCACACCCGACGCGAACGCCGCGAGCACCGATCGGCAGTAGATCCGCGTGGGCGTGAGCAGGACCTCGCCGAGTGTGCCGGCACCGAGCTCGGGAACGACGAGCGCCGGATCGAGCCGGTGATGATCGAAGAGCACGCGGCGCACCAGCGAGTAACCGTTCGAGTGGATGCCGCTCGACGGCAGCCCGATCAGCAGATCGCCTGCGGCGACGGCGCTCGGGTTCGGGATTCGGTCGCGCTCGACGACGCCCACGGCGAAGCCCGCGAGATCGTATTCCCCCGCAGGGTAGGAATCCGGCATCTCGGCGGTCTCGCCGCCGATCAGCGTGCACCCGGCCTGCTTGCAGCCGTCACGAATGCCTGCGACCACACGTTCCACGACACCCGCTTCGAGCAAACCGGTCGCGAAGTAGTCGAGGAAGAAGAGCGGCTCGGCGGCCTGCGGCAGCAGGTCGTTCACGACCATCGCCACCAGATCGATGCCGACGGTGTCGTGGCGGCCCATGCGGAACGCGATGCGCAGCTTGGTGCCGACGCCATCGGTCGACGACACCAACACGGGTTCGCGGTAGCGCGTCGTGTCGAGGCGGAAGAGGGCGCCGAAGCCGCCGATGTCGCCGAGCACTTCGGGCCGTCGCGTCGCCGCGGCGATCGCGCGAAAGTGCCCAACCAAGTCTTCCGCGGCATCGACGTCCACACCCGCATCTCGGTACGTGAAGTCCTTGCCCTCAGCCACGGTTCGAAACCCCGCCGCCTTTCCGCGCTGCGATGCGCACGCGCCACTCGTGGCGCTCACGCGCGAGCAGCGAGTTAGCGGGGTCGGCGAGGCACCGTCAACCGTGCTCGGCGCCGCGCCCACGGTTGACGCCCTGCCTCGGCATCGACCATGAAGCGGCGCCGCCACGCGCGTCCGCGCCGGCATTTCCCCATGCCTCGTCCACGATCGTCCCGCCGCGCGGCGCGCCGCGTGCTCGTCGCTCTCGGAGTTCTGGCGCTCGCCGCCGCGGCGCTCGTGACGCCGCGCCTGGCTGCGAGCCTCCGCCACGACGGTTGGTCGCGGACGCTGGTGGGTGCCTACTACTACGTGTGGTTCCCCGAGAACTGGAAGCTCGGCAGCCTCGGCGACCGCACGGTACCGCGCATCGAGCCCACCCTCGGGCGCTACTCGTCGCAAGACCCGCGGATCGCCGAGAAGCACATCGAGTGGGCCAACCAGCACGGCATCGACTTTTTCGTGCTGTCGTGGTGGCCGCAAGATCCCGACATCGAGCGACGCGCACAGGAAGGATTCCTGAAGGCGCGCAATCTCGGCGACATCCGCTTCTGTCTGCTCTACGAGTCTCAGGGGCTCGCGTTCCATCCCGGGCTCGGCACGGTCAACTTCGGCGGCGCCACCATCGAGGAGTTCCTGAAGCACTTCGACGTCCTCGCCGACCGCTACTTCTCGAACCCGAGCTACCTGCGGATCGACGGGCGGCCGGTCGTCATCCTCTACATCACCCGCACCTACACCGGGCTCTACTCCGACGCCATCCATCAGCTTCGGCGCCGCATGCGCAAGCGCGGCCTCGAGCTCTTCCTGGTGGGCGACGAGATCTTCTGGAAGGTGAAGCGCGGCGACACCCTGGAAGCCGACCAGAACGAGCCGGTGCCTGCCCGGGTGAAGCTTTTCGACGCGATCACCTCGTACAACCTTTACGAGGGCGAGTTCGAGCAACACCGCGGTTACCGGGGCCTGCTGCGATTGCTCGCCGACTCGCGCGGGCTCTATCGCCGCTACCGCGACGCGGCGGGCGACGAGACCGTGCTCTTTCCCCAGGTGCTGCCCGGCTACAACGATCGCGTCATGCGGCTGCCGGGCGTGAACCATTTTGTGGTGCCGCGGGTCACGCGGCCCGAGGACCCGCCCGGTAGCACCCTGGCCACTTACATCGCACGCTTGGCGCGCCCGTTCCTCGATCCGCGCACGCCGGTGGCGCTGGTCACGAGCTTCAACGAATGGAACGAGGGCAGCCAGATCGAGCCGACCCGACCCAGCGCGCCCACGGCCCGCGACTCGAGCCGTGAGGGCGATCGCTTCACGCAGGGATTCCCGTACCAGGGTTACGGCAACACCGAGCTCGAGACCCTGCGCGACGCCTTCGTGGGCCTCGCTGGGCGAGTCACCCGCACCGCGGACGGGACGCCGTGGGCTGGCGTGGAGGTGAGCGCGTGGTCGGGTGCCGAACGCGCCGCGGTGGTACGCACCACCTCGAACGGCGTGTACACGCTCTCGCGCCGCTGGCTCGAGCCGGGCAGGCGCTATCGCATCGTCGCCGGCGATCCGGCGCTCGGTATGTCGC
>CAYVDO010000563.1:0-4031 GCA_964450125.1 uncultured bacterium
GGCTCTCGCTGAAGTAGCGCAGTTGCTGGTACGGACGGGTGGAGTAGGCGTGGTGGTCGGCGTGTCGCGAGAGTCCTACCAGGGTGTAGAGCGTGAACCACGAGCTGGTGTCCCACGAGTCCATGGGCTGGACGCGGCGCCCGTCGCGGGTGAGGCCCCAATGCTCGAAGAAGTTCACGCATTCGAGCAGCGTGATCGCGATCCAGGCCTGGCCGAGGTAGGCGACGAAGGCGCCGACACCGAGCTGCGCAAGGACGAGCGCCGCGACGGCCCACTCAGCCAGCACGCCGTGGAGCACGCGATTGCCGAGCTGACGGCGATCGAGAAGCTGCATCGCCGGGTCACCGAGGCGTGTGCACTCGAGCTTCCAGGCACTCCTGAACTGCTCGGGGACGTTCCGGCGCAGGTGCTGGACGCGGGTCTCGCCGAAGCGTGCCGTGGCGGGGTCGGCGGCGGTGCCCACACGTACGTGGTGGCCACGGATGTGCTCGGTGAAGAAATGCTCGTAGAGCACGGCACCCAGCAACACGCGCCCCATGGTCTGAAGATGCTTCTCCTTGCGGTGGATCAGCTCGTGGGCGACGACGATGCCCGAGTAGCCCGAGGTGATGCCTTGCAGCAGCAGGCCGATGAGCGTGTCCATGCGCCAGAAGCCTTGGATCGACACCATGCGCACGTAGAGCGCCACGTTCGCGAGCTGGAGCGCGGTGAGCGCGAACAGGACGCCGGTGAAGGGCCAGTCGGGCATGAGCTCGGCTGGCTGACGTCGCTCCTTGCTGGAGTGGACGTCGGCGGCCACCGATGCGATCACAACGCCGAACCACGGAATCGACGCCCACCACGCATGCGGCGCGGTCTGGGTGAATGCGAGGCAGCTGAACGGCAACACGAAGCAGAGCAGGTGGAGCGCCCATACGCGGGCGGTTTCCAGACCGAGCGGCAGCGGCGCGGCGAGCGGAGTGGGAGAGGAGGTCGTGCTCGTGGCAGAGGTCATCGCAGACGATCCAGGACGCGTCGGGGCGTGCCGACGCGTCGGTTCAGGGAACGGGAGCGAGGTGATTCACGCCATCCTGAAACGATAACAGGCGGCGGCCCACGAGCGCAGCAGCGCGCGTCGCGTCCATCGAGACATCCGCGGGCCGCGGAGCGGCGAGCGTCGAGTCGGCGAGCCGGCTGGGGCGCAGGCCATCGGTGGGGCGGCCCAGCGCTCGCGCGAGAATCTCGCCCATCGCAAACCGGCTCAGTCGCTCGCTGCCTCCGAGGTTGAGGAGCAGCCGCTCGTCGCTCGCCCATCGGCGCGCGACGAGCGTCTCGACGACCGCGATCACGTCCCTGACGTGCACCGGCGTGCGGTACTCGTCCACGAAGAGCGCCAGCGGCTCGCCCTGCTCGATCCGTTCGCGCATCCAGCCGGTCACGCCGCTCTTGAACGGGCTCGGGGGACCGTAGAGCAGCGCCGAGCGCAGGATCGCTGCCGCACCTCGGCGTGCTGCGGCAACGCGCTCGCCGGCGAGCTTGGTACGGCCGTAGTGCATCACGGGGCCGATGGGGTCGGTCTCGCGCGAGAACGCGCGATCTCCCGGATAGACGAGGTCGGTCGAGAAGTAGACGAAGGGCGCGTCTGGCACGCGCGCGTCGATGCCCTCCACGAGCACGCGCGTGGCGGTCTCGTTTGCCCGCGTCGCGGCGTCGGGATCGCGCTCACACGCGTTGGCGTCCGTGAGCGCTGCGGCATGGATCACCACGCGCGGCTCGAGATCGTCGAGGAGCACGGCGACGCGGCGCGTGTCGGCGAGGTCGATGCCCACCGTGCGAACGCCGGCGATCTCGACCGGTCGCGTGTGGAACGTGCCGACCACGGCGTGCTGGCGTGAAAGCGCACGCACGAGGTGCCAGCCGGCGAATCCAGACACGCCGGTGACGAGGATGGGCCGAGGCGTCACGATCCAGACCGGGGCGACGTGGCGAGAGCGACGCTCTCAGCCGCTCATGCGCCGGCGGAACGCGCGCGCACGCCGAGTCGAGCCGCGCAGGGCGACGAATAGATGACCACGAAAGACCAGCATCGCGAAGGTAGTCACCGAGGTGATGACGATCGCCAGCATCAACTCGAGGCGCGGATCGTCGAGGCCCGCGGCTTGGGTGAGGGCCGCCGAGATGAGCATCGGAAGCGCGAGCAGGCTCGAGAATCCGATGCCAACGCCAGCGGCGCCCGCGCCGATGGCCTGGCCGAAAGCGGCGAGGATCGGTGCGACGATCACGGCCACCGGCAAGAACCATTCGATCCAGTTCTGATGCACGAAGCGCACGGACTCGGCCAGGTGCTCGACGGGATTCGCACCTTTCACCTGGTACACGATCTCGGGCAGCGGATTCAGCAACACAGCGGCCAGCACGTAGAAGGTCACGAGCACGAACGGGCCCATCGGCGCGGCGGCGCCGAGCTGCTGCAGCACGAGACTCGGGAGCCACAGCACGAAGCCGACGCCCATCACTTCCCAGAGGTAGTGGCCGAGAGCATCGCGGACGTCGCCGATCGCCAGCCGCCGCTGGAAGACGCACTGCTCGACCAACGCGAGCAGCGCACCCGCGGCCGCGGCGTTGGCGAAGCCGAGAATGAAGCCACCGATCATTCCGAGCGGCGCCACCATCGGTGCCATCAACACCAGCAGGATCCCGTACGCCGGCACCGCCACGAAGCCGACCCAGCCGCGTTTCAGGGAACGGCCGGTGTCGCGGAACGCCTGACCGTAGAGGTGGCGGAGGTCGTGGAGGATCTCGAGCATGGGCAGCACCGCTGGGACGCGAACCAAGGGGGTAGCCGTACTGCTGTGACGAATCAAGCGCACGGCAATGCAGCGCGGCTCGCGTGCGCTGAAGGCGTGATCGGTTGCGCGGCACGGGGCGGGAAAGTACGTTCGCTCGGCTGCACCGAAGACGATGTCGTCGGCGACCCGCGAGCTTCGCCTTCCATGGCCGGCACCACACGCCCCAGCCTCTGTCCCGCTTGTCGCCAACTCGTCGGCGTGGGGGCGACCCACTGCCATCATTGCGGCGCGAGCTTGCGATTCTCGCCGGTGGCCGCGGCCGAATCGCTGCGGCGCCGTCTGCCGAGCGACTACCCGGCGACGGCCGTCATCCTCGGGATCAACGTCCTGGTGTTCGCACTCTCCATTGCCCTCGCAGGCGCGGAGGGGATGGGTACGGCCATCATGGCGGGCACCCGCGACGTGTGGGTGGCCGCGGGTGCGTTCGCGCCGGCGGTGCTACGCGGCGAATGGTGGCGCTTGGTGGTGCCGATGTTCGTGCACGGTGGGATCGTGCACATCGCTTTCAACTCGATGGCACTGGCCGATCTCGGGCCGGCTGTGGAGCACACCTACGGATCGGCGCGTTATCTCTTTCTCTACGTGATCACGGGCGTTCTGGGCTTTTGCGCCACGGTGGCGTGGAGCGTGGTCTCCGGCACGCCTCACCTCTCGGTGGGGGCCTCGGGTGCCGTGCTCGGGATCGTGGGAGTGCTGCTCGCGCTCACGGTGAAGCGGGGCGGCGCCTACATGCAGATGGTGCGCGCCCAGCTCCTGCGCTCGATCGGCTACACGCTTCTGTTGGGCGCGGTCGTGAACGTGGACAACGCGGCGCACGTGGGCGGGCTGGCCTCGGGCTTCGCGCTCGGGATGTTGCTCGCCGATCGCCCGCCCACGACGGCGCTGGCCCGAAAGGTCTCCGTGATTCTGGCCGCAGCGAGCGCGCTCGTGGTGATCCTCGCGTTCGCCGCGCTGATCCTGCACGTGCTCGTGCGCGGCTGACTTCGCGGCTGCGCGCTCGTCGCGACGATACCACCGCATCGGGGAGCGGGTGCGATGCCAGGTGGGCCACAGGCGTCGTGGAACAGCCCTGGTCGCGCGCCGCAACGACCCATCGGGGCAGCGGCTTCTCCAGGCTCGCAGTCCATCTCTCCGCGAGCGCCGCGAAGCGTCTTGGGGGTGGGCCCGTGGCGGCTCTGCTGCCGCGGGCGGGGGGCTGGAACA
>CAYVDO010000564.1:0-4030 GCA_964450125.1 uncultured bacterium
CGCGCTGGTCACCCACTCGAGCGCCCGCTCGTGCTCGCCGGCGAGCTCGTGATGGCGCGCCAGCCAATCCTCGACGTATGCCGTCCCCATCGCGACACCCAACGCCTGGTACTCGGCACGTGATCGCGCCAGCGACGCGCCCACCGCTTGCCAGTCAGCCTGCCACCGCGCGTCGCGCGCCGCGAAGGCAGCTGACGCGCCCTCGGCTGCTGCGCGCAAACGCTCGTGGCGCGCGATGGCGCGACGCACCTCCAGGTGGATCCGGCCCTGCACGAACCCCGCTGCGTCGAGGAGCCGGATGGCGTGATCGATGCGCCGCTCGGCCTCGGCCGTGACGGTGCCGTGGGCGCGCTCGGCGGCGTCGGCGGCCACGTCGAGCTGTCCCGCCAAGCCCGCCACCACGAGGTCGGCTCGCAAATCGGTGGCTGGAAGCTGCTCGAGACGATCGAGCGCCCGCTGCACGCAGCCCTTGACCACCAGCGGAGCGGCGCCGAGCTGGTGATGGAGCACGCCGCGCAGATACTCGGTCTCCGGCATCGGATAGGCCTCTGCCAAGGGCTCGGCGAGAGCGAGCGCCTCGACAGGACGTGACGCGAGCTCGTGCAGGAGCGCGAAGCGTTGCGCCTCGCGAACGATCGCTGCACGGGAATCGGCGGCGAGCACGCGCGCCTCGGGGGCGGTTTCGAATTCGTCGCAACCCTGCCGCATCAGGCTCGGCGCGAAAGGCAGGATCCAGCCGCTGGCGTGGGCGCCGCTCGGCACGGCACCGAACGCCCGGGAACGCACCAGCGCCGTCACCCAGCTCTGGAACGACGTTGCCCGGTCGAGACCCTCGAACGGCGAGCGCCGCTCCAAGACCAGTGGCTTGCCGGCGTCGGTGAGCGCCGTCGCCAGACGCGACGCGGAGACCATCCACGCCCGATCCCCGCGCGGCGCATTCCCCGCGGCGCCGTCCGCGAGCGCCGCCCCCAGCAGCTCCGCGGGATCGACACCGAGCTCGCGGGCGAGCCCGACGACGAGCTCCAGCGCGCCGAAGTCGAGGCGGCCCTTCTCGAGGAGCGAAAGCTTGGGCTGCGGCCAGCCCACGCGATCGGCGGCGCCGCGCTGCGTGAGGCCGCGGTCTTTCCTGAGCTCGCGGAGGAGCGTGCCGATGCGGAGGCTCAGCTCACGGGACTTCATGGCGAGATCGACGCGCGCGCACTGCGCGCGCGTCGCGAGAAAGATGGCCGACCGCCCGCGGGCCCGTCACGGCGGCCCGACCCCGCGCAAGGGGTGCATCCAGCCACCATGGCTGGGTCTCCCGGGCATCCACGAGCACGGCCTCGGACCGTGGCGGGTGTCGCGGGCGGTCGACGCATGAAACCAGGCTAGCAGATTAATTCGAATTTGCAATAGCTATGATATCGATTTAGTATCATCGAGAGCGGACGCGTATGGGGGCGCGGACCGTCTGCGGAGGCTGCGATGCAATTTCAGGAGAGTCGCCGTCATCGAGCGGTACCCGGCCACCGACGCAAGCTCTTCTCCGAGCGCGGGCTGTGGGAGCTGGTCGTGGAGCGCAGGTCGGCTGGCCTCACGCTCGATCTGTGGTGGAGCGCGTGGCCGTACGCGCGCGTGGTCGGGTATTGCGTCAGCTCGGAGCCGGGCGGTGAGGAGCGCGTGCTGGCAGCGTTGCTTCACGCGCTCGACTCGGTGCCCGAGAACGCCCCAGGCTGGGCGGTCGAGCTCTACCTGCCCCCAGCCGACGATGCACGCCCGTCGCTCGATCCTCGCTCGTTCGCCGCACTACCCCGCTTTCCCGGCGGCAACTCGGCCTCGGCGCTCGACGGCTGAACGCGTCGCCCGCCTTCACCCGAGGCTCGCGTGTCCCGCGCCGCCCGCTGGCGGCAGGCTTGGCGCATCGCCGGATGCGGCACCGCGCTCCTGGCGACCGCGGCGGCGGCGAGCAACGACACGTCACCGTGGGAGCTGGTGCTCGACGATCGCACCCAGGCCGTTCGCTACGCGCTGCTCCCGGGCCTCTCGCTCACCGCCGGCCACTACCGCGGCGACGAGCTCTTCTTCGCACCCTTCGGCTCGCTCACCCTCGAGCGCACGGAAGGTCCCACCCACTGGGGCATGACCACGTCGCTCTTCTGGATCGACGGCGAGCCCTACATCGACGACGAAAGCCGCGACTCGGCGCTGCGCTCCTTCGTGTCGAGCTACGTCACCGCACCGCTCGCCGATTCGGTCACCACCTCCACCGCGTTGGGTCCGCTGCGCCTGGCCGCGCGCTACGGCGCGCGCCTCGACGTGGAGCACGTCTTCCCCGCGCTCAGCGTGGGCGCGTCACTCGGCGCCGCGCTGGCGCCCGCCGACGACGTCACGCTCTTCGCCCATCTGGCACCGACCGCTCGCCTTCCCGATGCCGACTACAGCCTCGCGACCACCGACGTCCGCTTGCTGGCCGTGCCCGAGCCCTGGATCGCTGGAGATTGCGGCATCCGCTTCGGGGCCAGTCGCGCGCCCATCGCCCCCACGGTCCGCGTCCACGGCGCGATCGGCTCGACGACCAGCGAGGTCGGCGTCGCCGTCGAGACCCGCACGCACGTGGGCATCTCGCTGGCGGGCGACTTCACGCTCACACGGGCCTACGGTGGCACCGTCGAGCGGCGCATCGGGGAAGTCCGACTGGCATGGGAAGATCTCCAGCCAACCTGGTTTCTGGGTGAGTCGCTCGCGTTCACCCCCGGAGCGCGGGTGCGTGCCGGCATCGACCGTTTCGGCACCGTGGAGGAGAGCGTGCTGGAAACGTGGCTCACGCTGGAGCTCGGCTTCGGCGGCAGTGCGCGTGCAGCGCTCGCGTACCGTTTCGAGCTGGGCGAAATCCAGAATCGTCCAGCTCGTTACGAGTTCGACGCCGAGGAGCAGCGCTTCCTCGACTCCGCGGTGCGCGTGCGGGATTCGGCGCACCAGATGGTCGCGCGCTTGGACCAGGCGTTGGATGCCCTCGCCAACGACTCGCCACACGCCGCGGCCCGTGCGGTGGAGCTGGTCACGAAGAGCGCACGGGTGCTCGGCGATCTCGCCAGGACCTTCGAACGTGCGGCAAACCGCCTGAACGACGCACTCCCGGACGCAGCTCGCTGGCTGCGCCGCGCCCAGCGCGAGCTCGCCGATGCCCGAGCGAACCTCGATCGCCTCCTCGCCGACCCCAGCGGCTCGAAGAGCGCCGTCGCGGTGAGCCGCGCGATCACCCCGGTTCGTGACGCCGTAGCGGCTGCGTTCGCCTCCCCGATCGTCGGCGACGCGAGCCTCGACGACGTCATCACCGGGCTCACCACCACGCCGCGCGCATTCACGCGCGAGATGGGCGCCGAGGAGATCAACGATCTGATTCGCGACTTGGCCCACGACGACGACTTCGGCTTCCTGCTCTCGGAGATCGACGTCCTGCTGGTGGCCGACTGGAAGGACCACACCGCGCGCGGGCTCGAACCGGTCACGGCCAACGACGTGTTCCGGTTCTTCGCGAACCAGCTCGCCGACCAGGCTCTCGACTGGATGCGCGACGGACTGGCGGAGATCGTCGACGAGTATCGCGATCACCCGGATCGCGTCTTGGCGCGTATCCCGGCGTCCGAACGGGTCGCGGCCAGGCGCTTCCTCGACTCGCTCGCCGAGCTCAGGGCTCGCGATCTAGTCGACGTCGACGCGTTGCGGCGGATGTTGCCCCAGAACACGCTGACGGAAGACACCGCCGTGACCGTGGCCAATCTCGTCAACGGCAAAGTCCTGCGGACGCGCAAGGCGATGACCGACTTCCGGTCTCGGCTCACCGTTAGGGACGGCGCGAGCCTCGACGAGATCCTGATCGACGAGCTGGATCGCGAGCTCACACCCGAGAGCCGCTGAGCGACGCGGGTTAGCCCTGAAATGAGCGCATCGAGAATCGAGCCTTGTTTGTACGTGCGAATGATGGGACGCGCCAGCGGCGAGCCGCGAGCGAAGCGAGTGACTCGGGGGTGGGACCCGCTGCGGCTTCGCC
>CAYVDO010000565.1:0-4010 GCA_964450125.1 uncultured bacterium
TCTTGGGGGGGGGCCCCCCAAAAACTCCACGCTTTTTGGGGGGGGTGTGTCTGGAACAGACCCCCGGGGGAACCTCAAGCGAGGAGCCTGTCGGCGTGCGAAGCACATTTTCCGACAGGCTCCTAGCGGCATCCCGGACGCCTGCGCCATCCGATCGCCCGCGGCGCCACGTCGCCCACGCGACGCCCGCCAACAGCACCGTGATCAACCCGGGGAAGAGCTCACCTTCCGCCCTCGCGAATCCCGGCAGCCAGTGCGCGCTCACGATGCCGTCGGCGGCGTGGAGGAACCCACCCAGATCCGCGCCGAAGCCGCGGATCTCGGCCGTGCCGCGCACCAGACCCTGGGTGAGACGAACGCGGTAGTAGAGCCAGAGCACCGGAGCGAGCAGCGCCACGATCGCCGCACCCGCGCCGGCCAACGCGGCGAGACGTTCGACGATGCGCTCGCCCCGCAACACGTGGCCGAGCGCGATCACGGCCACCGGCAGCGCCAGGAAATAGAGCATGTAGCCGTTCGACAGCACCTGCACGACGTACGCGAGCACGAACCACGCGAGCGCCCGCCGCGACCCGGCGGCCGCGTAGCGGTGGAGCGCTGCGAGACAGATCGGCATCCAGCCGGTCATGAGCATCTGAAGGTGGACCATCTGCGCCGCGCGGTAAGGACCGAATGCGAACGCCAGCGCCCCGAGCCACGCCGCTGCGCGCCCGAGCGCGAGCTCGCGCATCAGCACGTACGCCCCGATTCCCGCGAGCACGTACGAGCCGAGGAACGCCACGCCGTAGACGAGGACGGGATCGCGACTGAGCCACGCGAGCGGCGCCACGAACGGTGCGATACCGAGCAGGTTCTCCGAGTAGGCGAGCGTGAGCGGGTAGGGGTGGAAGATCGGCGGGCTCCACAAGCCCGCGCCGCCGTGGCCCAGCCTCTCGGTGACCCAGCTCAGGATCCACGCGTTGAGGACTGGATCGCCGAGATCGCCGGGAACGCGGCTCGCGAGCGTGGTGACGACCGGGTACGTGAGCAGCATCGCGAGCGCCGCGAAGACACCACCCACGAGGGCCAGCTCGCCCACCGCCCGAGGATGCGAGCGCCCTCGCGACACGGCGCGATCCGCGTCGTCAGCCTCGCTGGCCGGATCGTGCACGAGACGTCTCCGCGCATCCGCGCCCGGACTCGTGCCGAGCGTATTCAGGAGCTCTTGTGCACGCCGTCGGTCCGCGGCTCGGAGGCGCTGCGCGCCACGATGCGCGCTTTGCCATCCTTGATGACCACCTTGAAATCGGGCCGCTCACCGCTCGTCGAGGCACCGAGCTTGGCCGCGTGCTTGGACAGCATCTCGCCGAGGCGCTCACGGGTGATGCCCTCGGTGGGCTCGTTGCACTTCTGCTTCGCCGTCAGATAGGCGCGGAACACACGCTCGATCACGTCGGCATCGAGGGGGCGCTCGCTCGGTGGCGCCGGAGCGCTCTCGGCGCGGGCAGGCTGCTCCCGGTCGCGCGCCTTGAGATCGACGCGGAAGCGATCCCGCTGGTACGTCCCGTCCTCGATCTCCCGCAGCACGCGGTTCCAGTACTGCTGGAGCGTGACGAACTTGCCCTTGACCTGCGAGACCTGGAAGCGCACCTGGGTGTTGGGGCTGGGCGCGCCCAGGATCGCGTCGAGCTCGAGCTGGAAGCGCCGGCGATCGCCCTGCGGCTCCAACTTGTCGATGCCCAGGAAATAGCGATCGTAGGCCTTGCGCAGCTCTTCCAGGCGATGGGCGAGTGCCGTCGCTTCTGCTGCGGTGACGTTTTCCTTGCCTGCCACGAAGCGCCGCCTATTGGGTGCGGGGAGGGTAGGCCCCGGCCTACGGCGTTGTAAAGACCGCTGATGCGTTGGGACGCGGTCCTCTTGCCGGGATGCGCCAGTCGAGTCGCGAGGGTCTGGGAATCCCTCGGCGGGCACGGCGCGTACCCACTCGACCCCGTGGACCCGAAGCCTCGCCTCGGCCGCGGCCGTGCGGGACGCGCCGGCCGTCGAGCGGTTGCTCCGCTTCGTGCGGGTGCGGTAACTGAAGCGGCGACGAGCCGCGCCTCACTCGGCGCGCTCGGCCTTCCGACGATGGTTCGCACCCTGCGCCGCGCCTGTCCTTCCTGCGGGAAGGCCGGCTTCTACCTCGAGGGGCGCCGCCGCACCTCGTGCTTCTACTGCGGCAAGCCCATCCTCCAACCCGCGACCCGCCGCCAGGTGCTGGTGGACTTTCGGTGCCCGGCGTGCGACGTGGTTTCGGAGGTGGAGGACGCCGCGACGATCGTACGCTGCCCGGGTTGCCGCCAGGCGTTCGCGTGGGCGCACGAGGAAGCGGTACCACGCTGGTGCGTGCGCGACGTGGTCTCCCGCGAGCGCGCCGTACGCGTCGCCGAGCTGCGGGGGCTTGGCAAGATCGAAGAGGCGACGCTCTTTTTCGCGCCGTACTGGCTCTTCCGTGCCCTCGAGCTCGGCTGGGTGCTCGGCAACGAGAAGCTCGCCGACGCCGGTGCCCGCAAGCGAGGTGGCGTCGACCCTGCCCACGCCGATTCCGCACGCGAGATCGTGGCGCCGGTGGGCGGCAAGCTCGAGTACACGAAGAAGGAGATCCACCGCGCGTTGCAGGAATACCTGCCGGATCCGGTGGCCGAATCCTTCGGCTGGAAACCGCTTGCGAAGCACGCGGAAGGCGCCGTGCTGGCACCCTTCGACGCCGACGAGATCGAGCCGCGCGCCCGCGTCCTGGCGCCCACCTGGGACCGCGCCCAAGCCCTCGACGAAAGCACTCGGCGCATCCAACTTCGCGCCCTGATCGACGAGCGCCAGCTCTACCGATTCTTCGAGCACCGGGTGTTGCTGCGCGAGGCGCTGGCGATCGTCTACCACCCGTTTTGGGTGCTCTTCTTCGAGCCCCCCGACGTCCCAGGACGCGAATCGATCCCGCGCGACTGGATGGTGGTGGATGCGGTTGCCGGCGACGTCACCCGCGCTCCGGAAGCGGGCGGCCCGGCGCTCTTCCGCATCCCCACGGTGACCCCGCCTGCCACGGCCTCTCGCGCGGAGCGGCTCGTGTGCCCGTGGTGCCGCGACTCGCTCGATTCGATCGAGCCGGCGACCGGCGCCACCGTGGTCGCGTGCCCCCGCTGCAATGCGAGCTTCGAGGTCAGCGAACGCGGCCAGCGCCCCGTCGAATCGCGCTTCGTCGAACCGCTCGAGCTGCCGGCGCGGGAAGCGGGAGAGCTCGTGTACGTCCCGGTGTGGCGCTACCGCGTGCGCATCAAGGGCGAGCGGCGCGAGCTCAAGAATCGCGGCCAATGGAAGCGCTTCATCCGCATCGTGGATCCGTCACCCGATCCCAACGACGTGGCGCGCTCGATCGTGTTCTTTTCCGTCGCTGCCGGCGCGGCGCGAACCGCACGCCTCGACGCGCTCTCGTTGGCGCTCACGCGCGTTCAGCCCGAGCTTGCGTTCGCCGCACCCGCGCTGCCGGCGCGCGTGATCCCCGCGGCGTTCGGCGCCGAGGACGCGCACCGTCTCGGCTTCGCGACCTATCTGACGCTCTTTCGCGATCTCACGCTCAAGAGCATCGACGCCTTGAAGCGCACCGAGCTCGTGACCCAGGAGGCAGAGCTCATCTACTACCCGTGTGTGCGGAACCGGGGTGAGATTCGAGATCCGCGCTTCGGCGTTTCCGTTCAGCTCGGGCCCGCCGTCGAACCATGACGTGAGCACGTCGCTGCCGAACCGCAGCAGGAGGGGTGCTGGAACAGGCCCGATGGCGTGCCGCGACGGCCGATCTGCGCCCCGGCCTCCCCGCTCGTCGTCGATCTTTCCGCGAGCCGGCGGCGAGCCACGAGCGTAAGCCGAGTGACTTGGGGGTGAGCCCCAGCGCGGCTTTGCCGCGCTGGTCGGGGGGCTTGAAAAGCCGCTGATCACGCATCGGGACGGCCGATCTGCGCCCCGGCCTCCCCGCTCGTCGTCGATCTTTCCGCGAGCCG
>CAYVDO010000566.1:0-4006 GCA_964450125.1 uncultured bacterium
CGCCAGCACCCGGAGGCAGAAGTCGTCGGTCTCCACCTCGGCGCGATTGACCTTGTGATCGGCCTCGATGGTGCGACGAGCCAGCCCGGAGTCGCGCTGCAGCAACGCCGTGACCGCATTCGCGATCATCTCCTCGACCCGTCCTGCCATGCGCAGCAGCCGGTGGCGGATCTCCTGAAGCTCGGCCTCGTACTCGCGATCGGTGTGTCCCTTGCCCGACGGGTTCATCATCTCCTTCGCCCCTGCTCTCAGCCGAACTTGCCGGTGATGTAGTCCTCGGTCCGCTGATCCCGCGGGGCCGTGAACACCTGGTCGGTCTCGCCGTACTCCACCAGATCGCCCGACAGGAAGAATGCGGTGCGATCGGAGACGCGCGTGGCCTGCTGCATGTTGTGGGTGACGATCACGATCGTGTAGCGGTGCCGGAGCTCGTGGATCAGGTCTTCGATCCGGGCCGTGGCGATGGGATCGAGCGCCGAGCACGGCTCGTCCATGAGCACCACCTCGGGATCGACGGCGAGGGCGCGCGCGATGCAGAGGCGCTGCTGCTGGCCGCCCGAAAGCCCGATTCCGGGGTTGTCGAGGATGTCCTTCACCTCGTCCCAGAGTGCCGCGTGGCGAAGGGAGCGCTCGAGAACCTGGCCGGCGGTGGCCGAATCGAGACGGTTGGTGAGCTTGAGACCGGCGAGGACGTTGTCGCGGATCGACATGGTCGGGAACGGGTTGGGCTTCTGGAACACCATGCCGACGCGGCGCCGGAGCTCCACCGGGTCCATGGACCGATCGTAGATGTCGCAGCCGTCGAGCTCCACGGTGCCCTCGAAGCGCGCGCCCGGCACCATCTCGTGCATGCGGTTGAGGCAGCGGATGAACGTGGACTTGCCGCAGCCCGACGGGCCGATGATGGCAGTGACGCGCATCGCTGGAATCGCCATGTCGATGCCACGAAGCACCTGCCGCGCGCCGAACCACGCATTCACCCGACGGGCGAGAATCTTCGCGGGTGCCGCGCTCGCCACGGCCGGCCGTTCAGCCGGCGCGGGGCGGCGGGCGAGAACGCTCGAGGTGCCGTCGTCGAGGCTCATGCTCTTACCGTAGCGGATTTCGAGGTCGAGATCTCGGCTCCACCGCCTGCTCGAAGACGCGGGCGCCCAGCCGCTCGGCCGGGCGCCCGGAACGCCGTGCGGCGTTCGTGAACCGCTGGGTCGTGCTCAGAACTTGTACTGGGCATCCACCTGGAGCCGGTAGAGCGTGTCGTTCGGCTTTCCGGTCGGTGCGTCGATGAGCTTCACGAAGTAGTTCTTGCCGCTCAGCGTGAGCTGATTGAGCGGCATCCACTCGATCTTCACGTACGGGCCTTCCACGTTGGTGCCGCCCTTACCCATGTCGCTGCCGGAGAAGGCCGAGACCACCGCGTCCGTCTCGAGGTGCTCGTAAGCGACGGAGAAGGCCAGGTCGCCCGGGTTCTTGGTCTGGCCTATTCCCGCACCGAAGGCGTAGCCGGTGTCGTCGCCGTCCTTGGCTTCGGTGTTCACGACGTAGTCGGCCATGACGCTGACCGGCCAGCTGGCGAGACCCGTGTCGATGGTGGCCGCGAGCGAAGGGTTGATCATGTTGAAGCCGCCGGTGAAGCGGACGATCGGGTTCTCCGCCTTGGGCTTGACCTGCGTGCCACCCGCCGTCGTGCCGTCCTTCAGCACCACGTTGTTCGAGATGAAGATCGCGCTGCTGGTGTTGGCTTCGGTGGCGATGCGGTTGGCCTGCGACACGTAGTGGTCCGCGAACGCGAACGTGAGCTTGATCGACGAGCCGACGGCGAGATCGGCGGTGGCCTGGCCACCGAAGATCCAGGCATCGGCGCCGCTCGAGAGCTCCTTCAGGCTCCACTGGTTCGCGGTCAGACCGAGCTTGCGAACCAGCCCCGTCGGCGAATCGACGATGGCCACGTTCTCGCTGAAGCCTTCCGGCGTGAGATCGTCGTCGAATACCAGCTCGGAGCCCATGATGGCCGCCGGCCGGTACGCGGGATCGAATTTCTTGTCCGCGATCTTCTTGCTGGAGTCGCCGGCCTGCACCAGCACGCCCGCGAGCGGGAACTTGCCGGCGACCACGGCCAGGTAGGGCCGCTCCCAGCCGAAGGTGGTGAACGGCTTCACGGTCAGGAATGCCTGCTCCAGGCTGATCGGTTTGCGCGTGAAGAGGTCGGACATCGTCTGGTTGGTCGAGATCGGGTCCGCCAAGTCGCCGGTGGCGAGTCGCACGGTGGCGTCGATCTCGTCGCTCGCCTTGGCGTTCAAGCCGAGGCGAGCGCGAATGCGGAAGCGGTCGCGGGCGGTAACGTCGTTCTGGAAGAATCCTTCGCCGCGCACCCGCATGTCGCCGAACAGGCTGAACCGGTCGAGCCAGCTCGGCCATTTCTTGCCGGCTCCGGTCGCGGCTTTGGCCTTGTCGTCTTCCTCGATCTGCGCGAGCAGTGCCTGATACTGCTCGTCGCTGAGCTCACCCTTGGCGCGCAGGATCGTGATCAGCTCGCGGGTGGTGTCCGCGGCCCGTGCCGTCGCGCTCAGTCCGAGCATCGCCGCGCCTGCGAGCACGAAACAGCCGATGAATCGTCGCATTCTGGTCTCCCCCCTGACGCCGGAACTCCGCCGGCGCCGTCTCACGACTTCGATTGGCTTGGATGATGGGCAGGGTAGAAAGCGACTGTGACGCCTCTGTGACGCCTGGGAAAAACCTGTAACGGAGGCCCGATCGTCGCGCAGGCGCACGCCGTGACCGGATCAAGTCTCGCGGAATTGGCCTGCGCTGCGCGTCAGTCGCACGAAGAACCGGCTGCCGCGGGGCTCGACTGGCTCCACGCCGACGCGGCCGTGCATCGCTTCGACGAGGTGCTTCACGATCGCCAGACCGAGACCCGTGCCGCCCATCTCGCGGGAGCGACCGGCGTCCACGCGGTAGAAGCGTTCGAAGATACGGGCGCGCTGGTGTGCCGGGATACCGGGTCCATCGTCGATCACCTCGATCTGCACGCCGTCGCCCACCACGCGCGCAGTCACGCTCACGTGACCGCCTGCGGGCGTGTACTTCACGGCGTTGTCGAGGAGGTTGCCGAGAACGTCCTCGAGCGCATGCTCGTCCGCCCACGCCATCAGCGACTCGTCGACGGCCTCGTCCCAGGCGAGCGTGATCTGCTTGGTGCGCGCAGCGTCGGCGACCAGCGCCAGTGCGTTGCACGCCGCGACGGACACGCTCACGTCCTGGGGCGCGAGCGGATAAGCACCAGCCTCGATCTTCGAGAGGTCGAGCAGATCGTCGATGATCCGGCCCAAGCGCGCGGCGTTTCGAACCATCGCGTCGAGGAACTCGGGGGCGCGCTCGCGATCGTCGAGTGCTCCGCCCGCGAGCGTCTCGGCACTGGCGAGGATCGCGGCCACCGGTGTGCGCAGCTCGTGGGAGACGTTGGCCACGAAATCGCTGCGCACCTTCTCGAGCCTGCGGATCTCCGTGACGTCGTGGAGCACCACCACGCAACCGCCGCCGGGCTGGCCCGCCACCCGAGCCAGAATCGTTCGCGAGCGCTCGCTACCCGCCTGGAACTCGACGGGCGCTGGAGCGGCGCCGCCGCGCGCCGCACGGACGGCGTCGTCGAGGGCCGGCACGCGCAGCAGCTCGATGAGCGGGCGCCCCACCGCCCGCCGCGGGTCGCCCACCAGCGTCAGCGCGGCGCGATTCACCAGCGTCACCGCGCCCGCAGCGTCGATCGCGAGCACCGGCTCGCTCATGCCCTCGAGAACCGCCTGCACGCGATCGCGCTCATCGGCGAGAGCGGCGACCGTGCGTTCGAGCTGCTCCGCGAGGCGATTGAGGGAGCCGCCGAGCCCGCCCAGCTCGTCGCGCGACCTGATCGCGATCCGCGCCCCCGGCTGCCCCGCGGCGATCGCCCCTGCGCTCGCTACCAGGTCGCGTACCGTGCGCGTGGCCCAGTGCGAGGCGAGCGCGCTCATGC
>CAYVDO010000567.1:0-3986 GCA_964450125.1 uncultured bacterium
GCTTCGCTTGCGCTTGCAGCGCCGCGCTGTCGCGACCCGACACCAAGAGCGGCAAGAAAGCTGAGGCGCTTTCCGGCGATCGATTCTTGCGCCCGGCCACAGCCTCCCAATCGACGTGGACACCACTCAACCACAGCGTGGCGCAGCACTCGCGCAGGCCATCACCCGCGAGCTCGCCACGCCAACAGGAGACGAGGACTGAGGCGCCGTCCTTTAGCGTTCGCGACTCGAGCGTAGTCCGGATCGCACGTGCAGCGACCGCATGAGGCCCTACTTCGACGAACGTCGTGAAACCGTGGTCCCTCAGCTCGTCGACGGCTCCCCGAAGACGAACCGGCAATCGGAGATTCTCGCACCAATACCGCGAATCGAGTGGAGCCTCAGCTCTCACCCAACCGTTGCGAACGGTCGACCACATCGGGATCAGCGGCGCTTTGGGCCGCAGCGACGCCAGCTCTCGCTCCAGCTCCGGCAGCAACGGATCCATCTCGTCGCTGTGGCTCGCAAAGTCGACTGCAACCCTCTGACAACGATGGCCGGCAGCTTCCAGTCGAGTCAGCAGCGGTTCGAGCGCACTGGTCCTGCCCGAGAAAACGACCTCACGCGGAGATTGGTACACGCCGATCGAGACCCCTGGGTGCGCAGCAAGCAGCGTCTCGGCCTCTTCCATGGTCAGGTCGACGACGGCCATGAGCCCGCCGCCGGCACGCCGCGCCACGAGCGCGGCGCGCTTGACGATGACTCGCGCACCCTCGGCCAGCGTGAGCGCACCGGAGACGACCGCGGCCGCGACCTCTCCCATGCTCAGACCGACCACCGCATCGGGAACCACGCCCCAATCCATCAGCGTACGCGCGAGCGCGAGCTGCACTCCGAACAGCAAGATCTGAATGTTTTCGGCCGAGCGCAGTTCCTCGGCTTCCTCGCTCGCGGGCAACGCCAGGAGCCCTCGAATCGACACTCCCCCGCACGCCCGGATGGCTGCGTCGCAGAGAGCGATGTGGCGCGAGAACGTCGAGCCGGAGCTCAACAGATCCTGCGCCATGCCCGCCCATTGCCCGCCCTGTCCTGCAAAGACGAAAACCGTCCGCGCTGGACGTTCCGGCACGCGAGCCACCTGGCTGCGTGTGTCGAAAAGTTGATGCAAACCCAGTTGTAGCTGGGATGCGTGCCGACCCTTGAGGATCGCACGCATCGCTCCGGCACCGTGGCAACGTGTTGCCACGCGATCCAGCTCGGCGTCCGTGTCGACACCGAGCAGCTCGCCTGCGAGTGCTTTGGCACACCTCTGAAGCTCTTCCACGGAATCCGCTGCAAGCGCAGCAATCCGCAGCGGACGCCCGGGTGCTTCGCTCAGCGCGAGGTGACTGTTGGTCCCACCAAACCCGAAGGAGCTGACACCGGCATGGCGAACGGCAGCGGCCCCGAAGCCTCTCGTGCGATCCACGACGCGCAGCTTCAGCTCGTCGAAATCGATGTGCGGATTCGGCTTCTCGAAGTGCAGGTTGGAGGGAAGCGCGCCGTGGTAAAGCGCGAGCGCCGTCTTCAGCAAGCCCGCAATACCGGCTGCAGCCTCCAAATGACCCAGATTGGTCTTGACCGATCCTATTTGCAGGGGCTGCTCGCGGCCCGGTGCAAAGGCAATACCCAAGGCAGCTGCTTCGATGGGATCGCCCAGGATCGTTCCCGGACCATGCGTCTCCACGTAAGAGACATCGGCAGGCGACACGCCTGCCTCCGCCCATGCGGCGCGAAGCACGTCCACCTGAGCATCGGCGTTCGGCGCAGTCAGACCATTGGAAAAACCGTCATTGTTGACGGCCGAGCCACGAACGAAAGCATAAATGCGATCGCCGGCGGCCAATGCATCACGCAAACGTTTCAGGACGATCAGTGCGCACCCCTCACCTCGCACGTAGCCGTTGGCGTCGGCATCGAATGCTCGGCACTGCCCGAGCGGATTCATTGCGCCGAACTTGCTCATCTCGATCGTCGCGTGAGGCGTGACCATCAGGTTCACGCCCCCCGCGAGCGCGGCATCGCATTCGCCACGCCGGAGGCTGTTGCATGCCAGATGCACGGCGACCAGCGACGACGAGCAGGCGGTGTTCACGGTCAGTGCGGGTCCTTGAAGCCCGAACCCATACGCGACACGCGCCGGTATGATCGAGTTGTCCCAACCCACGGCCGAGTACTGCTCGATGCGCTTCACGTCCTCGCCGATGACGCGCTGGTATTCTTGCCACATCGCCCCGACGAACACGCCGGTCGCCGATCCATGAAGCGACGAGGGAACGATTCCGGCATCCTCCAAAGCTTCCCAAGCGGCCTCGAGAACCAATCGTTGCTGGGGATCCATCTGCGCCGCTTCCTTCGGCGAGATCTGAAAAAACGCAGCATCGAAGCTGGCGATATCCTCCAAGAACCCGCCCCAGCGGGTGCTCATCTTGCCTGGCGCCCGCGGATCCTCGTCGTGCCACGAGTCGACGTCCCATCGCTCGCCGGGCACCTCGCGAATTCCGTCATGGCCGCGTTGGAGCGCATCCCAGAACGCGCCCGGAGAGTCGATTCCTCCTGGGAATCGGCACGCCATGCCGACGATGGCGATCGGTTCGCCGTGCGTGCTGCCGGCGTGGAGCGCGGGCGACGGCGCGGCTACTCGAGCGCCAGACGGGGGACGTGAGAGATGCTCACCGAGTAGGTGAACCGTTGGAAACTGCCACCACAACGTTGCAGACAGGACCCGTCCGAGCCGGGCTGAAAGATCCGCAAGGATGCTCAACGCAACCGCAGATTCGATTCCTTGATCACGAAAGCGAACATGAAGAGGAACGTCTTGGACCACTCGGCCCGTATGCCTAGCGATCGCCTCGCGAATCAGCAAAACGGCATCGTGCACGCGGGCTGGCGCCGACAACGCGAGGGACGAGCTCGTTGTCATGGTGCTCTCTTCCTCTTCTCTCTTCGCTCCGATGATTCAGGCCGCTCTCGGAGTCGATCAGTTCGCGCGCAAGCTGGAATCGCCCCGAGACAGGCGCGGAAATGAGAATCGGAGTGACGCATGCCTCGTCTTGCTGTACGCGCCGGGCGCTGATCCCCAACCGCGTCGCACCAAGACAGAGAAGCACGCCACTGCGATGGCCCGCGCGATAGCGCACCAACTGCGTCTCCCCCAGCTTGGCCGATCACGAGCATGGCCGCGAGCGCGCGGCCACCGATGGCCGGATGGCCGAAGGGTTGCACCGCGCGATCGCGGCGATCGTCGCATTGGGCGAGCGTCTCGTCGATCCGACCCGGCGGTGCGTGTTCGATGGAGAGAACGTGCCCGCGCAAGAGAAGGTCGTGTCGATCTTCGAGGAGCAGACCGAGATCATCATCCAGGAGCGGCGCGAGACGCTCGATGGACCCATCCCCGGCCTCGCCGGCGCAGCATCGAACCTGATCCCCGATGCGGTCGTGCTGCGGGGGAGCCCGGCCGTGGCCCTGGCGTGCACGATGGTGGATCGGCAGCTCGAGATCTGCGGTTCGGCACCGCGGCAGCTCGCGTTCCACGGTGGCCTCACCGCACGCGAGCCTCGCGGGAGATCGAGGCGGCGAAGATCCGCGACACCACGTTCAAGAAGGGCCGCAGGCTCGCCGTTCCGGAGATGGTCGGGCAACCGTGATCTGCCGCCCGAGTCCGCCACTCACGCCGAGTTGCGGGAGAGGTGTCTTCGCCGACACCGTTCGAGGTGCGATGCGATCCGCCGAGGATCCTGGATCGCTCGTCATCGCGTTACAAATGTCGAGTCCAGACAACGGCGCGCGTCAGAAATGCCTGACAACTAGCGGCTTTCGGACGGCAACCAACCAGTACTAGGCGCGTGGTCGAGACGGGTTGTCAAGTCGATCGAGCGATCGGTAGTTGGTTCACTTTCACGTTGAGCCCGTGCGAGGCGTGCGGGGCTGGGGGCACGTCGAAGGGCGCTCCGCGACCGCGCACCCCG
>CAYVDO010000568.1:0-3983 GCA_964450125.1 uncultured bacterium
CGGTGCTCACGACGAGGTCGTAATGCGTGGGCAGCTCCTGCGCCACGCCGTAGAAACGCTGGAGGTAGTCGCGACGGCCTTCGTCGTCGCGGGAGATGACGGTGCGCGCGGCGTCTCCAGACTCGAGCTTGAGCCGTGCCGCACGTACCTCGGGCGACGCCGTGACGAGCACGCGCAGCACGTCGGCCCGATCGGCGAGCGCGAACGATGCCGCGTGCGCCACGATCACCACACGCCCCTCCTGGGCGATGTCGTGGATTGCCTGGCGGATGAGCTGGCGATGGTCGCTCGGAACCTGGGGCGGCAACCCCCGCACGCCGTAGTAGTCGAAATCGAGCGGCTTGCGCACCAAGCCGCCCATGTTGCCGCGATCCACCGGTGCCAGACCGATGGCGTCCATGACGCGTTTGACCACCGAAGGCTTTCGCTCGACGGACTTCACTTCCTCGGGGGTGAGGCTCGCGCGCTCGGCGGCGCGCGCGATCACCTCTTCGTCCACGTATCGGAAGCCGAGCCGGTCGGCGACGGCTTGTCCCACAGGCTCGCCTCCGGCGGCAGCGGTTCGCGAGATGCACACGATCTGAAAAGTCACGCCCGACCTCCTCGGCTGATTCGCGGGTGACGAACGATCCGGCGACGACGACCGCCAACGGTAGCATCGCGCGCGAATCGCGACCAAGCGTCTCGCGGGCACGTGGGCGCGCGGCTGGCTCTCGGCAAGCGGCCCGAGTCGCCTCGCTTCGCTCGCGGCTCGCCTCGGGCTCGCGGAGTGGTGGAGGGTGCGCGTGGAGACTGGTGCGCCGAGTGGGTTGGCGGGCCGTCGGTCCCTCGGCGGCCCCGCCGAGCTGATTGCGCGCTCGGGGGTCGGTTTTCTGCGGACGCACCATCGAGTATCGACACGAGGCTGACGATCGATAGGCGGCGCGCGGCTCAAGGGTGCGAGCTGGGATCGTTGGGATCGGTGCCGGCAGCGGTTTCGTCGTCGTCGAGGAAGCCGTCGTCGTCGTAGTCGTGTGTCGGTCCGTAGCCGCGCTTCATCTCGACGACACCCGGTCCGCCGTCGCGCGCGCTGACGAAGAAGTCGACGACTTGACCCATGGCGGCTTCCACCGGCTGGCGCACGGTGAACTCGCGGTCGAGGGGACGGAAGCGCTCGCCGGTGGGGAAGGGGAAACCCATCGGGTACGCGATCCGTCCCTGCCACGACGTGTAGATCGTGCCGTGCTCTGCGGGTGAGTACTGCGCGAGCGCACCCGTCACCCCATTCACGTTTCCGTCGATGCGAGCGCCGCCCGCTGGCACGCCGGGCACCTCGCGATAAGACGGTTCGAGGAGCGCGAGGCCGAAGGCGCGCGCCAGCGCCTCGGTGGAGGAGTTGGGGATGAGCCAATCCCACATGGCTTCGAGCATCAGCACCGAACGGGGGCGCGACGGACCGGACGTGCCGGTGAGCGGCTCGCGAATCGCGTGGCGCGCCACGTTCATCGGGTCCCCGGCGTCGAGCACCGTCTGCGCCAGGTTCACGAGTGGCGAGAAGTGATCGCCGAGCGATTCGGGGCGAGCACCGAATACCGTGGTGAGAAGGGGCTCGACGAGCCCGCCTATGCCGGGCGAGTCCACGAGTAGGCCCACGCCCAGCGCTCCGCCGGCACTGTGCAGGTTGGCGGCGCGGATTGCGGGCTCGAAGGCGACGAAATTGGCACCGAGAACGCCGCCCAAGCTGGTGCCGGAATAGAAGAGTCGGTCGGGATCGAAGCGCACGCGCCCGACGCCGGGGATCTGGGTGTCGAACGAGCGCAGCATGCGCGCGAAGGCCATGTGGTCGACGACGTTCTGGCGCAGGTTGTCGCGGAACCCGGCGAGGTTCACCAGCGCATCGATGACGCCGATGCGGGCGCCGTCGCTGTCGCCATCGTCGGCCCAGCCGTCGGGTCCGACGAGGGTGCTCCCCGGGTAGTTGGGGCGCTCGTCCACGGCGGTGCGCGCGATCTCGAAGCCCAGCGATTCGAAGACCGGCGCCAGAAGCGCGTACGTTTCAGGCGCGATGTTTCCGAGGTCGAGGCGATCGCCGTGCTGAATCGCGTCGATCGACGCGATCGCGAAGCCCTCGGCGGCGAGGGTGTTCGCGATCAGCAGTAGCTCCTGTGAGCGCTCGGCGCCGAGGCCGTGCTGGGCGATCACCACCGGGTAGCCGGAAGGGGGAGATGGGGTCGCGGGCAACACCAGGCTGAACGGCAGCTCCCAGGCGCCTTGCACCTCGGGCTCGCCGTTCTTCACCACGAACGTGCCACCCTCGGCGTCGAGAAAGTGCGCGTCCGGCGACAGGTAACGCGGCGCATGGAACCACGCGCGGGTCACGATCGTCGCCACGTGCTGGTGGGCCCGCGGCTCGAGGCCGGGGCGATCCTCGGGCTGTACGCCCAGCAACTGGTCGAGGCTCGCGCGCCCGCCGGCGCCGAACACGAAGCGAGGATCGAAGCGCGGCTCTGGAGCGGGGATCGCGGGGTCGCCCCGCTCGAAGGCCTCGCGGATCGCGAGCAAGTCGTCCGCGATCGCCTGGGTGGTGAAGACGCTCGCCGCAGCGATGCCGCTCAGGTTGCCGCCCGGGAAGTCGGCAGCGCCGGCGAGCGCGGCGGCGAGTGCGTCCAGGAGCGCTCGCGCCTTGGTGCCGCCCGGCACCGGTGGCGCGTCTCCGGCGAGTAGCGCTGCGAGGGTGCCCGAGGCAACGACGCTTGCAGGCGCGGCGCCGCTCGCTCCGCCGCGGACACCCCAGAGGTCGGTGCGCACCACCAGCGCGTAGCGCGTCTCGGGACGCAGCGGCATGCCGGGGACGGGCAGAATCGACAGGCGGCGGTCGTGGGCATCCCAACCCACGAGCACCGGTGCACGCTCGCGATAGCCAGGCGAGCGGGGATCGACGTTCACGAGCACGATCGGGCTGCCCGGTGCGATGGACTCGTCGGGTG
The DNA here is from genome assembly GCA_964450125.1 of uncultured bacterium. GTDB lineage: Bacteria > JADJOY01 > JADJOY01 > JADJOY01 > JADJOY01 > JADJOY01. The sequence continues at coordinate 2,967 of CAYVDO010000568.1, forward strand.
TGGCGGGAAGAGCCCTCGGGTCGAGATCCCCATCGAGCCACACGTAGCCGGCCGCAGTGGTTCCGAAGCCGTGAAGCTGGCCGAGGCCGGTTTCCAGGATGCGTTTGGCGACACCGTTCGCGACGTTGATGCCGTCGACGACGACGCGGCCCGCGTCGTCGCGGAAGAGATCACTCGGCCACGGGATCTCGCCCCACGACGGACGCGCGTGGTCGGTCGGCAGATCGAAGCGGGCCACGGGGCCGTGCTCGGATCCAACCTGGACTTCGGTCTCTGCGAAATCGCTGCCCCCGGGGCCGACGGCCGTGACCCGCACCGTGTAGCGGCCGGCGGCGGGAAATCGATGCAGCGCGTAACCCGAGGCAACGGTGGCTGCGCCCGTACCGTCGCCGAAGTCGAAGCGGTAGCGCTCGATCGCCCCGCTCGAAGCGAGCGCGTTCACGCCGATCGTGACTCCCGCGGAGGCGAATGCCGGCGCGCGCACGCGGGCCGCCGGTGGGTCGCTGCTGCGCACGGCGCCACCGCCGTTCGCGTCGCCGCAACCTGGAGGCGCAGTCGTGACCAACGCGATCGCCGCCGCGAGCGTTGCTGCTCGCAGCCCGCCTCGCGCGGCCGAGCGCGGGTGGCGCTGCTCTCGCCGGATCACGGCCACGAGTCTCGCTCCGTTCCGCGGCCCCCTCATGCCGTTCGGCGGCGCGGCGAGATCATGCGCGCGTCACCGAAGGCCGCTCCGCATGCCGGCGCTCGACGCCGCGACCTCCAGCCGCCGCAGCTCTTGCTCCCAAAAGCGCACCGATCCGTCGTGGAAAGCGATGATGTCGCGCGCCGACCAGGGACTCGACGACGGAATGAGGGTTTTGAGGTGCGAGTTGCGGCCATTCAGCTCGTCGTCCACCCAGTCGCGAACCTTTCGCGCGCTGGCGAGGTTCCCGCGTAGGAACGCGGCACGCGACTTCCACCAAGCCTCGGGATGGCCGCCGTAGACGCCCGGGCGTGTGCTGAGGTCGAGGGGCGAGA
>CAYVDO010000569.1:0-3981 GCA_964450125.1 uncultured bacterium
GTCACGAGCAACTGGGCCGTGCTGGGCGCCGGTAGCCTGGCGGAGAGCCTGGGCGCAGCGCGCTTCGCCGACGTGTCGTCGCTGCGCGCCGCCCTCGATACGGGAGCACCGATTCCGCAGCGGCTGCTGCTGCAAACGACGTCGGAGCTGCGCTTCTCCGAGGATTCGGAGCTTCCGCTTCGCGTGCACACGGTGACGACGCATGCGCTGGAGGAGCTGCAAGGGTTCCTGGCCGAGCCGCGTCTCGCACGCACGCCGCTCGTGTGGCTCACGTCCTCGGCAGTGGCCACGAGCGCGGATGATCGCGTGCAAGATCTCGTGCGTGCGCCGTTGTGGGGTCTCGTGCGTAGCGCGCGCGGTGAGCATCCTGACCGCACGCTGCGCTTGGTCGACGTGGACGTCACCCCATCGATCGAGCAGATGGCTCTGGTCCTGGCACAGGACTCGGAACCCGAGTTGGCGTGGCGGAATGGGGTCGCGCTTGCTGCGCGATTGGCGCCGGCTCGAGCGAGCGCTGGCGGCGGGCCGAGCACGCTCGAACCGCCGTTGGGAGTCGAGATCTGGCAAGTCGCCGACAAGGGTGATGGCTCGCTCGACGGCCTGCACCTGATCCCAGCTCCCGAGCTCTCGGCACCGCCACAGGCCGGTGATGTTCGCATCGAGGTGCACAGCCTGGGCCTCAATTTTCTCGACGTGGTTCGCACGCTCAACATGGTGAGCATCACCGACCGCCCCTTGTTCGCCGAGGGTGCAGGGCGCGTTCTGGAGGTCGGCGAAGGAGTCGCCGACCTGCGCCCTGGCGATCGGGTGATGGGGCTGATGCGAACGGCCGGAGGTCCGATCGCATTCGCGGATCGACGTCTGATCGTGCCGATCCCGCAGGCTCTTTCGACGGCGCAAGCCGCCACGGTTCCCGTCGCGTTTCTCACGGTGCTGCTGGGGCTCCGCGAGCTTGCTGGCCTCGAGCGCGGCGAGCGAGTCCTGATCCACGCCGCGACGGGCGCGACCGGCATGGCAGCGGTGCAGCTTGCGCGATACCTCGGCGCCGAGGTCTTCGCCACGGCGAGCCCGGGCAAGTGGCCAGCGCTACGTGCGATGGGCCTGGACGACGCGCACATCGCGTCGTCCAGAGACACGAGCTTCGTCGAAGCCTTCTTGCGCTCGACGCAGGGCCACGGTGTCGACGTCGTGCTCAACTCGCTCGCCGGACGTTTCATCGATGCCTCGCTGCGTCTGTTGCCTCGCGGGGGTCGATTCATGGAGATGGGCAAGACGGACATTCGCGATGCGGCGACGGTGGCTCGCGACTATCCCGGCGTTCGCTATCGAGCCTTCGACCTGAAGGAAGGGGCGCTCGAGTCGCTCTTGCGCGAGGTCGCGGCGCTCTTCGAGGAGGGTGTGCTGACGCCGCTTCCGCTCGCGGCCTACGATCTCCGGCAGGCCCCAGCGGCGTGCAAGCACATGGCCCAGGCGCGGCATGTCGGCAAGCTGGTGCTGCAACCTCCACGAGCGCTGGATGTGACCGGAACCGTGCTGGTCACGGGTGGCCTCGGCGAGCTAGGTCAGGCGCTCTGCCGACACCTCGTGTCGGCGCATGGTGTGCGCCACCTGTTGCTCATCTCTCGTCGTGGGATCGACACTCCCGGCGCGGCGGAGCTCTCGCGTTCATTGGAAGAGCTGGGCGCGGAAACCATCACGATTGCCGCCTGCGGCGTCGCCGATCGCTCCGCCCTGAGCTCGCTTCTGCAAACCATTCCCGAAGCGCGACCGCTCACGGCCGTCTTTCACCTGGCCGGTCTGCTCGACGATCACGTGGTCGCCGAGCTCACCCCCGAGCAGCTTTCTCGGGTGCTGCGACCGAAGGTCGACGGGGCCTGGAATCTGCACGTCCTGACCGAACGCCTCGATCTGTCGGCGTTCGTGCTCTTCTCGTCCGCCGCAGGCGTGCTCGCCAGCCCTGGCCAAGCCAACTACGCGGCGGCCAACACGTTCCTCGATGCGCTCGCTGCATATCGTCGCAAGCGCGGGCTATCCGGCGTGAGCCTCGCCTGGGGACTCTGGGAGCAGCAGGGCGTCGGCATGACCGCGCATCTCGGCAAAGCCGAGCTCGAGCGCATGCGACGCCAAGGCGTGCGTGCCCTGTCGCTCGAAGAAGGCATGCGTCTCTTCGATGCGGCGCTGACTCGACCGGACGCGGCCGTCGTCCCGATTCGGCTCGACCTGCCGCGTCTGCAGCGCCTGAGCCGTGACGTGCAGAACGTTCCTGCGCTCATGCGTGTGCTCGTCCGGCCGGCGCTGCGTCGCGCCGACGGCGTGACGAGTGCTTCGGCTTCGGCGTTGCGCGAACGTCTCGGAGCAATGCCCCAGAACGAGCGTTCCGCCGCGCTCCTCTCGCGTGTGCGCGAGGAGATCGCAGTCGTGCTCGGCCTGGCCGGCTCCGACATGGTTCCCGCCGATCGGCCGCTCAAGGAGCTCGGCCTCGACTCCCTCACCGCCGTGGAGCTCAGGAATCGTCTGTCCGCGCTGTCCGGGGTCACGCTCACCGCGACGTTGGCGTTCGATCATCCAACGCCCAAGGCCATCGCCGAGATGCTGCTCGCCAAGCTCGAGCTGAGCTCCGCGCCCGAGGTGAGCAATGAAGAAATTCGTATGACCTTGAATCGAGCATCCATCGGCGCGCTGAAACAGACGGGCTTGATCGGCGAGTTGCTCGCCCGCCTGAAAGCCCTACCGGATTGGGCAGAGCCGGAAGATTCGAAGGAGACGCCAGTGAACGTGGATGAGATGACGGGCGAAACGCTGCGCGAGCTGCTCGCGAGCACGCTGCGTGTCGGATCATGAGCAACCAGCGCACCGACGACGAGCTGCTGCGTCAGAGCATCGTCCAGATCAACCAGCTTCGTAGCGCCCTGAAGCGGGTCGAAGCCGCATCCAGGGAACCGATCGCGATCGTCGCCATGGCCTGTCGCACGCCGGGTGGTGGCATCGATCCGGAGAGCTACTGGGCGCTGCTCGACGAAGGCCGCCACGGCATGATCTCGTTTGCCGACCGCTGGGACGTGGCGGCTCTTTACGATCCAGACCCCGACGCCGTCGGCAAGACCTACAACCACGAAGGCGGCTTTCTGCGGGACGTCGATCAATTCGACGCCGCTTTCTTCGGCATCTCTCCGAGAGAAGCCGCCGAGATGGAGCCCCAGCAACGCCTCGTTCTCGAGGTGGCCTGGGAAGCGCTGGAGTCGGCAGGCATCGTGCCCGCCGAGCTGACGAACAGCGCGACCGGCGTCTACATCGGCTCGATCGGCACCGACTACGGCGCGGATCGCCAGTCGCTGGAAGCGGTGACTGGCTACTCCGGCACGGGGACCCTGGCGAGCATCATCTCCGGTCGTCTCGCCTACGTGTTGGGAACGCAGGGCCCTGCCATCACGGTCGACACGGCTTGCTCGGCGTCGCTCGTGGCCTTGCATCTGGCGTGCGCCGCGTTGCGTCGCGGAGAGTGTGACCTCGCGCTGGCGGGTGGCGTCCAGGTCATGTGCACGCCCATCAGTTTCGTGAGCGCCAGTCGCCAGCGAGTCATGGCTCGCGACGGGCGCTGCAAGGCGTTCTCCGCGTCTGCCGACGGATCCGTCTGGGCCGAGGGCTGCGGTGTGCTGGTGCTCAAGCGACTGTCCGATGCGCGTCGCGCTGGCGACCGAGTGCTCGCGGTCGTGCGGGGCAGCGCGGTCAATCAAGATGGACGTAGCCAGGGGCTGTCGGCCCCCAATGGCCCCAGTCAGCAACGCGTCATTCGCCAGGCGCTCGCTGGGTCCAGCTTGGTGCCCGACGACATCGACGCGATCGAAGCGCACGGCACCGGCACGGCGCTGGGCGATCCGATCGAGGCGGGCGCTCTGGCGGCGGTATTCGGTCCGACGCGGAGCGAGGAGCGGCCGCTGTGGCTGGGATCCTCGAAGTCGAACCTGGGTCACACGCAGGCCG
>CAYVDO010000570.1:0-3936 GCA_964450125.1 uncultured bacterium
CAACGGTGGGTTGGGGCTGGGTGGCGCCGCCTTGCTTGCAGCAGCGCCTTCGTCATCGTGGATCCTGACCCACACACAACCGGAAAGGTTCGTCGTCACGATCGACAACGCGAGAACGGTGCGAAGCGCGAATGCCACGGATCCTCCCTGTAACCGCAAGCTCACGGGGGTACGATGAAGCGAGTTTTCTCGCGAGTCAACCGGGTGAACACTTATCGATCACGGCGGGCCGGTCAGCAGCGGATCGAGCGCGAGCTTCTCGCCGTCGAGACCCGAGTCCTGCTCGCGGAGGCCCACCGGCGCGAGAGTCACCCGTGAGGTGAGCCGCCGAGGTCTGGTTAGTCGATGGGGCCTGCGCTAGAACCCCTCCCGACTTCAGTCGTCGGGAGGGGTTCGATGCGTATCGTGATCGGCTCGGATCATGCGGGATTCGAGCTCAAGGAAGAGCTTCGCAAGCTGGTCGAGTCGCTGGGGCACGACGTCACCGACGTCGGTACGCATTCGACCGCATCCTGCGACTATCCGGACTTCGCGGCGGCGGTAGGTGAAGGCGTCGCCGGCGGCAAGGCCGAGCGCGGGATCGTGCTTTGCGGGTCGGGCGTGGGTGCGTCGATCGTGGCCAACAAGGTGCGCGGCATCCGTGCCGGCATCTGCCACGACACGTACTCGGCGCATCAAGGCGTCGAGCACGACGACATGAACGTGCTCGTGGTCGGTGCGCGGATCATCGGTGTGGAGGTCGCGAAGGAAATCGTGCGCTCGTTCCTGGGCGCCGTGTTCAGCAACGAGGAGCGTCACCAGCGGCGCCTCGCCAAGCTCCTGGCCGTCGAATCTCGTTACGCGCGCTGAGGTAGCCGCCATGTCGGAGCATGCCGCCGATCGTCTCCCATCCGCCTTGCGCGATGCGGTGCGCGCGACGCTCGCGGACTGGGCCAGCCACGAGAATCGCAAGGTGCGCCGATTGTGGGCGGGCGATGCCACTCTCTGGACCGGCGGTGACGAGGCGCGCTGGCTCGGCTGGCTCACCAGCGTCGATCGCCAGATCGAGAATTTGCCGGCGCTCGAGAAGCTCGCAACGGACGTGCGCAACGCGGGCTTCGAGGCGGCGTTGCTGCTCGGCATGGGCGGATCGAGCCTCGGTCCGGAAGTGCTCGCCGTCACGTTCGGACGCCAGCCCGGTCACCCGGCATTCCACGTGCTCGACTCGACGGACCCCGCGCAGGTCGCCTCGTTCGAGCGTCAGGTGGGCTACGACCGCACGCTCTTCCTGGTCGCGAGCAAGTCGGGATCGACGCTCGAGCCCAACGTGTTGCACGCGTACTTCTTCGCGCGCGCCGTCGAGCGGCTGGGTGCGGCGGAGGCGGGGCGGCGCTTCATCGCCGTCACGGATCCTGGCTCGAAGCTCGAAGCCGAAGCGAAAGCCAAAGGCTTCCGCCACATCGTCCACGGGGAGCCGGCGATCGGCGGGCGGTTCTCGGCGCTCTCGCCGTTCGGAACGGTGCCGGCCGCGGTGATGGGGCTCGATCTCACCGATTTCCTGGCACGCGCGCGGGCGATGACCCGGGCGTGCGGCCCGGATTTCGCTGCCGACCAGAACCCCGGCGTGGTGCTGGGCGCGATCCTCGGGTGCGCCGCCCGCGCCGGGCGCGACAAGCTCACGATCGTCGCTTCGCCGGCGATCTACGATCTCGGCGCGTGGCTCGAGCAGCTCGTCGCCGAATCCACCGGCAAGAACGGTCACGCGATCATCCCCGTGGACCTCGAGCCGCTCGCCGCGCCGGCGAGCTACGGCGACGACCGCTTGTTCGCGTACGTACGTCTCGCGAGCGAGCCCGACGCCACGCAAGACGCTGCGGTGGATGCGCTGGAAGGGGCGGGGCATCCGGTGGTGCGGCTGGCGATGCCGTCGAAAGCCGATCTCGGGGCCGAGTTCTTCCGCTGGGAGATCGCCACCGCCGTGGCCGGCGCGGTCATGGGCATTCATCCGTTCGATCAGCCGGACGTGGAGGCGAGCAAGATCGCCACGCGCGCGCTCACCTCAGCGTACGAGGAGTCGGGATCGCTGCCCTCGGAGTCCCCGCTTTTCGTCGACGGAGACATCGCGCTCTTCGCCGATCCTGCGCACGCGCAGGCCGTCGCCACGGCCGCGGGGTCGCAAGCCACGCTCACGTCGTGGCTCGGCGCCCACCTGGCGACCGCCAAGCGTGGTGACTACATTGCGTTGCTCGCGTACCTGGAGCGCAGCGAAGCGCACCAGCGCGCGATCGCGGACATGCGTCGACGCATCTTCGAGAGCACGCGTTTGGCGACGTGCGTCGGTTTCGGCCCGCGCTTCCTGCACTCCACCGGTCAGGCTTACAAGGGCGGGCCCAACAGCGGCGTCTTCGTACAGATCACCTGCGACGACGCCGCGGACCTAGCCGTGCCAGGCCAGAAGTACACCTTTGGCGTCGTGAAGGCCGCGCAGGCGCGGGGCGATTTCCAGGTGCTCGCCGAGCGCCGGCGACGCGCGCTGCGCGTCCACCTGCGTGGCGACGTGGAAGCGGGGCTCGCGCGCTTGGCTCAGGCGGTGACGACGGCGCTCACCTGAGTGCCGGACGCGCGCGCTGCGCCGCCTGACTCGCGATCCGAGAATCGAGGGGCACATGCAGATCGGGATGGTGGGGCTCGGGCGCATGGGCGCGGGCCTCGTGCGTCGTCTGCTCCGCGACGGTCACGCATGCGTGGTGACCGATCGCGATCCCGAGGCGGTGCGGCACATGGCCGCGGAGGGAGCGCTGGGCGCCACCACGCTGGAAGCGATGGTGCGCATGCTGCAACCGCCGCGCGTGGTTTGGGTGATGGTGCCCGCTGGCGCACCGACGGAAGCGGTGATCGCCGAGTGTGCGTCGCTGCTCGAGCGGGGCGACGTCGTGATCGACGGCGGCAACACGTTCTTCCACGACGACGTGCGGCGCGGGCGCGAGCTCGCCCCCAACGGCATCCACTACGTCGACGTGGGCACCAGCGGTGGAGTGTGGGGTGCCGAGCGCGGCTATTGCCTGATGATCGGCGGCGAGACCGACGTGGTGCGGGGGCTGGAGCCGATCTTCGCGTCGCTGGCGCCGGGAGCTGGGACTCTGTCGCGAACGCCGGGACGTCCGGCGGGGCGCGGCACCGCGGAGGAGGGCTTCCTCCACTGTGGTCCCGTGGGCGCCGGTCACTTCGTGAAGATGATCCACAACGGCATCGAGTACGGGTTGATGCAGGCCTACGCCGAGGGCTTCGACATCCTGAAGAACGCCGCGTCGCCGGAGGTGAACGAAGCGCATCGCTACGACTTCGACCTCGCCGAGATCGCCGAGCTCTGGCGCCGCGGCAGCGTGGTGTCGTCGTGGCTCCTGGATCTCAGCGCCGCCGCGCTGGTCGCCGATCCTGCCCTAGACGCTTTCTCGGGCTTCGTGCAGGACTCGGGCGAAGGCCGCTGGACGATCGAGACCGCGATTGCCGAGTCGGTGCCCGCGGACGTGCTGTCGGCGGCGCTCTACGCGCGCTTCCGCTCGCGGCGCGAGCACACCTTCGCCGAGAAGCTGCTCTCGGCGATGCGCGCCCAGTTCGGCGGCCACCGCGAGCCGGAGACGCGCTGAATGCCGTCCGGCCGAGGTGAAACGCCACCCCGTTCGCGAGTGCCGTGCGTTCGCGTTTGCGCGAGCAGCTTGCTGAAAGCGGCACGCGCCAGAGGCGCACCACGCGGCCTTTGGCCCCTGCGCAGCGCGAGCCGACTCGGGGCTGGGGCCCCGCGAGAACCGCGCTCTTTCCCGGGCGTGTGGCTTGAAAAGCCCCGATTGGCGAGCGCGGACGCCGCGATCTGCGTTGTGGTCTCCACGCTCGTCGGCCGTCTCACCGCGTGCCAGCGGTACGCCACGAGTGAAGCGAGTGACTTGGCGGCGGGCCCCG
>CAYVDO010000571.1:0-3916 GCA_964450125.1 uncultured bacterium
GACAGGCTCGAAAAACTCGCTCCGGCGAGTTTTCCAGCAGCCTGCAAAGGCGTCCGAGACCGCGCCGTCGCGCCATGCCTTCCCTGGCGGACGGTCACGTGGACGACTCGCGTGGGGGTAGGCCTCGTTCGGCGGCACGGCCCCCGGCGGAGCGTTGCCGTGCGAGCGATGTACGCGGGAGCGCGTTCGAATCGGCGTCCGCGATGCGCCACGAAGGACGCGCGGACGAGCCCCATCGTGAGGCGTGGAGGAATCCGGTGGATGGGTACGAGCGGCCGGCGCGCGAGCGCTCGACCGAGACCCAGGCGTTGCACCTGAGCCGAGCGGAATGCACAGCCGAGGGGCGCGCGAAGCCCGCATCGCGCCCGCGGAGCGAGGGCGCGATCCGCAAGTGCGGCGGACCAGTCGCGCCGATGCCGCCGATCGTGAGAAGTGCGACACGCGCGCGGGCACGACGCGCCGCCGCGCCCAAGACGACCACCGAAGCGCCTAGCGCGTGGCGCCCGGCCACGCGGGCGCCTTCCCCCGGCGTGCTCGCCCCATGGCCGCTCGAACCACCCCCGTGCGGCACGCGTGTGTCGATCCCGTCCTCGGCGTCCGCGCCGCCAAGATGCCCGTCGCGCTCACGCGGAACCGACGAAACCGGTTGCCGGTCGCTCGTGAGATTCCCATACCCCATCGGCGGCATACCGCCGCCGGCCGTGGCGACGAAGAACGCCGCCGCCGCGAGCCACCACCGATGCAGTACTTTCCAGAGATTTCGCGGTGCGATTTGGCTCGAGCGCAAATGGACTTTCGCGTCCCCTAGATGTCCGCGCGAGCGCGCTGGCACCGCAAGCGACCGTTGCCGAGTGGCGACGACGACGATGCCACGCCCATCGCATGCGTGTCAAAGACGAACGGCACCCGGCTTCCGAGCGATCGTTTGCGCTCGACGCCGTCGCGCTCACGGCGCACCGGGCGCTTCGCGAGCCGCGCTCAGGACGAGAGATCCGCCGTCATGAGCAGCGCGTCCTCGATGGGGTTCACGTAATAGCGCGGTCGCAAGCCGCGCTCGCTGAATCCGAGCAATGCGTAGAGCCCGTGCGCCGCACGGTTGCTGGCTCGCACTTCGAGGTGTGCCTTGCGCGCGCCGCGGTCCTGGGCCTCGGCGAGGGCGCGCTCGAGGAGCGCGCGACCCGCGCCGCGACGCCGGAAACGCGGATCGACGGCGATGGTGAGCACCTCGCACTCGTCACCCACCACGCGCACGACGGCGAATCCCACCAGCGGCGCGCCCTGGCGCGCTGCGCCTCGCGCCACCAAGCAGAGCGCGAGGGGGCTCGAGAGCTCTTCCACGAAATGCGTCCGCGACCACGCGCTCCGGAGCGCGCGAGCGTCGACCATCAACACCTCGTCGAGGTCGTCGGCGACCATCACGCCGATGTCGAGGTCGTCGAAACGGCCCATAATTGTGGGAGATTCGAACCGGATAGCCTTGTGGGCCGCGCGTCCGCGCCGATATACTCGATTCCCCGTCGCGATTGCGACAGCCCTGCGAGGAGAGTGCCGTGCCGCTCTACGAGTACCGCTGCAGGAAGTGTGGCTCGACCTCGGGCTACCTCGAGAAGATCGACCAATTCCACTGGTTCGGCGTCAAGTGCAAGCAATGCGGCAGCCGCAAGACCGACCGCGTGCTCAGTACCTTCCGCGCCTCGGTGAGCCGCTCTCAAGCCGAGGTGCTGAACGACCTCAAGGCGATGGGCAACGTGCGCTTCACCCAACAGCAAGGCCCCGCGCCGCTGCCCGTGAGCGAAGACGGGTCCTGCCCCAACTGCGGGGCCTCCGATCCCACAGGCGGGAGCGGTGGCGGCACCTGCGCCACCTCGGATACACCCAGCGCCTGAGCGCCGGCGGACCCGAGCCCGCGGGTAGTCAGGTCTCTTCGAGACCGCGGCTCATGATGATCTTGCCCGAGCGCACCAGCTCGATGATGCCGAACGGCATCACCAGGTTGATGAACGAGTCGAGCTTCGCGCTGTCGCCCACCACGCGCACGATCATCGAGTCGGTGCCGTAGTCGACCATCCTCGCCCGATAGTGCTCGACGATCTGCAAGATCGTGGTGCGCGCCTCCAGCGGAACCTTCACCTTGACCAGCGCGACCTCGGTCTCGATGACCGCTTGGCCGGTGTGGTCGATGGCGTGAACCACGTCGATGAGCTTCTCGAGTTGCTTGATGATCTGCTCGAGGGTCTCGAGGTCGCCCGAGCAAGTGATGGTCATCCGCGAGAACTCACCCGCCTTGCTCTCGACCCCCGTCACGGAGATCGCCGGCGACACCACCAGCGATTCGATGTTGTAGCCGCGCCGCGCGAACACCAGCGCCACCCGCACCAAGACTCCGGGTTTGTTGGCGACCAACAAGCTGATGGTGTGGAGGGCGCCTGCAGGCGCGGGCAGCGCCACCACGGTGGAGGTGGCGGCGGATGTGGCGAGGGTGGTGGCCATGGACTCTCTCCTCTCGATCGCTGCGGGCGGGGGCCGAGCCCCATCCCGACTTCCTCTTGCCGGCTCGAGACGCGTGCGCTCGGTCGGCGCGCTCTCAGGTGCTTCCCGCCGGCTTCTCGAGCTTGTACTTGGGCCGCTCGATGATCATGTCCTTGTAGGCAGCGCCGGCCGGGATCATCGGGAAGACGTTGTCCTCCTTCACGACCTCGGCGTTCACCACACACGGCCCGTCGTTGTAGGCCATCGCTTTCTTCAACACCTTGTCGACGTCCGCGGCGCGGCGAATGTGCCAGCCCGGGATGTCGTAGGCGGCGGCGATCTTCACGAAGTCGGGGTTGCCTTCGAGGTCCGCGCCCGAGAGCCGGCCGTCGAAGAACAGCTCCTGCCACTGCCGGATCATCCCCAGATAGTGGTTGTTGATGATGAGCACCTTGACCGGGATCTTGTTGAGCTGGGCAGTGGCGAGCTCGGCCATGGTCATCTGGAAACCGCCGTCGCCGCAGATTGCCCACACCGCCTTGCCCGGATTGGCGAGCTGAGCTCCCACCGCTGCGGGAAATCCGAAACCCATGGTCCCGGCACCGCCCGAAGACAGCCAGTGGCGGTTCTTGGTGGTGCGGCAGAACTGCGCCGCCCACATCTGGTGCTGACCGACGTCCGTGGTGACGATGGCGTCGCGGCCGCCCAGCTTGTCGAGGCGGTCGAGCACCTGCTGGGCGCGCAGGCCACCTTTCTTCGGGTACTTGAGCGGGTGGATCTTGCGCCACTCGTTCAAGCCTTTGAGCCACTCGTCGGTGTCGAGGCGGCCGACCAGCGGGATCAGATCCTCGACCACCAGCCGCGCGTCGCCGGCCAGCGACACGTCCGGCTTGATGACCTTGTTGAACTCGGCGCGATCGATGTCGATGTGGATCTTGATCGCGTCCTTGCAGAACTCGCTGAGCTTGCCGGTGATGCGATCGTCCCAGCGCGCGCCGATCGCCATGATGAGGTCGCAGTCCCCGACCGCCTTGTTGGCGTAGGCCGTGCCGTGCATGCCGAGCATGCCGAGATGCAGCGGATGGTCTTCGGGGCAAGCGCCCTTGCCGAGGAGGGTGTTCGCGATCGGCGCCTGCATGCGCTCGGCGAGGCGCATGATCGCGGGTCCGGCGTTGGCAAGCACCGCACCGTGGCCGACGTAGAGCAACGGCTTCTTCGACTTCGCGAGGTAGGCGGCGGTCTTCTCCAGCAGCTCGGGCTCGGCGCGCCCGGGAACGTGGTAGCCGGGCAACCGCACCTCGTCGACGAAACCCGCCGAGCACGGGCCCTGCGTCACGTCCTTGGGCAGGTCGATGAGCACCGGGCCGGGACGACCGGTGGTGGCGATGTAGAACGCCTCCTTCATCACCCGCGGGATGTCGTTGGCGTTCTTCACCAGGTAAGGCAT
>CAYVDO010000572.1:0-3906 GCA_964450125.1 uncultured bacterium
CACCCACCACCACGTCGTCGAAGCCGTCGCCGTTCACGTCGCCGGCGCTCGCCACGGCGTGCGCGAATCGCTCGCCGACCGTGCCTGTAGCGGTCCACGCCGGCGCTGCGCCGAGACCAGCAGCGGAGCCCAAGAACAGGAATGCCCGCGGTGTGCCGAGCGGAGTGCCCACCACCACGTCCGCGTAGCCGTCGCCGTTCACGTCGCCGGCCGAGGCGACCGAGAACCCGAAGCCGATCACGGCACCGCCGAGACTCGGCGTCCAGGACGAGGTGGTGCCCAGCCCGCTCGCGGAACCGAGGAAGAGATACGCGTGACCCGCGACGCCACCACCCGCCTCGCCTCCGAACGCCCCTACGATCACGTCGTCGAAGCCATCGCCGTTCACGTCGCCCGCGGAAGCGAGCGCCGAGCCGAAATACCCGCCACTGAGTCCGCCGGGCTCGGTGAGCGTCTGCGAGGGCGCGGTCGCCAGCCCGGTAGCCGAGCCGCGATAGAGGTACACCCGCCCGCGCTGGACGCCCGTGGCGAGGTACTCGGGCTCGCCGATCAACACGTCGTCGAAGCCGTCGCCGTCCACGTCACCGGCGCTCGCCACCGCGTAGCCGAGCTTGGCGAGCGACTGCGTCCCGACGGCGGACCAACCCGCTGCAGGCAAACCGGTACCCGAGAAGTTGGCGGTGATCGTGCCCGTGAGCTGGAACTCGAAATTGGTCCAGGTGAACTTGAACGCGGGCAGGTTCCCCACCGAGGTGAAGCTCGTGAGCGCGGTGACACCGGTATTGGCGTCGTAGGTGAACGTGCCCTGCATGGGCACGTCGACGGTCTTCTCGTACTGGACCTCGTCGCCGGTGCAGTTGTTCCCGACCTTGCCCGAGAAGTGCACCGGCACCAGCGCGTCGAAGTGCCCGGCGCCGTCGACCACTCCCCGCGGCGGATAGAGCGCGTCGGTGGTGTCGATGGAGAGGACGTTCTGGCGCAGACACGGATGCACGAACGTTCCGAACGTGAAGGTCACGTCGGTGCCGGGCCAGGATGCGGAGGCGAGCGTGAGCACGCGGCTCACGGTGTCGAAGGAGACATCCAGCGTGCTGGTGGACTGCACCGGCATCGTCTGGTTCACGGGACCGGCGGGACCCGGCTTGGTCTGCGAGAGGCTCAGGTTGGCTTGATTGGTCGAGCCAGACGTGGGCGTGAGCGAGATCGCCACGGTGGCTGCGCGCGCGGGCATCTCCTGCCCGCTCGCGATGCACGCGACGATCACGAGCACCGCGCGCCGCAGCGCACCTCGAAGGGTGCGCGCGCCGATCCTGGACGGAGCTCGCGATTCGAGATGGCGCCAATTCATGCGAACTCCCTGGGTTCGAGGGGGATACGGCGGAGCGCACGACGCTAGCAGTGCGCCGAAATGCGCGTCAACGAACCCCGAACGGAGGTGCTCAGCAATCCCGCGGATACGACGATGCACCGCCGGCCCGCGCTCGGATGGAGGGCGGGGCTCCGTCAGCGCCACCGATGGCGACGGAGCGCGCCCCTCCATGCCGAATGCGTTCGATCGAGCGCGACGGAGTTCCGATCCGGTGGCGCCGGCTCAGCCGGCGCAGGGGCCGTATGCATCGACGATCGCGTCCAGATCAGCCGCGCTCACCGTGCCGTCGCCGTTGCGATCGCCCGGGCATGCGCGACCGGGCACGCACGCACCCGCTCCGCTCTCCGCGAGGCTTCGATCGGCCTCACCGACCTCGCCATCGCCGTCGAGGTCCGCAGGACACCCCACGTTGCCCACGGCGAGGTGGAGCGAGTCGAAGTAGGAGTCGTTCTCTTGTCCGACCAGCCGCGTGCCCCAGAGCGTCATCTCCACCGAACGGGTTCCCGGCGGCACCGCGACCACGTCGCCGCGATGGCTCCACGCCGCGGAGCGCGCCCAGTACTTCGACGTGCGCCCCAGCTCCTTGCCCAGCACCGGCCGGAAGGTGAGCCAGACATCGGGCTTGTCGTCGTCGCCGCCGCGATCACGCAACCAGCCACCGAACGACGCCGACACCTGCCCCGCGTCGATCGCCGCCGCGTAGGGCGACACGTCCACGAGCTGGATGGCGCGGCCGGCGATGGCCTGCCCCGAGCACACTCCACCCACGGCGAAGAAACGCGCTCCCTCCTGAGGATCTGCGGGCGAAGCGCACGCACCGGATTCGAGCGATTCGAGCGGCGGCAACGTGGCGAGCCAGCCCGTGGTGCCGTCTTCGGCGCCCGCGTTCACGAGCAGGTTCGGGCCGAGCGAGGAGGGTCCGGTTTCGAACGGCGCCGGCGCGGACCACTCACTCCACATCAAGCCCGCATCCCGGTAACGCACTCGCCAGAAGAGCTGGGTGGCGGGTGGAAGACCGGTGATGTCCGCGTGGGTCACGTCCGGATCGGTGACGGTGTTCACGCTGTAGTAGCCGTCGTCGGGACCGGTGGCTCCCGGAGGCGCGTACCAGTTCTCGACGCGCAGCCAGCGCTCCGCCACCGGGTTCGACCACTCGCCGTCGACGGCGCTCACCTGGAAATGGCTCTCGAGGAGCGCGCGGCCGTCGGGATGTGCGTACGCCGAGCCTTCGAGGCGAAGGCCCTCAGGCGACACCGGCCCCGACACGTCCAAGGGCTCGAGCGCCACGGGTGCCTCCGGGCCTCGGGCGTGAAGGCGGATCGTGATCTGGTCGCGAAGCTCGTTGTCCCGAGGCTCGATCTCGTTGCCACGGCTGATGCGCTTCAGTGTGAAGCTGGGCTCGGCGCCGGCCTCCACCTCGACCAGCGCGAAGCCCCATTCCGGGAACGAGCGCTGGAACTCGGGGTAGTCGGCCTTCGGCTCCTCGCCCCAATAGTCGATGTTGCCCTCGGCGGACGCGACGTTCACCCACAGGTGCTGGTGGTCGCGGCTTTGACCGCGCGAGTAGGCATGGGTGTGGCCGAAGAAGTGGATCGTCGGCTTCTTGCAGTCGGTGGAGAAGCGCTCCATGCGCTCGATGACGCGGCCGGTGAAGTCTGCCTCGCCGGGCAGCCAGAGCTCGGACTTGAACGGATGGTGGAGCTCGGCGAACACGAAATCGATGTAGGGATCGGCGCAGGCCTGATCGAGAACACCCTGAAGCCAGGTCTCTTGGCCCGGCAACCAGCGGAACAAATCGTTGGAATCGAGGCCGATGACCCGGACGTTCCCGTGGTCGTGGTACCACCAATGCTCCAGAAAGCCGGGCGTGCCGTTTGCCGGGAGCCGGAAGTACTGGAAGAAGTAGGGGCTCGTGCCCTCGTGATTGCCGAGCACGGGATACGACGGGATGCGCGAGATGAGCGGCTGGGCTTCGTCGAAGTAGTCGCCCTTCCAGTCCTCGTACCTCCAACCGTCGTCGACGAGGTCGCCGGCGTTGAGCACGAACGCCAGCTCGCGCGAGAGATCGCCGCCGTAGTTCTGGTTCACGTAGCGGACGATGCCGTCGCGCACCACCTCGCCGTGCTTGGTGGGGTTGCCGTCGTCGCGCTGGTTGTCCGAGTAGGCCACGAACCGGAAGCTCTGCTCCGCCTCGCGAAGCGCCTGCGTGCGGAAATGCTCGATCCCGCTCACCGCACCGGCGGTGGTCACGCGATAGAAGTACGTGGTCTCGGGAAGGAGTCCGGTGAGTTGGGTCTGATGGATCCGCGACGCGTCCTTGCCGGGGCCGACCTCACCGTTGGCGGTGCTGCCCAGCGCTTCGGTGGTGCCGTAGTCCACGCGGCTCTCGTCGCCCGAGGTGGTCTCCCACACGATCCAGATGCTGGTGGGAGTTCCCTGCTGGAGGAACGGGCCGACGTGAATCGACGGCGGCTCGGTCTGCGCCGCCGCGTGCGACGCGAGCGCCAGCCACGCCACGAGCGCCTCAGCTGTCCGGA
>CAYVDO010000573.1:0-3861 GCA_964450125.1 uncultured bacterium
AAGAGCCCGTGAGCGATCCAGCCTCGGCGTACGATCGCGAACCGCGTCCTGGGGGTTGGGGCCGGTCCCTGGGCCGGCAGGCCTTCAACTCGAGATCGCCACGAGACGACGCAAGGTTCGGTGACGCATGAAGCTCGGGGTCGTCGGACTCGGCAACATCGGCGGAGCCATCGCCGCCAACCTGGTGGCCGATGGCCACGAGATCTCGGTTCTCGATCAGGACCCGGCGCGCGTAGCGACGCTGACACGGGCGGGCGCGCGACCTGCCGCGAACGCGGCGGATCTCGCGCGTCACGCCGAGATCACGTTCCTCTCCCTTCCCACGCCAGCCGTCGTCGGCGCGGTCGCGGGCGAGTGGCTCGGCGGCGCGCATCCCGAGGCCGTGCTCGTCGACCTCTCGACCAACGCGCCCGCGGTAGTGCGCGCGCTCGGAGCGCGCATCGAGGCCACCGGCGCTCACGGGGTCGAGGCGCCGCTCACTGGCGGCGCCCCGGGTGCGAAAGCGCGCAAGCTGGTGTTCTTCGTGGGCGGCACCGATGCGGCGTACGCCCGCGTGCGGCCGGTGTTGGAGACCGTCGGCCGCGCCTGCTTCCACTTCGGCCCGCTCGGCGCCGGCAACACCGCCAAGCTCGTGAACAGCCTGCTCGCGTTCACCACTACGTGGGTCTCGCTCGAAGGACTTTCGCTGGCCACCGCAGCGGGCATCCATCTGCGCACGCTGATCGATGCGATCCGCACCGGAGGTGCCAGCAACTTCTACGTGGACAAGGTGGTGGATGGACTGAACCAGCGGGGCCGGCCAGTGCAGTTCGCGCTGGAGCTAGCAGCCAAGGACGCGCGCCTCGTCACCGAGCTCGCGGCCGGCCTGGGCGTGCCGGCACCGCTCGGCGAACGCATCGCAGCGAGTCTGCGAGCAGCGACCGAGGCGGGCTTCGGCACCCGCGACTGGTCCGATCTCGTCGAGTGGATCGAGCACCAGTCGGGTCAGCGCATGCATCTCGATCCCTGACCGGCGGCCTCTCCCGAGCGCATCCGATCGCGCGCGGCCTCGCTCGCGCTACGCGGTGAACCCGCCGTCGATCGCCAAGCTCGCGCCCGTCACGAATGCGGCGTCCGGTCCCGCGAGATAGGCGACCATCCCCGCGATCTCGTCGGCGTGCGCATAGCGCGGGATCGCGAGGACTTGCTTGCGAAGCATCTCGGCGAACTCGCCGGTGGCGGGATTCATGTCGGTATCGACGGGTCCGGGAGCGACGTTGTTGACCGTGATCCCGCGCGGACCGAGGTCCCGCGCCAGACCTTTCACCAATCCCACCAGCGCAGCCTTCGCCATCGCGTAGACGGCGCCGCCACCGAACGGCATGCGTTCGGCGTTGCAGCTTCCCAAATTGATGATCCGCCCGCCCGGCTGCATGTGCTTCACCGCGGCCTGCGTGGCCACGAAGACCGCGCGGAGATTGATGGCCACCATGCGATCGAAGTCCTCGAGCCGGAACGTCTCGATCGGTGCCATCGTCGCGATTCCTGCGTTGTTCACCAGGATGTCGAGGCCGCCCAGCTCTTCGACGGTCCGATCGACGGCAGCAACCACCGCGTCTGCATCCGCCGCGTCCGCCTGGATCACCACGGCGCGCACGCCGAGATCCGAAGCGGCTTTCGCCACGGCGAGCGCCTGATCAGGCTTGCTGACGAAGGTCAACGCCACGTCGGCGCCGTCCCGTGCGAGACGCTGGACGATGGCGGCGCCGATGCCGCGGCCACCCCCGGTGACGAGCGCGCGCTTCTTCTCGAGCGGTCGACTCATGACGATCCCCCCGCGGCGACCGAGCCTCCGCCCCCGGGAGATCCCGGCGCGCGGCGCGGCCCTCGAGCCCACACCGTGTGAGCGCGGCCGTCACAAGGTGGCAGCGGCCGCGCGCACGCAAAAGCGCGCGGCAACTGCCACTCGCGTAGCGCGGCTGCGAGCCACCGGGCGCGACGCTCTCGGCCGCGAGCGAATCAGGCCGGCTCGGGATCGCTGCCTTCGTTGACGCCTTCGAAGAGCACCGTGGAGAGATAGCGCTCGCCGGTATCCGGGAGCATCGCGAGGATCACGCTGCCTTCCGGCGCCTTCGCGGCCACCTGGCGCGCGACGGCGAACGTGCCGCCCGCCGAGATGCCCACGAAGATGCCCTCGCTGCGCGCCAGATCGCGTGCAGCCGCCACCGCGTCCGCGTCGGTGACCGGGATGCGCTCGTCGAAGACGCTGCGATCGAGCACGGCGGGAACGAAGTCCGGCGTCCACCCCTGGATCTTGTGGGGCTTCCAGTCGTTGCCGGCGAGCAACTGGGCCTCGCTGGGCTCGGCCACCACGATCGCGAGGTCGGGGCGAGCGCGCTTCAGCACTTGGCCGGCGCCGGTGAGCGTCCCCCCCGTGCCCCAACCGGTCACGAAGTAGTCGAGACGCTTGCCCGCGAAGTCGGAGAGGATCTCGGGGCCGGTGGTCTGGCGGTGATACGCCGGGTTCGCCTCGTTCTCGAACTGGCGCGTCAGGAACCAGCCGTGCTTGGCGGCCAGCTCCTCCGCCTTCCGCACCATACCGGTGCCGCGCTCGGCAGCGGGTGTGAGGATCACCTGGGCGCCGAAGGCACGCATGATCTTGCGACGTTCGATCGAGAAGGTCTCGACCATGACCGCCACGAATGGATAGCCGCGTGCGGCGCACACCATGGCCATCGCGATGCCGGTGTTGCCGGAGGTCGCCTCCACCACCGTCTGGCCCGGCAGGAGCAATCCGCGCCGCTCGGCGTCCTCGATGATGCCGATGGCGAGTCGATCCTTCACCGATCCACCGGGATTGAACGCCTCCACCTTCACGTACATGCGGGTGTGGGCGGGCGCGAGACGCTGGATGCGAACGATCGGTGTCCGGCCGATGGTGTCGACGATGCTGTCGTAGATCACGGCGATTCCCTCTCTTGCGTGAGCATGGCGGGTTGGGTGGGCGTGAGCATACGCCGAGCGGTGGGGGAGGGCTGCCCCCGATCGCGAGCACGCGGCCGATCGCGTCCCACGTCGGGCCGAAGTGGCCCGAATCGCGGCCCGCGTCGAAGGCGACGGCGCGAATCGGCCTCGCACATCGCGCCGTCTCGGTCGCGCTTCCGACGCCGCGATGCGGAAATCCCACCAAAACCGAGAAATTCTACAGGAGTCCCGATCACGGGTCGAAGGGAAGCCGGAGCCGCGCGCTCGGCAAGCGTCTTGCTCTTTCGAGGCGGCGACGCACCACGAACGGTGCTTTCGGCCCGCAGGGAACCATGCGAGTCACGGATCGACGATCGGAAAGCCACGAGCCGGCCAGTGTTGCGACAGCCGCGCCAGCGCTGGCAACGCACACCGCCGCCACGGCAGCGCCGAACGTCGAGCGCCGCACCTCGCTGCGCCACGCGAGCTCGGTGTCGGTCGAGGTCTCTGTCCCTCACGAGCATCGGGCCCGCCCCCACGCGCTGCGCAACCTGAGCGCCGGCGGGCTCTCCTACACCGCCACCCGCCCCGTGAAACCCGGCACCATCGTCTCCATCCGCTTCCGCGTCTCCGATCCCGCCGTGGTGCTCGTCGGTCAGATCACCTGGTGCGAGCTCTCGGACCACGGCTACGAGGTGGGCGTGCGCTTCCTCGGCGGCGTGGATGCTGCGCGCACCCGCGTGCTCGGCGCGCTATCCGAGCTCACCACCGAGCGCCGTGCTGCGCGCGTGGTTCGTGAACGCGTCGGCCCGCTTCGTCGGATTCCTGAGCCGCACGGTGCGGGTGGTGCAGACCGGCGTTGCGCAGGGCTATGCTCTGGCGTTTGTCCTTGGCGTGGTGGCCATCCTGGGATGGCTC
>CAYVDO010000574.1:0-3839 GCA_964450125.1 uncultured bacterium
TGAGTGTGCCGGTCGCGCGCTGCTCTTTCCCAAGCGCTTCCCCGGTCAGCGCACGGCGCTCTGGCAGCGTCGGCGCAAGGCGCGCGATCTGCTCGAGGTGGCTGCACGTCACCCGAGCTTTCCGATCCTCCTGGAGACCTACCGAGAGTGCTTGCGCGACGTCTTCGACCTGCCGGCGCTCACCCGCCTGCTCGCCGAGGTCCGCAGTCGCGCCATCGCCGTGCGAGTCGTCGAGACGCGGCACCCTTCACCGTTTGCGGCTTCGTTGCTGTTCTCGTGGGTGGCGAATTTCGTCTACGAAGGCGATGCGCCGCTCGCCGAGCGCCGCGCCCAGGCGCTGATGGTGGGCTCGGCCGAGCTCGAGGAGCTGCTCGGCGAGGCCGAGCTTCGCGAGCTTCTCGATCGCGCCGAGATCGATGCCCACGAGCGCCGCGTGCAGCGCCTCGAGCCCCGTGCCCACGTGCCGCACGCCGACGCCCTCCACGATTTCCTGCGCGCCCTCGGCGATCTCGACCGCGACGAGATCCACGATCGAGTCGATGCGCCCGCCCGCGACGTCGACGCTTGGCTCGGAGCTCTCGCTCGCGCCCGCCGTGTGGTGGAAATCGGAATCGCCGGTACGCGTCGCTTCGTCGCCATCGAGGACGTTGGGCGCTATCACGAGGCACTGGGAATCGCCGCCCCGCGTGGCACGCCTGGCGTATTCCTCGAGCCGGTCGCCGATGTCTGGGCGGATCTGCTGGCGCGGTACGCGCGGACTCACGGCCCGTTCCGTCTCGACGACGTCGCCGCCCGTCTCGGCGGCGGGCGTGCGGCCATTCGCGATGCGCTCGCGCGTCTCGCCGCGTCGGGACGGGTGCTCGCAGGTGGATTCACGCCCGGGCGTCGCGACGACGAATGGTGCGACGCCGAGACGTTGAGGGCGCTCAAGCGACGCGCGCTGGCGCGATTGCGCCGCGAGATCGAACCCGTGCCACAAGCCGCGCTGGCGCGCTGGTTGCTCGAGTGGCAGGGAGTCGCGCGACCGCGAGCCGGCCTCGAGGCTCTGCTGGCGGTGATCGAGCAACTTCGCGGTGCGCCGATTCCTGCGTCGGTCGTCGAATCCGAAGTGCTTCCGGCGCGCGTGCGGGGCTACTCCGCGAGCCAGCTCGACGAGCTCTGTCTCGCCGGTGAGGTGGTGTGGCGGGGTGTCGAGGCGAGCGGCCCTGCCGACGGCCGGATCGAGCTTCATCCCGCGGCCACCGCTGGCGCTCGGACGCTCGTTCGTGAGCCGCTCGCGGGCGATCGTTACGCGCGCATTCGCGATGCGCTCGCGCGCCGTGGCGCCATATTCTTCGCGGATCTGGTGAGCGAGACCGGCGGTTTCCCCAACGACGTGGCCGAAGCGCTGTGGGAGTTGATCTGGAACGGGGAGGTGGCGAACGACACGTTGGCGCCGTTGCGCTCGCGTCTTCGTGCGGCGGCGCGCGAGGCGAAGCGCTCGCGTCGCGATCGCATACGTTCGCGGCGCACCACGCTGCCAGGAACCGAAGGCCGCTTTTCGCTCGCGCTCCCGGCATCCGTGGATACGCCGCGCACGCGTGCGCTGTGGCTCACGGCGTATGCGGAGCAGCTTCTGGATCGCTACGGCGTCGTGACCCGGGACGCAGTCGTCGCCGAGGGCCACGCGGGAGGATACGCAGCGCTCCATCCCGTGCTGCGGGCAATGGAAGAGGCGGGCCGCGTGCGGCGCGGCTACTTCGTGGAGGGGCTCGGCGCCACGCAGTTCGCGCTGCCGGGTATCGAGGATCGCCTACGCGCCCATCGCACGCCGGACGAGAGCGCCGACTTGCGCGTGCTCGCGGCGTGCGATCCAGCAAATCCGTACGGCACGCTTCTCGACTGGCCCAAGTGCATCCGGAGGCGGCCGCAGCGGGTGGCGGGTGCTCGCGTCGTGCTCGTCGACGGCAGCTTGCGTGGCTGGCTCAATCGCGGGCTCGATCGCCTGTTCACCTTCACATCCGACGACGAGGTCGAGCGTGCGCGGGAGCTCGTTGCAGTCGCGACGGCACTGGCCGGCGCCGTGGACGGGAGCACGCTCCCGCCGCTCCATCTCGTGGAGATCGACGGTGAGCCCGCAGCCGCGAGCGCCGTCGTGACGACGTTCGAGGCCGCTCGTTTCGAGCGCTACCGCGACGGGCTGGTGCGGCGTCGCATCTCCAGCGAGTGAGCGCGCGCAGGCCGGCCCTCCCGCGCGAAGACGCGAGCCCCTCTGCGGCTACGCTTCACCCACCGGTGCCGGTATAGACTCGGCCCTTCCACACCACCGCGCGATTGCCACGCGAGACCAGCGCCGAGTTCCAGAGCACGGCGATCGCGAACAGCGCGGCCAGCGGTGTCAGCCAAAAGCTCTTCCTGTCGATGCCGTAGTAGAGATCGAGCAGCCAGCGACAGCCCGCTTGCGCGGCGACGGTGGTGAATCCGACGAGCGCCAGCAGCACGCCCGGCAAAGAAGAAGCAGCGGTCGCGGCGCATGCGATCCCGAGCGGCACGAGGAGCCACGGGAGCAGCATCATCACCGTCACGCCGAGCGTGCCGCCGACCACCACGGCCAGCCGCTGATCGAGCCCCTTGAAGGTGACGCGGCTCCAGCCTTCCCAGAGCCGCGCGAAGCTCACCTCGCGGGCGAGGCTCGCCATGCGCGTGCCGTCGGCCAGCACCAAGCCGAGGCCCGAAGCCTTCACCTTGCGCGCCAACATCAGGTCCTCGACGATCTCGCCCTTCATCGCGCCGTGGCCGCCGATCGCGTCGTAGGCGTCACGGCGGAAGAGCAGGAATGGCCCCGGTGCCATGGCCACGTCTGGGAAGGCGGGATCGTTCACCTGATCCGGCGGGATCAGGAACATCATCATCTCGTACATGAGCGGTTGCAGCAGCCGCTCCCAGAAGCCGCGGAACGACGTACCGAGCAGCATCGTCGTGAGGCCGGCGTTCTTCGCCAATGCCAGAGCGTGCGTCTCGCGCAGGCATCCGGCGGCAAGCGTGACGTCGGCGTCGAGCAGCAGCAGGTGAGCCCCTCGCGACGCGGCGACGCCCTGTACCAGCGCGTGGTTCTTGCCCGCCCAGTCCGGCGGGCATTCGGCGCCGCGTACCAGCCTGAGCCGTGCGTCGAGGGCGGCCAACTCAGCGACGATGTCGCCGGTGCCGTCGTCCGATCGGTCGTCCACGACGATCACTTCGAAGTTCGGGTGATCCTGGGTGAGGACGCTCTCGACGCAGGTGCGGATGCGCTTCGCCTCGTTGCGCGCGGGCACAACGACCGAGAGAAGTGGCGCGGGCTCGGGCAAGCTCGCCCCGCGCTCTCCCGGCAAGCGCGGAATCTTGCGGTGGTGATCGACGACGATCGGTGGCCCGAGCATCCAGAGCAGCATGACGATCGTCGCGACGATCAAGAGCGCGGACACGGGCCCACTCCTGCGATCGACGGAACCGGCGTTGCGGCGGCGTCGCGTAGCGCTGGCCGGGCAGAAGCCCGGCCCTCCAAGCAGAGCAGGGGGCTCCGACGGCCTCGGCGCGAGCCTCGTGCGTTCGCCGACGAGCCGCTCTGCCTCCACGCTCGCGTTCCACCGCACCTCGAGCCGGTAGGCGAGCCGACGAGCGCAGCGAGGCGCCTCGGGGGTGAGTCCCCGCGCGGCCTTGCCGCGCCGGGCGGGGGGCTGGAACAGCCCCAATGGCGCAGCCCGCGAATCGATCGGCGGTTCGGGCGCCACGCTCGCCGTTGCTCCGTCCGCGAGCCAGCGGCGAGCCACGAGCGAAGCGAGTGCCTTGGGGGTGGGGCCCCACGAAAACGACGCTTTTCG
>CAYVDO010000575.1:0-3824 GCA_964450125.1 uncultured bacterium
CTCTCGAAAGAGCCGGTGGCACTTTGCTTTCATGCTTCGTGAATTTTCCGGGCTAAGAGAGAGGTGCGGCGGGAAACGCGGCGGGGGCGACGAGTTCATAGCCGTCGGCCGACCGGTGGATTCGACCGGAGGCCGTGAGCTCGGCGAGAGCGTCGCAGAGGCGCGTGGTCCGGACTCGGCAGCGCTCGCGCAGGCCGCGGATCGTGAGCGGACGCGCCGCGTCCTGCAAGGCGCCCAAGACGCGCTCGGCCACCGAGGATTCGCCGGGTACGCCGTTCGGAGGGGGCGAGGACGCCACGCGCTCCAGCGCGACCGCGTCGCCGCGCTCGACGAGCGCCAGAGCGATCCCGTCGGCCGAGAGTGCGTTGCGGTGCTCGATCGCGAGCGTCAGCGCCTCGCCCTGGCGGCGGAGGTAGAGGTTTGAGTCGCCCCAGGCGTGAAGCTCGGAGCTGCCGCGCAGCGCTTGGCCGGCACGGGCATGGGCGGCGCCCTTGCGCGCGTGATGGACGAGAAGCACCGCCGTGGCGAAGCGGCGCTGCAACGCGCGCAACGCCGCGAGGATCGGGGCCACGTCGCCCGCCACGTTCTCGTCCACGCGATGGAGCCGCACGAAGGGATCGAGCACCACCAGCCGAGGCCGGATCGCGTCGACGGTGTGGGCGAGCCGTTCGCGGTCCCGTTCGAGATCGAGTCTGAGCTCGGGCTCGGTGATCACGTGCACGTCGAGCTCATCGAACGCGACCCCCGCGATTCGCGCGATGCCTTCGAGCCGCCGGCGCACGGCGTGCGCCGCGTCTTCCGCCGGGTAGAGCAACACGGGGCCGGTCTGGACGACGGGAAAGGTCCGCAGCGCCGGCGCACCCGAGGCGACCGCCACCGCGAGATCGAGGGCGAGGAAGCTCTTCCCGCACTTGGGCTCGCCGCCCACGATCCCGCACGCTTCCGTGGCCCAGAGGCCCTCGATCAGCCAGCGGCGCTCGACGGGAGCGGCGGCCAGCGCCGCTGCGCGGCAGACCGCGAGAGCCGTCACCGCCGCGCTCCCGCCCGCCGGGGTGACGCCGCAGCGGTGCCTGCGGCGGCGTACGCTTCGAGGTAGAGCTTCTCGTCGAGCTGAGTGGCCTCGCGCTGGGCGGCGAGCGCCAACAGCTCCGCCGCCATCGTGGTGAGCACCCGCGGGTTGCCGAGGGCATGATCGACGAGTGTTGCCATGAGCTCGGCGGTCATGAGCTTGGCGTTACCCGCGGTGGTGACGAGGTGCTTGAGGATCGTGAGCAGCTCGTCACGGGGTGCCGGTTCCAGCGTCAACCGGGTGCGGATGCGGCTCCCCAGCGGTACCAAGTCGTCGCGGCGCAGCTTTTCGGTGAGACGCGCATCGCCAGCGAGCACGACGGTGAGCAAGAGCCGTGAATCGAAGCGCGTCGAGGTGAGGATGCGGAGCTCGCTCAAGACGGCGGCACTCATCTCTTGGGCCTCGTCGACCAGCAAAACCGGCCGCACCAGCGTGGACTCGATGTGGCCCTGCCAGCGCTCGCGCAGCGCCCGGAATCCGCCCCAGCGGTTGTGGGGCTTGAGCGGCACGCCGAAGAGGTCGCCGAGCTCGCGGTAAAAATCGGCGACGTTCGACTGCGGGTGCTGCAACGCTCCGACGGTCACCTCGGCCAAGGCGCCGAGCCGTTCCGCGAGGATGCGCAGCGCGACACTCTTTCCCGTGCCCGGCTCTCCGGTGATGAGCGCAAAACCGCCCTCGCGCACCAGCGTTTGCTCGATGCGCCAGCAAAAGCTCTGGATCGCAGGCGTGGCGCGCAACGCCTCGGGCGGCAGCTCGACGGCGAAGGGATTCCACTTGAGGCCGTAGAGCGAGAGCAGTTTCTTGTTCATGGGTCGGTCTCCTCGGTCGCGACGGGGTCGTCGCCGTCGGTGGGCAGATAAGCGGGCGGCAGCCCGGTGGCCGCGTAGTCGGCCATGAGCTTTTGGAGCAGCGGTGCGATGCCGGCGGGCGCCGGGGGTGCGCTCTCACCGGGCGGTGCCGGTGGATCGAGCCGGCGGCGGTGGCCTTCGGCGTTGCGAGTCTTGTCGAGGGGAAGGAGCACCGCGACCGCGTCACCGGTGCGCGGATCGACGAGGTCGAGCCAGGCCAGGTCCCAGCTCGCGTAGCGAATGCGCACGCGTTCGAGGTGCCGGTAGCGCGACGGGATCTCGAAGCGCCGCCCGAGCACGCTCACCGTGCCGTCGCTCTTTCGCTGGGTGCGGGTCTCCTCGGCGCGGAACGCGCGCCGGAGCTCCTCGCTCGGCGGGCTCTCGCGGCCGACGTCGCGATCGTCGCGGTAGCGCGTGAGCGGTGCCACCCCGATCTCGGAGTGGATCGTGGCGTTGTACTCACGCTCCACCCACGCCTGGGTGGCCTCGTTCAAGAGCCGCAGCGTGAGCTCGGCTTGGCCTTCGAGCATGGCGAGGAGTCGGCCTTCGACCTGGCCCCAGAAGCTCTCCTGCTTCGCGTTTTGGTAAGCCGAGTAAGGCAGCGTGTGCTCGTGGACGACGCCCAAGACCGCGAGACCGCGGGTCACCTCGGCGGCACGCATCGCCGCACCGTTGTCGGTCAGGAGCGCCCGCGGCAGTGCCCGCTTCTGGAACGCCTGACTCAGGCCGTGGACGAGCACCTCGGCGGTCTCGTCGAGGTACCACTGGAGGTGGCACGCGAGCCGGGAGCGATCGTCGAGGACTCCGAGGAGCTTGGGCGTCATCCACCGGCCGTCGCGGGTGAGCACCTTGCGAGAGCCGTGGTGAAAGTCGAGGTGCCACAGGCCGTGGACGTATTCCGCCTCGTAGCTACGGACCTCACACGCCGCGAGCCGCGCGGCCGCTTGCGCGGTACCCGGGGTCGCCCGGGAGCGACGCCGCGGCTGGCGAAAGAGCCCCTGCGCTTTGAGGAAGCGCCGCACCGTGGCGTAGGACGGCGCCGACCCGAAGGTCGCCTCCGCCACCACCGCGAGGTTGTCGGCGTGGAGCTGGTAGGACCAGCTCGGGTGCGCCGCGTGCTGCGCGCGAAGCGCGCTTCGCACCTCGTCGGCCAGGCTCGGCTGGGTCCCGGCGTCACGGCGCACTTTGCGGGCGAGCGCCGCGACCGGATCGCGCTCGGCGCGCCGCGCCGCGTAGTACCAGCGCTCGATCGTGGAGAGGCCGAAGCAAGTCGGCTCGCCCGTCGAGGGGTGGCGCCAGGTCTTGGCGGCGAGCTCGGCGAGCTGCGCCTGGAGCTCGCCGCGCGCGGGCGGAGCCGCGAGCAGCGGGCCTACGATCGCGAAGCGCAATCGCGCCCAGCGCTCCGGAGAGTGCTCATCGTCGTCGTGCATGCGGGGCCTTTCGTCGGACATCGAGTGATCTCGATGCCGAGCCTGGCGGCGGCGCCCAGGCCCCTCAATGCGATCTTCTGCGGGTCGAGACGACTACATCGCGAAGCTCGACGCCGACGTCGTGATCGGCGCCACGAACCGGAGCAACGCCGTGAGCCGCGTGGCTTCGTCGTCGGTCGCGAAGCGCGCGAGCAGCGAGCCCGGTAGGCACGGCTCCGGCACCGGTGGCGTGAAGCGCCCCTTCGCCTGCTTCCAAAACGACGTGCGCGGAAAACGCTGGCGCCACCACGTGCGCCACCGCGACACCGTCGCGGTCGTGAGGCTCACACCGAGCCGCACGCGCAGCTCCTCGACCCGCCGCACCGTCGCTCCGTGCTCGAGCGCCGTGAGGAGCACGACCACGGCGGCGAAATAGACCCGCCGGCCGAGAAAGCGCACCGACGCCGGAGTGGTCCGGCGCCGGCAGCCCTCGACCGC
>CAYVDO010000576.1:0-3816 GCA_964450125.1 uncultured bacterium
GATCAACGAGTTCGGGCACCGTAACGAGTTCATCAGCGGGCCGCGTCGCTTCACCTGGAACGTGCGCGTGGAGACCTCGAAGGCGGATTACGGCGAGGCGATGGCGATCGCTGACCGTATCCGCACTCGTCTGAACCGTCGCGACGCATACGCGCTGCTCCTCGACGCCGGCCTTGCAGTCGCCGATTACACGCCCGTCCAGGTCGTCTCGGTCAAGGGCGATGCGCGGTCGTACTCGATTGCGACGTTCGATGTGTTCGTGAACTGCGCCGAGAACGACCAAGACGAGTCCGATTACGCAGGCGAGACCATCGAGCAGGCGTCGATCGCGTCTGAGTACATCGCAGATCCAGACGGCGGGAACAACCCAAACCAAGTCCAGCTAGAGGTTAGCGAAGATGGGTATTAGCGAGATCGTCAACATCAGCATCACCGCTGACACCGCGCGAGTTACCCGCGCTGGATTCGGTACGCCGCTCCTCCTCGCGTATCACACGCACAACACGGACCTGATCCGGGAATACTCGGGTCTCGACGAGATGGTTGCGGACTCGTTCACCACTGATGAGGCCGCGTACCTCATGGCGCAGGCCGTGTTCTCGCAGGAGCCGCGTCCCGAGACGGTCAAGGTTGGTCGGCTTACCCAGTCGGTGGTGCCGACCAAGAAGCTGACCATCACGGACGCGACGACGGGGAACCACGTCCTCGTGTCCATCCAGTCGAGCGACGGGACCGCGGCGGATATCGATTACACCATCACATCCTCGTCGACCACAACCACGGTCGCGACGGCGGTGGAGCTCCTCATTGAGGCCGTCACCGGCATCTCGTCGAGCGCGAGCGGCGCCGACATCACCGTCACTGGCGCGGCGGGCACTTACTTCTGGATGTACGACCTCCAGGGCTGTGAGCAGCTTGACCAGACTGGCGACTGCCAGATCGACACGGATCTGAGCGCGATCGAAGTGGTCGACTCGGACTGGTACGCCATCTGCTGCGCGGTCGAGTCCGAGGCGAACGCCGACGACATCGCCGCCTGGGTCGAGACGCGCGATAAGCTGTTCATTGCGCAGACCTCGGACGACATCGAGCGCCAGTCGGGCGGGTCGCTCATGTCCGGCTGGGAGGCGCTGAGCTACGACAACTCGGCCTGCATCTTCACTGAGAACTCGGCCAACTTCATCGCCTGCGGGTGGGTCGGCAAGATGCTGCCCAAGGACCCCGGCTCGGCTACGTGGTCGCTCAAGACCATCGATGGCGCGGTCGCTGACCCGCTGACGACCACCGAGAAGGGCTACATCACCGACGACCAGGGGAATCACTACACCGAGGTTGCCGGCGTCAGCATCACCCGTAACGGCACGGTTGCATCCGGCGAGTACATCGACGTGCGCATGGGCATCCATTGGCTCAAGGCGCGCATCGCCGAGCGCGTGTTCACGCTCCTCGCGTCGGCGGATAAGGTGCCCTACACGGACCCCGGTGTTGCGATGGTGGTCGCTGAGGTCCGCGCCCAGCTTCGCGATGCGGTCAACCGTGGCGTGCTTGCGGCCGACCCGGAGCCGACCGTGAGCGCGCCACGGGTGGCCGATATTGACGTGGCCAATCGCCAGGCTCGGCTTCTGCCAGATGTGAAGTTCGCTGGGACGCTGGCCGGTGCAATCCATCGCGCGAACATCGCCGGCGTGCTGTCGGTCTAAGGAGAGATAACCATGGCCGCCCCGCTCCGTGAATGGAACCTGAACGAGTGCGCAATCAGCTTCGCCGGCATCCTGTTTTCCGGTGGCGCTGATGGCGAGGTGCTGAGCATCGAGCCTGCTGGCGATGACTACGGCGACGTGATGGGCTCGGACGGCGAGGTCACGTCGTTTCGCACGAACGAGGTGCGCGCGACGGCGACGATCAAGCTGATGCAGACCTCACAGATGGTCGCGCCGCTGCTCACGCTGCGTAACGCAGACCTTGCCGCGCTGAACGGCGCAGGCGTGGGCGCGTTCCAGGCCGTGAACCTGACCACGGGCGAGCGCGTCGAGGCCCCGCAGGCGCGCATCATGGCGCCCCCCGTGATGGGCTATGCCCGTGAGCCCAGCGCGCGGGAGTTCAAGATCCGCCTGTTCAATTACCAGTACATCCCGGGCACCCCGTGATCACGACGAAAGAGCGCTCTATCGGCGCGAACACGTACAAGGTCACGCAGCTTGGCTTCAAGAAGTCGCGCGAGGTGTTGGCGCGGCTGTCCAAGATGCTCGGCCCCGTGCTCGCCGAACTGCTGTCCGCTGGCAATGCCCAGGAGAAGGCCGGCGCCGCGCTCGCGGCCCTGTGCGCGCAGGTCTCCGAGCAGGATCTCGAATACCTGTGCGGCGTGTTCGCCGATTGCACGTTCGTGACTCTGCCTGACGGCTCGATGAAGCGCCTCGACGCGCAGGCGCAGGAAGCGCTGTTCGGTGGGAACATCGCCGAGTGCTTCAAGTGGTTGGCTTTCTGCTTGGAGGCGAACTACGCCGATTTTTTCGGCGAGTTTCAAAGCCTCGTCGGCCCGTCCCGGCCGGCGACGGTCCCTGCGTAAAGATTCCCAGTCATATCGACTGGGAGGTGTGGCGCCTCGCTTCGTCATCGCGGTTTAGCGCCTCACTCGTCGAGATCGAGGAGCGATGGACCATGACTGACGTTCTCGACGCGCACGAAGTCCTCGACCTATACGACGAGCTCGACGCGAAGGCGGCGCGGTAATGGCTGGCGCGCTTCGCGAGGTATTCGCCCGCTTCGGCGTCGAGGTTGACGACAAGAAGCTCGACAACCTCAACAAGAAGGTCGAAGGCGGGATCTCGACGCTGAGCAAGTTTGGCGGCGTTCTCGTCGGCGCGCTCGGCTCGGGCGCGCTGTTCAAGTTCGCAAGCCACATCTCCGAAGTCGGCGACGAGATCGCCAAGAACGCGATCCGTATCGGCATCAGCGGCGAGCGGTTGCAGGCCCTTGGCTTTGCGGCGGGTCAGTCTGGTGCATCGATAGAAGGTCTCAAGGTAGCCATGCTGTCGCTGTCGGACCGCATGCAGGCGGCTGGGCAGGGCAGCAAGGAGACGGCGGCGGCGTTCGCGCACCTTGGAATCAAGGTCAAGGACTCGTCAGGCAACCTGCGCGGGTCCGACGAGGTGCTGCTCGACGCGGCCGACGCCATCTCCAAGATCAAGTCACCGACCGAGCAGGCAGCGGTGGCCATGGACCTGTTCGGTCGCCAGGGACGCGAGTTGCTGCCGTTCCTGAAGGGCGGCGCCGCTGGCATTCGCGAACTCACCGATGAGGCAGAGGCGCTCGGCGGCGGCTTCTCTGGCGACGCGCTGAAGGCCAGCGAGGAATACAACGACGCGCTCGGGCGCATGAGCTTCGCGCTCTCGTCGGTGCAGGGTAAGATCGCCAAGGCGCTGCTGCCGGTGCTTCAGCGTCTCGTCGATGGCGTGACGAAGGGCGTGGCGTGGTTCGCGCGCTGGGTCAGCGGGACCAGGCTCATCGAAACCGCGCTGATTTCGCTCGGCGCAATCGTTGCCGTGTTCGCCGCGAAGTCGGCCCTTGCGCTTGCTCCGGTCGTGGCCCCGTTCGTCGCGTGGGGCATCCTCATCGCGGGGCTAGTCCTCTTGTTCGAGGACCTTTGGGGAACCTTCGAGGGCAAGGATTCGCTCATCCGGCGCATCGTGGATGGCCTGTTCGGCATCGGCACCACCGCCGAGGGCGTGAAGGTCCTAAAGGATGCGTGGGAAGGCTTCAAGGACGGCGTTATCGCGGTGCTGCCGGACCTACGCGAAGCATGGACGCTGATCAAGA
>CAYVDO010000577.1:0-3538 GCA_964450125.1 uncultured bacterium
CCGCCTGCACCTCACGCTCGACGGCGAGGCGGTCACGGCGTCAGCCATCGCGTTGCCGGCAACGCAGCCTCGAGCGCCGCGGCCGCACCGGGGCGTAGCGACGCACGCCGTAGCTCGAGTGCGCGACGTCGCTCGTCGAGGAGCCACTGCGCGAGCAGTCCCGTCATGGCGTGCACTCGCTGCGGCTCGGCCTCAGCCAAGTCCTCGTGCTCGCCAGGGTCTCGCTCCAGCTGGAAGAGCTCCTTTCGCACGTCGAGGAGGCCCTGGGACACGACGAGCTTCCACGGGCGATCGATCACCGAGCGGACCCACGCTTCACCCATGATCTCGGGTTCTGCGTAGAAGCCGGCGGGGGTCGTCTCGGCAAAGATTGGGCGTGCCCGCAGCGAATCGCCACGAAGCAGGGGAACCAGCGAGCGACCCTCGATCGAGACGGGCTCCGCGGGGAGCGCGACGCCGGCGAGCTCGAGCAAGGTCGGGAACACGTCGACCTGCTCGACGAGATCGTCGATCCGGCGCGGTTCGATTCCTGGCGCCCAGACGAAGAGCGGCACACGCAACAGCTCCTCGCGAAGTCCCCCACGATGAGTCCACCACGCGTGACCGGCCTGTCCGCGATCGAGAAGCTCGTCGCCGTGGTCGGCAGTGACCACGACGATGGTATGCGCCCACGCGTCGCGATGGTCGAGTCCGTCGAAGAGGACACCGAGGGCAACATCGACGTCGTGGACGCACGCGTCGTAACGATCCACCAACTGCGCTGCACCGGAATCGCTCGGGGCGAGCGCGCCAGAGGCGAGATCGATGATCATCTGCGCGCTGCCGTCGAAGCGATCGTCGGTGGTGTCCGGTGCGCTGCGTGAGAAGAGCGCCATGGACTCGACGCTCGCCGCGTACGGCGCATGCGCCACGACCTGGTGGAGCCACACGAACGAAGGCGCATCGCGGTGCTCGTCGAGCCAGCGCAACACGCGCTCGCTCTTGCTCACCGCTTCGCCGACGTAGGGCAGTCGGTATGGCTCGGCGACGGCGTCGAAACCGTAACTGCGCTCCACATACCACTCGAAGAAGCCGGGAGATTGGTACCCGGCACGCCCCAGGACGCGCGGAAGCGTCGCGAGATCGGGCACGGGTACCGCGCTCGGCCCATCGAGTCGGTGCGCGGGCGGACGCAACCCCGTGAGCAGCGAACCGATGCCCGGCAACGTCCAACCGCCGTTGGCGTGGGCCTGGGTGAACACCGCGGCCCGCGCCGCGCGACGCTCGAGGTTGGGCGACGTGGGGCGAGCGTAACCGAGCGCGCTCACGTGATCGGCACGCAGCGCGTCGATGGTCACCAGCAGCACGTCGAGGCGCTGCGGCGCGGCTGCACGAGGCGAGCCACCGCCCTCCGCCCGATCCACCGCGCACCCGGCGACCGCGATCACGAACACCACTATTCCGCGCACTGACGCGGATCCAGGCGAGCGTTTCATGAAGGGTCGGAGCGCGAATCAAAAGTGGTCGGGGAGCCGCATGATATACACTCGGCCGCGCCACGGCCGACGGACGGCCAGCCCACCGAACGATGCGTGAATCGACGCCTCTCGGCTCCGATCGCGTTCGCTCTCCCGCGGTGGCCCGAGCGAAAACCAGCAGGCACGACGCGAGCACGCACTGCGTGGCGTCGAAATGCGGCCCAACG
This sequence comes from uncultured bacterium, assembly GCA_964450125.1. Taxonomy (GTDB): domain Bacteria; phylum JADJOY01; class JADJOY01; order JADJOY01; family JADJOY01; genus JADJOY01. The sequence goes on from CAYVDO010000577.1 coordinate 1,685, forward strand.
AGCCGCACGGGAGAGAGGTCGAGGATGACACGTTCACGGCCGGCACGCTGCATCGCCTTGCTGATCGTGTTCACCGGTGCATGCTCGCTCGAGAGCGCCGGCACCGGCGGCGGAGGTGGTGGCGGCGGAGGAGGAGGCTCGGGCAACGGCAACGTCGGCAGTGGCAGTGACTCGATCGGCGTGCCGTTCTCGCTGACACCGGACTTCACGGCCATCGTGAGCCAGGTTCCGTCCGGAGACACGATCGTGCTCGCCGACGGCACCCGCATTCAGTACGGCGATGCGGTCGCGCCAGCCGCCGGCTCGCGTTGCGCGCAAGATGCTACGGACCGCAACACCGAGTTGGTGCTGAATCAGGAGGTCGGCATCGTGCCGTGCGATCCCGACACGGCGCTGCTGACGACGGCGGAGGACACCGCACCGATCCGCGCCCACGTGGTGCGCATCGCCGGCTCCAATCTCGTGCCGGGCACGCTGGTGCTGGAAGGCTGGCTGCTTCCGGATGCGGTCACGACCTGCACGAGCGACGCGCACGACTTCTATACCGACTTGACCGCTCGAGCGGACACGGCGAACGCGGGGAGCTTCGGGCCGAACTGCATCGAGGATCCCGTCGGCTCGGGGCGAGCGTCGATCGACGCTGAAGCGAGCGTGTTCGACGCCCCGGGCGACGACGTGTCGAACCTGAATGGCGAGATCGTCGTGATCCGCGCCGACGGTGGACACGTCGAGCTGACGGGATGGAAGCTCAGCGACGCGCTCGGCCAGATCTACACCTTCCCGCCGTTCGTGTTGTTCAGTGGCCGTACGGTGGCGGTCCATACAGGCGCAGGCGTGGACACCGCGACCGAGCTCTACTGGAATCTCGGCGTCCCCGCGTGGAGCGAGAGCGGCGATCGCGCGTCGCTGATCGATGCCGAGGGGCGCCTCATCGACTCCGTCCCGGTCGGCTGAGGGGATCCGCGGCGGCTCGCCGTTGCCGGCGATGAGCGGCCAGGAGCCGCGCATATCGGTCGAACTGCTGCTCGTTGGTGCTGGCCAGTCCCAGCGCGCCGGCTCCGGGATCGAACTCCGGCGCCAAGAAGCGAAACGAGTCGTCCACGGCGGCTGTTGGGCTACCAGCGAGCAGCTCGCGCACCAGCAGCTTCAGGTTCAGGAGCGCCGAGGCTCGCTTGCGCTCCCCGAGGCCCGAGAAGTCGAAGCTCGCCAGACACAACCGCACTCGCGGGCCTCGCGTGCGGTGGATCTCGAGGAGCGGGAAGTCGCTTCGCAGTTCCTCGAGCGCTTCCTTCGAGGGCGAGGTCCATTTGAGCGCGGTGCCCATGCCGCGCGCAGCGCCCGACCGATCCGGGAGCAGCACCTTGAGAACTCCCGACACGATCAGGTCGACCTCGCCTGGCCGCACGGCCTCGATCTCGTCGGTGTATGGGGAGCGAAAGCCGACGGCACCACGGAAGCCGTCGGGTGCCCGCTCGCCGGCGAACTCCACCGCCTCGGCGAGCCACGGCTCGCCGATGGCCGCCAGCTCGTCCGGCGAGACGCGCGTCAGCGACAATCCGAGTGCCGCCAGATTCGCGGCCAACGACTCCAACCGCTCCGGCACCTCCGCGCGCGCGACCACCGTGGGCTGACGACTGGTCAGATGCTTGCGCGCGAGGTAGCCGTCGACACCGAGGGCCTCGGCCACCGATTGCACCAGCTCCGCGTCGGGAGGGGGAGCCGGGCCCCCGGGTGCACGCTCGAGCACCAACAACCACTGGCGGCGCCACGCGCCGAGCCGTTGCGCCGGTAAATACGGCGCGTCGAGAAAGTCCACAACCACAGTGTCCGGCCGCAAAGGGAGGGCATCGTCAT
>CAYVDO010000577.1:3548-3811 GCA_964450125.1 uncultured bacterium
GAGGCAGGCTTCCAGCCGCTCGTGGTTCGGCCGCCCGCACTCGGGACAGGTGAGCGCCATCGCAGCTCCGTCGCACGGGGCGACGGCTTCACCCGTCGGCGCGCGCAGCCAGGTGTGCGCCGATCATGGCCTCATCCAGGCGTCGCAATCCTTCGAGGATCAGGGCGTCGTTGCTCCCCTCGATGGTGCGGCTGACGACCTCGATGACCGGATCGATGCGGACGTTGCCTTCGGTCCACGCCACGATCCGATAGAACGCTTCC
>CAYVDO010000578.1:0-3797 GCA_964450125.1 uncultured bacterium
GCGCTGAAGTTGGTGGACGCGTACACCCGCGTGGTCTTGCCCGAGACCTCCCGCAGCGCGATGCCGCCCGTGCGGTTGGCGCACGGGATGCCGAAGCCGGAGGGCAGTGCCACCGGGCCCCAACGCCGGCCACCCTTCCTGGGCTCGAACGCCGTGAGGTAGGCCGAATCGCACGCACTCGAGCCGCCGCCGCCCACGAACACCGTACCGTCGCTGCCCACGGCCAGCGACCACGCGCCGGCGGGGCGGTTCTTCGCGTCGTAGAGCGGCATCGGATTCCAGCGCATCGCGCCGGTGGGATCGAAGGCATAGAGATAGCCGGGGGCGGTGCAGTTCGCCGCAGGCGCGCACATCGTGGCGGCGTAGATCGTGTTGCCGTCAGGGCTGAGCGCGGGAGCCGCCATGAAGACACCGGGGAGCGAGCCGCTGCCCGGATAACGCCACAGCAAGGCGCCGCTCGCCGCGTCGAGCTTGTAGAGCGCGGTGCTCTCGATCCCGTTCGAGCCTTCGACCGCGAAACTGCCGACGTAGAGCTCCGTGCCGCCGCGCAACAACAGGCCGGCGACCACCTCACCACCGAACTCGGGGTTGGAGGGCGTGCGGCCACAGTCGTCGACGTCGTTGCAGGTGTGGAAGTCCCACAGCATCTGACCCGACTTCGCGTCGAGCGCGTAGACCTTGCCGTCGCCGCGCCCGAGATAGAGCACCCGCTGGTCGGGCGATAGCACCGGCGTGCCTTCCACCGTGCCCGTCCACATCGTGAGCTCTTCACTGAGCGAGCCGCCGCACTGGGTCGGCGAAGCGCCGGATGGGTTGTAGTCGTAGCAGTAAGGGACGGGGTCGAGGGTCGAGGGCTCGAAGGTGGTGGCCATCGCTGCTGTCGCCCCGAAGGTCGGCCGGACGGCGAACACATTGCCCGAGAGCTTGTCCCAGTCCGATCGATCGGTGCTGCCGTTGTCCTGAACCGTGCCCCACGTACCGAAGAAGGTGGTGCCGTCGCTGGCGACGGTGGCGGCGACGTTGATCGCTCCGCCTTGGTCGATCCGGGTGACCGCAACGCTTTTCGCCGTCGCAGGTCCAGATACGTTGATCTGGGCGGTGCGGCGATTGTCGTGGCCCTTCGTTGGCCAAGACTCGGCGGCGCGAGCGGCATTCGCCGGCGTCGCCGCCGCAGACACGAGTGAGAGGAGCAAGGCAGGGACGAGAGCTTGCCGAACCCGGTGGGCTACACGGGGTCGTGAATTGGATGGGATGCTCACGGCGACCTCCTTGCCGCGATCGCACGTCGATCACGGCTTGCGGGCCGCCTCTAGGGCAATGCCAGTGCCTGTCTCGAACCTGCCGGCGTTGATCTCCAGAACTACCTGAAATCACTTTTTTTTCGTCCGCTCAGCCCTCCCCCGAATCGCACCCGCTCGGATGCTGCATTCGTGCGCGCGGGGCGCCCAGCCCGGACTGAGAGCCCGGCAACGGGCAGGTTGCCCCAGCGTTGCGCGGTGAGACGTTGCACGTGGCGCCCGCGCCGCCCTGAGCGCCGGTCACACCGCATAGCGTCATGGCACCCAACAACAAACGACAATATTTCGACATTCGACCACATGTCGTCACATTTCAGCCAATCGAGTCATCTTCCTCGACATAGCGATGTGCGTTCACCTACCAACCAGCCTCCTGACAAGCACTTGTAGTTAAAGATCTTTGCGGAGAGCGTCGGCGCGGCCCATGTGGCGCACCGATTACAGCCAAGACATTCAGTCATAAAATCGTCGAAGAAAATGTCTCGGTTAGTGGCTCGTGACTTGCGATGCCAGTCCGCGACGAGCGAATCGTCAAGAAAGCGCTCCAGGGACGGACGCAAGAGGAATGGGACGAATGGACGGTCGGCATGGCAGTCACGTGGGTCACTGGCTCGGTCGCTTCGTGAAGCGCACCGCATGGGTCGCGATCGTCGGCCTCACATTGGCCGCGACGCCGCGCCCGGCGCTTGCGCAGACGTCGTGCGGAACCGCCACGACGCCAATCCCACCTTTCGGCGAGGTCGGCGTTCTCGCGCTCCAGTTCAACGCGGCGCTCTCCGTCGGGCTCACGAGCCACCACGTGGTCGGCAAGTCTGCATCGTGGGCCACGCTCCAGCCCGACGGCGTGAACTTCGACAACACCAAGCTCCAGGACCTCGACCGGGAAGTGAAGGAAGCGATCACGGACGGGATGACTGCAATCGAGCTGCGGGTCCGCCCCGGCGGCGGCGGTTCCGAACCCTTCGCCGGCGCCCAGTCGACCTGGCCCGTCGATTTGAGCTCGTACGACTACAAGGACGGTGAATGGCTGGGGCCACGCAACGGTCCCGGGCTCGAAGCCGCCACCTCGTTCCCGCCCAAGGTCCTCACCCGCGACACGGCGGGCAACACCTCACCTTGGTACGAGTTCATCAAGGCGCTCGCCACTCGCTACAACGGCTGCACTCCCGACCCCGACCCGCTCTTCCCCAACAGCTATCTGCCGCGAGTCGATTACTGGTCGACGGTCCACGAGGCCGACTCCAAGGGCTTCTGGTACGGCACCTCGAAAGACATGTTCGGTGGCGTGGGCGGCGACCTCGCCGTCGGCCTGCAGCCGAGCTTCTATCGCGCCGTCAAGGCCGGGAATCCCAATGCCAAGGTGACCAGCGGTGGCGCGTCGAGTCAGGCCATCGGCTACTACATGGCATTCGAGCGTGCCCAGCAGGCGGGCAATCAGTACACCCAAGCGGTGCGAACCTGGGGCAAGAGCTTCTTCCACACGAGCCTGCTCTTGCAGGTGGTGTTCGACCAGTACCTGGGCAACGACGCGGGGCTCTATCAGCACCTGGCCGACGAGCCGACCGAGATCCGCAGCCGCACCATCATCGACGCAATGTTCACACCGAGCGCCAATGCCTACTACGACATCCTCGGCGCGCACTTCTACGACAATCCGCTGATGCTCGAGGATTTCGTCGCGTTCCTGGATGCACGGCAGATCGTGCGGAAGCCGATCTGGCTCAGCGAGCTGGGGTTCGCGAACCAGATTTCGAGCTTCAACGCCGAGGACCAAGGCCGCTGGCTGGTGCAGAAACTGGTGGTGGCGATGGCGACGGGCGTCGAGCACGTGACCTACTCGCCGCTCATGGCGTCGCTGATGGCCCCCACGTTCGTGCCGCTCTTCGACGGCACGCCCGGAGCGCCGACCTGGCGTCCCGCGGCTTACAGCGCCAAGCTCGTGACCGACGCGATCGGCGCCGGCAAGGGCTACTCGTTCCTGCAGAAGCGCGAGGAAGCGGGCGGCGCGTTCTACGAGTTCGCCCACACGGACGGCACGGGTCACCTCGCTTTCGCGTGGCATCCCTCGAGCACCACCACCGTGGACCTGCGCCAGCTCTTCGGCATCGATGCAACCACGCCCATCGACGTCTACGACTACAAGGGCGCGCAGCTGTGGAACAAGTCGACACAGACGACCTACACGGTGACGACATCCCCGGTGCTGGTGCGGTGGGCCGGCTCCTCCACCATCGGTTGCACGGTGGATCGCGGCGCCCCGTCGACGAGCGGGCTCGGAAACCTCGTGCTGTTGGTGACACCGCTCGCATGGGCCACGTGGCGGCGTCGCGGCGCGCGGCTCGCAGCACTGCCGATCCTCGCCTGACACTCCCGGCAGGGACTGCGTACCTGGGGATCGGAATCGGCCGATTCAGCGTACGCCGAGCCCGGTTGGACGTCCGGATCAGCCGCGCGGAGCTCGGGTTCGTGCTGGCTGTCGGCGACGCCGACAGGCCATAC
>CAYVDO010000579.1:0-3787 GCA_964450125.1 uncultured bacterium
CGCCCTACCACTACACCACCACCACCCGGAAGCTCAGCGCCAAGGACGACAACCTCGAGTTCTCCGCGCAGATCGCCCAGCGCATCGACGACCTGGTGCTGCGCGGTGGCATCATCGAGTCCACCGGCGGCGTCGGCGCCGACTACCTGCTCTTCGAGGACCGCCTCAGCCTGGACGTGGACGCGTTCGACTTCGCACCCGACGACCGCGACAACTTCAACCTGAAGCTGGGCGCGCGCTTCCAGTTCTACCCGAACCTCTACGTGCTGGGCGGCGTGGACGACGTCCTCAACGATCGCACCCGCTTCGACACCGGACGCAGCGCCTACCTCGGCGCCGGCTTCACGTTCACGGACGAGGACTTGAAAACGCTCCTGCTCAAGGCTCCAATTCCGGGCTTCTGAGCGATCCCCTCCCATCGACGGGTGGCGTGCGGGCGTCATCCCCTCGCCGACGATCGAGACGAGGCCCGCCGGGGACGAGCCCCGGCGCGACGAACGGCTCCACCGCTGTGACCCATCGACCCGTAGCGCGGCGGCTCGTCCCCCGCGAGATCGACGAGAGGCCGACCGATGCTGAAAGTCACCCGCGCACTGGTGAGTGTTTCGAACAAAGACGGCGTGGTGGAATTCGGCCGCGGGCTCGCGGCGCTCGGCATCGAGATCCTCTCCACCGGAGGCACCGCCAAGACCCTCGCCGACGCCGGCGTGCCGGTCACCAAGGTCTCCGCGGTGACGGGGTTTCCCGAGATCCTGGGAGGCCGCGTCAAGACGCTCCATCCCAAGATCCACGGCGGCATCCTCGGGCGCCCTGGGCTCGAAAGCGACCGCGCCGAGATGGAGCGCGAGGGCATCGCGCCCATCGGCATCGTGGCGGTGAACCTCTACCCGTTCGAGGCCACCATCGCGAAGGCTGGCGTCACCCGTGACGAAGCCGTCGAGCAGATCGACATCGGCGGGCCGGCCATGGTGCGGGCGTCGGCCAAGAACCACGCGTGGGTCGGGGTGGTGGTCGACCCCACCGACTACGCGACCGTCCTCGCCGAGCTGAAGAACGGCGGCGTGGTGGGCGAAACCACGCGCCGACGCTTGGCAGGAAAGGCCTTCGCCCACACCGCCGCGTACGACTCGGCGATCGCCGCTTACCTGGCGCGCGAGGATGCAGGCGACCCCAAGGCGCTACCGGAGCAGGCGATCCTGTCGCTGACCAAGGTTCAGGGGCTGCGCTACGGCGAGAACCCGCACCAGCGCGCAGCGCTCTATCGCACGGGCCCTGCCCTCGCCGGCACGCTGGTCGCCGCCAAGCAGCTCCAGGGCAAGGAGCTCTCGTTCAACAACCTCCTCGACCTAGAAGCGGCGCTGCGCATCGCCCGCGACCTCGCCGATCCTGCCGCGGTCATCATCAAGCACAACAATCCTTGCGGGGTGGCACGCCACAGCACATCTCTCGCCGAGGCGTATCGAAACGCCCGCGCCACCGATCCCGACTCGGCGTTCGGCGGCGTGGTGGGGCTCAATCGCCCGGTGGATGCGGAGACGGCGCAGGAAATCGGATCGACCTTCATCGAAGCGGTGATCGCGCCGAGCTTCTCCGCCGAGGCGCGAGAAGCGCTCACCAAGAAGACCAACCTGCGCTTGCTCGAGCTGGCCTTCGACGCACCGAGCGCGGCGGGCTTCGATCTGAAGCCGGTCTCCGGCGGGTTGCTGCTCCAGGACGCGGACGCGGGCACGCTCGCCCAATGCGAGCTCGAGGTGGTGACACAGCGTCAGCCGAGTGATGCGGAGTGGGAGGCCTTGCGCTTCGCGTGGGTGGTGGTGAAACACGTGAAGTCGAACGCCATCGTGTACGCCAACGCCCATCAGACCGTCGGCATCGGCGCCGGTCAGATGAGTCGTGTCGACTCGTCGCGAATCGCCGTGTCGAAGGCACGGCTGCCGCTGGTGGGCACCGTGCTCGCCTCCGACGCGTTCTTCCCGTTCCGGGACGGTGTCGACGCGGCGGCGAAGGCCGGCGCCACCGCGGTGATCCAGCCCGGAGGTTCGGTGCGCGACGAAGAAGTGATCGCCGCCGCCAACGAGCACAGCATGGCGATGGTCTTCACCGGCATGCGCCACTTCAAGCATTGAGGCGACGGGAGCACGGCGTGTCCGCGTGTAGGGGCGGGCGCAAGCCCGCCCGGTAGGTGCAGGACAGACATCGACGACCGCGAAGGAAAACCCCATGAAGGTGCTCGTCATCGGTAGTGGTGGGCGCGAGCATGCGCTCGCGTGGAAGATTCGGCAGAGCCCGCTGGTGCGCCAGGTCTTCGTGGCACCCGGCAATGCCGGCATCGCCCTCGACGCGACGTGTGTGCCGATCGCCGCCGATGATCTCGAAGGGCTGGCGCGCTTCGCCGCCGAGACCCGGATCGACCTCACGGTGGTCGGCCCCGAGCTGCCGCTGACGCTCGGCGTGGTCGATCGGTTCCGCGCGCGCGGCCTCAAGGTGGCTGGGCCGCTCAAGGAGCTGGCGCGCCTCGAAGGCTCGAAGGCGCACACCAAATCGGTCCTCAGTCACGCCGGCGTGGCCACCGCCGCGTACGAGGTGTTCACCGAGGCCGAGCCCGCCAAGAAGTACGTGCGCAGGCAGGCACGGCGCGGCACGCGCGTGGTGGTGAAGGCCGACGGCCTTGCCGCGGGCAAAGGCGTGGTCGTCTGCCACGACGCCGCCGAGGCGGAGCGCGCCATCGACGATTGTCTGGTGAAACGCGTGTTCGGCGATGCCGGCGCGACGCTCGTGATCGAGGAATGCCTCGCCGGCGAAGAAGCGAGCTTCATCGTGCTCACCGACGGCGCCACGGTGCTGCCGTTCCCGTCGAGCCAGGACCACAAGCGCCTCCTCGACGGCGACGAGGGACCGAATACCGGCGGGATGGGTGCGTACTCACCTGCGCCGCTCGTGACCAAGGCGCTGGAAGCAACCGTCCTCACCGACGTCATCCATCCCACCCTCGAAAAGCTCCTCGAGATGGGGCCGCCGTTCCAGGGATTCCTCTACGCGGGGCTCATGGTCGTCGGCGAGAGCCCGAGTGTCCTCGAGTTCAACGTCCGCATGGGCGATCCCGAGACTCAGCCCATTCTCATGCGTCTCGCCAGCGATCTCGTACCGGCGCTCGTGCAGCTCGCCAATGGCGAGCGCCTCGACGCCAAGCTCGAATGGGACCCGCGCCCCGCGGTGTGCGTGGTGATGGCCGCCGAGGGTTACCCCGGCAGCGTGCGCAAGGGTGACGTCATCGAAGGCCTGGAGGAAGCGGCGAAGCTCGCCGACGTGAAGGTCTTCCACGCCGGCACGGCGCGCGACGGCGACAAGATCGTGACCGCCGGTGGTCGCGTCCTCGGCGTCACCGCGCTGGGCGCGGACCTACCCGCCGCCATCGCCCGCGCCTACGAAGCCGTCGAGCAAATCCGCTGGCGCGGCGCCCAATACCGCACCGACATCGGTCGCAAGGCACTCGCCTCCTGGGAGCGGTGAGCATCGAGGCGCCAAGTGTGCGCCCCAGGCTGGCATGCTACCAGTTTGACATGTGACTGTATACATTGCTATGCACATGTGATGAGGAAGATCAATGCGCTTCAGGTGCGGCAATCGCTCGGGCGGGTCTTGGATCAGCTCGAGAAGACCGGCGAGCCCGTCATCGTCGAGAAGGACCGCAAGCCGCGCGCGGTGCTGATCACGCTCGCAGACTTCCAGAGTCGGTTCGTCGACGTGGCGGCGCTCGAGCGCCGGCTGACGATCGCCCGCGAAATCA
>CAYVDO010000580.1:0-3783 GCA_964450125.1 uncultured bacterium
GGCCGCCGGACGCCACCAGCCACACCGTTCCCAGGTAGAAGCTCCATACCATGAGATGGTTGACCTTGCTCCCGAGGCGATCGCCGAGCACCACAGGCAGCGTCCGCACACCTTTGGCGCGGTCCTTCTCGGCCTTGTCGAGGTGCTTGCCCATGAGCGACGCAGTGATCGCGAGTCCGTAGGGCACCGACGCCAGCCACACGTGGTGGGGCACGCTGCCGGCCATCACGAAATGGGTGCCGCCGATCCTGAGCGTCCCCCAGATGAGGAAGATCTCCGGCTCGCCCAGACCGCGATGCTTCAGCTTGAGCGGCGGCGCCACGTAGAAGACGCTGGTCGCGAGCCCCACCACCGCGAACGCCATCACCGTCCAGCCGCACACGCTCGACAAGTAGAAGGCCACCGCCAGATCGATCACGTTGCAGAGCGCGATCGCACCGATGAGGCCCCGCTTGGTGGTGAGCCCGCCCAGGATCGGGTGCGGTGCATAGTTGGCGCGGTGGTAGTCCTGGGTATCGACGCCGTGGAGTACGTCGAAGAGGTCGTTGACCATGTTGTTGGCGGCGTGCGCCACCACCAGCGCCAAGGTCACCAGCGCGAAGTGGCCGGCGTGGAAATGCCCATCGTTCGCAGCCAAGAGCCCGCCGATGGCCGCCGACAGGATCGTGATCGGAAAGACGCAGGCTCGGACGATGATGAGCCACTTGCTCACCACGTCCATCTTCTTCTCCGGCTGCAGATTGCAGGTCCGGACGATCTCCACCCAGTTGCCGACCGACATCGTGATGACTCTCCGCGCGCGTGCCGAGGTTGCCGAAGTCTAAGAGACGGGCTACGAATTCGTCCCCCCGCGCGCCGCGCGTCTCGTCGCGGCGCGATTCGACCGAGCGTCCTCCTTTCCTGCGCGATCCCGACGTGCGTGCCCTGAACCGTCGGCGCCTCCTCGCGATGCGCGTTGCGAGCCTTTCGTGGTCGCCGCGGACGAACGGGCGGCGGTGCGCCGCCCTGGCGCTCGTGGCCGTGGTTCTCGCAGCGGGCTGCGGGGGCGGTTCGACGAGCGGCGGCAGCTCGTTGCCGGATCGCACGCGGCTCGCTGCGTTGGGGGCGTCCTACTACTCGTGGTTCCCCGAGAACTGGAACCTCGGCACCTACGGTCAGAAGCTCGAGCCGCCGATCGCTCCGCTACTCGGGAATTACAGCTCGGGCTCGGTCACGCTGGCCGCGCACTCGGTGTTCGCGCATCAGGGCGGGCTGGATTTCCTGATGTTCGACGTGTGGCCGGTGCCGCGTCCCGGCACGGGCGGTGACGAGACGCTCATCCGCGCCCGGGAGCGGGTGCTCGACTACTTCCGCTCGGGATTGGGCCTGGGGCAGATGCGCTCGGCGCTGCTTTACGAGGTGCAAGGGCTCGTCGATGTCTCCGGCACCGGCATCCTCACTCTCGACGCCGAAGGTGAGCGGCTCCTGATCGACGATCTGGTGGCACTCGGTCGCGAGGTGTTCGGACATCCCTCGTACCTGCGCGTGGACGATCGACCGGTGGTCTTCCTCTACCTGACGCGGAGCTTCGCCGGGGACTTTCCGGGAACGGTCGCGCGGCTGCGCGACGCGATGCGTGTTCAGGGCTTCGATCCGTATCTGGTGGGCGAGGAGGTCTACTGGTACGTCGTCGGCGACAACGGGCGAATCCTCGGCGAGCGCGAGCCCAACCTCACGCGCATCGCGGCATTCGACGCCGTGTGGACCTACAACCCGCTCTTCAGCGACGGGCGATTCTGCGGCGACGCCGGAATCGATCGCTTCTTGTCGGACACCCACGACCTTTACGTCACGTATCGCGACGCCGCGCGCCGCGTGGGTGTCGAGTTCGTGCCCACGCTGATGCCCGGCTACAACGATCGCGGCGTGCGCCCCGACAAGGCCTTCTGCACCGTGCCGCGCGAGCAGGCTTCCGGGGAGCTCTTCCTGAATCGCGCGTGGGAGCGGTGGGTTCGCCCCTTCATCGGGGAAGCACCGCTCGTGGTGAGCACCACCTTCAACGAGTGGAACGAAGGTAGCCAGCTCGAGCCCGCCATCGGCGGCCCTTCGTCCGACGCGTTCCTCACCGAGGGCGCCATCGTCCAGGGCAACGGCACCCGCTACCTCGACGCCCTCGCGAGCCTGAGCGCCGAGCTGCCGCGCTAGCTCGGCGGATGCGCGACGGAGGCGCCGCTTCGTCGAGCCTACAGCGAGCGGGCGGGCTCGACGATCTCCTCGACGAGGGAGTCGAGGGTGGGGGCGACCATGTCGGGGCTGGGCGCGAAGAAGAGGATGGTGACCTGGTCGACTCCGGCGTCGCGGTAGCGCTTGACCTTGTCGAGGTCGCAGCCGGTGAAGTACGGGCAGATCGTCACCTCGATCTCACTGCGCTTGCGGCCGCGCTCGGCGAGCATCCGGTCGAGCACGGTGAGCCGCTCGGCCACACCGTCGGGCTGAAGCGAGAACCCGTGCCAGCCCTGGCCGAGGTCGGCGACTCGTTTGAGGGCGGCGTCGCTCTCGCCGCCGAAATGGATGGGCGGATGGGGCTGCTGCAGCGGCTTGGGGTCCTGGTAGCTCTTGAGCAGCTTCCAGAATTCGCTGGCGTGCTCGGCAACGGGCTCACTCCAGAGCTTCTTCATGAGCGCCAGGTAGTCGCGGCAGCGGGCACCGCGGCGCTCGAACGGCACGCCCAGCGCCTCGAATTCTTCCTCGAGCCAGCCCACGCCCACGCCGAAATCGAATCGCCCGCCCGAGAGCCAGTCGACGCCGGCCACTTCTTTCGCCGTGTAGATCGGGTTGCGTTGCGGCACCAGGCAGATCCCGGTGGCGAGCCGGATGCGGGTGGTGATGGCCGCCATGAACGCGAGTGCCGTGAACTGCTCCAGCATGCCGTTCTCGGCGGCGCCAGGTAGCCGGCCTTCCTCCGAGTACGGATAGCGCGATCGGTACTCGTCGAAGAGCAGCACGTGCTCGCCGAGCCAGATCGAATGGAAGCCGCGCTCGTCGGCGCCGCGGGCGAGCGCGAGCACGACGTCGCGGGTGGCGAAGGGGCTGGCGAGCCCCGCGAAGAGACCGATCTTCATGACGGAGAGCCTCCGAGTTGCAGCGAGCGAGCGTCCAGGAATACTACGATGCTCTCGATTCGGGGAACTCACTCGTGAACGCCGTCGTGCTCGCGCTCTCGTCCGCCGCCATGATCGGTGTCGGCTTCTCGCTGCAGAAGCACGGAGTGGCCGCCGAGTTCCCCGAGATCTCGTTCGCGGCGCTGCTCCATCGCTGGCGCGCGATCGTGCGGGGGCTGCTCGGCAACTGGGTGTGGCTCGCGGGGATGGCGCTCGGCGTGGGCGGCGGGCTGGTGCAGGTGCAGGCCATGGCCGAGGGCGATCTCAGCCTGGTGCAGCCGCTCTTCAACACCAGCAACCTGTGGGCGATGGCGATCGGCCTCGGGTTCTTCGGTGAGCGCCTGGGGCGCTGGGAATGGCTGGGGGTGGCGGTCGGCATCGCGGGAGCGGTGGTCGTGTCGCTCTCGCCCCTCGAGAGCACCTCGCTTCGGCCTGCGACGTGGCCGTTGGTGGGCATCACAGCTGCGGCGGTGACGCTCATCGCGGCTGCGCAGCTCGTGGGGCGGGCCGGACGCGCTCGGCTCAGCGCCGAGTTCCTGCTGGCGCTCGCCGCGGGGCTCGCGTTCGGCCTGCAGAATCTCTACATGAAGGTGATGGCGTGGCACACCGGCGAAGCGCTCGGGCATCTCGATCTGCGCTCACT
>CAYVDO010000581.1:0-3782 GCA_964450125.1 uncultured bacterium
GGCTGCCCCGCTCACCGGGACCACCTCGATACCGACGGCATGCCGGTCGAAAAAGGCGCGCGTCACGCGCGGAAAGACCGTGGCCACGCGCGAGCCGGGCGCGAGATCGCCCACCGCCCGTACCGGCGACTCGTCGCGCACGGCAACGACCAGACGGCACTTCCCGAAGCCCAGGTCCAGCCGCGAGTCGAGCGGACGCTCCGACTCGCACACGAGGTCCCAGCCGGTGACGCCGGCGTCCGCCGCCCCGTCGGCCACGAATTCGGGGATGTCCTGCGCCCTCACGAAGAGCGCTTCGAACTCCCCGCCGAGCGAGGCCGTGAGGGCGCGCTCCCCCTGAGCGCGCACCTCGAGTCCGGCGTCATTGAAGAGCTCGCGTGCTTCCTCGGCGAGCCGCCCTTTGTTGGGCAAGGCGATCCTGAGCATGTTGCGAGTGTCGCGGTGCAGGAAAACGGAAAGTCGCACAAACGAAAAAGGCCCGTCCACTGGGGACGGGCCTCGGCGTCTTGTGCGCCGCTGGCGATGTGACAGCCAACTACGGCACGCGAATGACGCCCAGACCCGTCGGGGTATGGCCGTGATGCGCGTGATGGTGGCGCGTCGCCGTGCGTAGCATGGGGGGGAACGTAGTCCGCGTGACCGGGAGCGTCAACTCGATAAGCCGCCTCATGGGCGGACGCCAGCGCGCCGGCGTCCATTCATGAGATGGCCTGGATCGTCTCCTACTTGCCAGCGTGGGGCGTGAGGTCCGCGACGCTGGTGCACTCCTCCATATTTCGAGTCACTCATCGGCAGCGTTGCATGCGACAGACATTTCTCATCGGTTCCGTTCTCGCACTGTTGACCGCCTGCGGAGGCGGTGAGCCAACGCTCGACACCTCCCAGGCCGCGCCGGGCGCCGACGCTCCCGCCGCGACCCGCTCCGTGGATTCTGTTGCCACGGGGCCTACTGCGACCCAGACCGCTGCCTCCACCAAGGCGCCAACGGCGGGGAGCATCATTGACGTGAAGATGATCGGCGACGCCAAGGGATACCGCTTCGAACCGGCGCGCATCGTGGCCAGGCCGGGCGATGAAGTTCGCTTCGAGGTCGTCTCGGGGGGGCCGCACGAAGTGGCGTTCGACCTCGACCGGGTACCGCCCGAGACCCGGCTGCAGTTGGTGGCCAACATGCCCAACGGCGCCAACGGACACTCGCCGCTCCTTTCGGTCCCACGCGAGACGTGGACGCTCTCGCTTACCGGGCTCAAGCCGGGGATCTATCCATTCGTCTCCACCCCGCGCCTTCCGCAGGGGATGAAGGGAGAGATCGAGATACGGTAGTCGCAGCGGCGACGACGTTCACGCGCACCACGTTCATCCGGGATCCCGATGCCGAAGTCGGGTACGTATTCGCGCACCGCCTATGCCACGCGCCGCTTCCGGTTCATTCCGAGAGCGGCGTGGCTGGGGGCGCGCGCCCGGAACGTCCTCCAGCGGCCGTGGCGCCTGATTGGCGTGGGGTTCGGAGTCTTCGTCGGCGTACTTCTCGCCTATCTCTTTCTCCCCGCCGGGGCGCAGGGGGTCGCGAAGCTCGTGGCGCCCGACCGCAGCGAACGCCGCGACACGACGGTCCTCCTTTCGAGGGAACTGGCGACGAAGATTCGGCTCGCCTCCGCCGATAGCGCCGTGGCGCAGATGCGCTCGCTGAATGCCGCGCTACTCAACGCCCCGACTCTCACCCCCGCGACGGCGATGCAATCGGCCGCACGCGATTCACTCCCCGAACTCGCCGCGTCGCTGGGGGCGCTGCTGCAGCGCGCCGAGAACGCGCCACTCCCGGAGGCGTTCCGCGCCCTCGCCAACTCCGCGGCGCTGCGGGGCGACGCGCGAGTGCGCGCCCTGGTGGACTCACTTACCGAAGTGCAGCGGGAACGCGATGAACTCGGAGGCGGAGCGACCGTCGATCCGGTCTTCGTGGCGCTCACGACGCAGGTCAACGAGTTCGGCCGTCGCATCGCGATCATCGGGCAGGCGAAGCTGGCTGGGCTCACTCGTCAGGCACTCGCCCTCGACCGCCCGGCGGCAGCACCTGGCGACAGCGCATTGAGTCCTGCCGACTCGCTCGGGGCTGTGGCTGGGCGTGCCCTTCCCGATTCGCAGGCGGTGCTTGCCGCGCGTCAAGCGGCATGGAGCGCCTATGAAGGTGCCCGCCGATCGCTGGAGCTGGCTCGCGCCGCCAACGCGCGCGCCGACTCGGTCGCCGCGCGCGAGCGCGAACGGACACAGCTCGCCCCGCTCACCATCCTGATCGTGGCGGCGCTCGTGATCGGCACCGTCCTCAGCTTCGCGCTCGCCCTGTTCGATGAGATGCAGAGTCCGCGCGTGGCGGACGCCGTCGAGGCCGAGCGTCTCACCGCGCTCCGGGTGCTGGGAGTGGCCCGGCGGCGGGCGGTCGTCCCTGCCGAGCGAGCGCGCCGGGCGGCCGATCGCCAGATCCCGGCGATTCTCGATCCAACGTTCGACGCCTATCGCGTGGTGGCGTGGCACCTCGCGTCGCAGTGGCCAAAGGACGGCATCATCACGGTGACGGGCGACGACGCGCATGTGGCGGCGATCGTGGCCGCCAACCTGGCGGCCGTGCTGGCCAACGACGCCCGTGTCACCTTGCTCGTCGACGCCGAACTGGCCACCGAGCCCGTACGCATGCTGCTCGCCCTTCCGCGGTCACCAGGGTTGTCTGCCGTGGTCGAGAACAAGCGCAAGTGGTCGGAGGCGCTCGTCCCGGTCCCCGTGGGGCGTGGCCGCTCGATGGACGTCCTGCCGGCGGGAGGGCGTGCCTCGCCGCTGGGCCCCGCCGAGTCGCAGGCGCTGGTGGGTGAGGTGCAACGCGCGGCGCGTCGTTACGATGCGACCATCGTCGTGACCACGCTCCCCACGGCCAAACGATTCCGTGCCGGTGACGACGTGGTGGTGTGCGCCGTGCAGACGCGCACGCGCTTGGCAACGCTCGCCCGCACGGTCGCCTCGCTCATCGACGAGGGGGCGCGGGTGCGCGGTGTCGTCCTCTGGGATGGCGCCACGCCCGCGGTGCCCAAGGGGGGCGCGACGCGCACGCCGTCGGCGGCCTGACGGACACCTTCCCACATCCACCTCGCATCGGTCAGGGACCGCGGGTAGCTTTCCCGTCCGGGCGCGTTGCCCGGGCGTCGCATCCCCGGTGTCCCGTCACCGGAGTTTCCCCCGGTGTCACACGCCTCGCATGACCGTCATCGGCTACTCCGACCGCATCAACCACGCGCTCGCCTTCGCGGCCAAGCACCACGACCAGCAGGTGCGCAAGGGGACGCGTCTCCCCTACCTCACGCATCCCGCAAACGTGGCCGTCATCCTGACGCGCTACGGGCAGGATGACGAGACCGTGATCAGCGGCATCCTCCACGACGTCATCGAGGACACCGTGCGCGAGGCGTACTCGCGCGAGATGCTGGAGTCGCGCATCCGCGAGAAGTTCGGTGCCTCGGTGCTGGAGACGGTGCTGCAGGTGACCCACCGTCACGTCGATGATGACGGTGTGGAGCTCTCGCCCGGCGATCGCAAGGCGGACTACCTCGAGCGTCTGGCACAGGCGTCGGATCGCGCCCGCTGGGTGTGCGCCGCCGACAAACTGCACAATGCGAGCACGATCCTCGCCGACGTACGTCGCACCGTCGATCCCGACGCGGTGTGGGGGCGCTTCAAGGCGGGGAAGGAGGGGACGGTACGCTGGTACCGCGACGTGCACGACCGGCTCGAATCGTTAG
>CAYVDO010000582.1:0-3755 GCA_964450125.1 uncultured bacterium
CGGACTGTTACCGATGTCCTGGCACAAACTGTTACCCATCTCCTGACGTCGAACAGCTTGTCCCCAGCCGAGACGCCATACCTGCCACACCTTCGGAAACCCCCGAGCAAGAGACGCTCCGCAAGCTCGAAGAGCGCGCCGAATCGCTCTACCAGCGCAAGCAATTCACCACCCCGGCGAACGACAACGCGGTGGCGGTGTACCACGAGATCCTCAAGGACCACCCCAGCCACGCCAAGGCGCTCTCCCGCCTGAAGGACATCCGCGACTACTACGTCCGCCAGTCCACCAGCGCCGAGCAATCGGGCGATCTGGACGCCGCCGACGCCCAGCTCGTGAAGGCGCAAGCGGTGATGCCGGAGGACGAGGAGGTGGGCACCCGTCGCAGGACACTCGCCTCGAAGAAGGCCGACGCAGCGCGAAAGGCCGAGGAAGAGCAGCAGCAAGCGGCGCTCAAGAAGCAGCAAGAGGAAGAAGCGGCGCGCCAAGCGGCTGCCGAGCGTGCACGAGAGCAGGAGGCCGCACGCGCCGCGGAAGCCGAGCGCCAGCGGCAAGCGGCGGCTACGCCGGCTCCTCGTGGCGAGCGATTCGTGTCCCAAGGGGATGGCACGGTGATCGACACGCAGACGGGGCTCCAGTGGGCGGCGAGTGACAACGGTTCGGACATCGACTGGCCGAGCGCCAAGCGCTACGCGGAGAGCCTCACGCTGGCGGGCCACTCGGACTGGCGGCTGCCGAAGCGGGATGAGCTGTCGGGCCTGTACTATGCCGGCCGGGCGTCTGGTTCCCGTTACCTACCGGCGTGCGATACCACTCCGTCCTCATTGCCGGTGAACTTGCCAGGCGGAATTCGGCTGTCGTGTTTCTGCCTGTGGGGGGCCGAGACGTGGGGGTCGGAGGCGACCCTCGTCTGTTTCCACGGCGGCAGCGGCGGCTACTACCACCAGGACAACACCTCCTACAACCCCCGGGTCTTGCCGGTTCGCTTGCGCAATTGAGAGCTTGATCCTTTGATCCTTTGAACCTTTGGCTCTTTGATTCTTTCGTTTTACGGGCGGCGTGAGCCGCTCGCTTTCGCAATCGCCCCGATCAAACCCGTAGGGCGGGGGCTCGTCCCCCGCGGGCACCCCCTCGAGCCTCGGCCTTCGTCCATGGCGACGGAATCAACCCCGCGACGAAAGCGCGTGCGCCTCTCTCGCGACGTGTACGCGACGCCGGGTCGAGTCTGTTCGGCCACCACGTGTACCCGTGACCGGCGTCCGATCTTCGCCGATGGTCGCGCCGCGACAGCGGCGGTCGGCGTACTGCGGGAGCATGCGCGCGTCCGAGGCGTTCCGATCCACGCATTCTGTGTGATGCCCGACCACGCGCACATCGCCCTGGCGCCAGCGCCGGGCTGCGACGTCGTCCAGTTCGTGGGCGAGTACGAGAATCTCGCGCAGCGCGAGCTTTGGAGGCTCGGCCTCGAGGGGCGGATCTGGCAGGCGGGGTTCTTCGATCACGTGCTGCGCTCCGACGAGGCGGTGGCCGATGTGGTCCAGTACGTGTTGAACAACCCCGTGCGTGCGGGTCTGGTGGAGACTTGGCGGAACTGCCCATGGTGTGGATCCCTGACAGTCGAGCTTCGAGGTTCGTGATCGTTTCCGTGTCGATGACCTGGGTACACACGGCGGCGGGGGACGAGCCCCCGCCCTACACCGAGCGCCCGTTTCCTCGCCCTTCCGCCCCGCACATGAGGGGCTCCGTCTTCACGTTCGAGAAGGTGTGGCAGGCCTATCTGCGCTGCCGGAGAGGGAAGCGGCGAGGGCCGAGCGCTCGGGCATTCGAGCTGGACGCCGAGCGTGAGTGTCTTGCCCTCGCTCAGGAATTGGGTGGCTGGTCGCTCGGCGGGGATGCGGCACTTCGCTCGAGCGGGAAAGCCTTGCCGGAGATCGCGTCGAACGCCCACGCGCGGATCGTCGGCTCACGCGCTTCGCTCACCGCCCCGGCGGGAACGTGGACGCGAAAGCCCGACGGCGCGAGGCCTGGTGCGCCCTCTCTCTCGGCGACGTCGGCGCGGATCTTTCGCTCCGTGGTGAGATCGAACACGACGGGGCGTCCATTCTCGTCGTCGTAGCTCAGCAGCACGGCGTCCGCGAGGCGGCGCGGGTCGCGCAACAGCACCCAGCCGATCACGTCCAACGAGCCGTCGTCTGCGCGCGCGACGGTGTCGACGAAACCGTTCGGCGCCTCTGCGGTGATCTCGCCCGCGATTCGGTCGAGGTGTGGATCGGTGAGCCGCAGCGGCGAGAGCAGCCCCACCTTCTCGAGCTTGGCCGCCACGTGCTGGAATTGGCAGACGTCCGGATAGAGCGTTCGCGCGATCTCGTCGGGTGTCGTCACCACGGCACTCATCTGCAGCACCGCCGACCCTTGCAGCCGCCGCGCCCGGGTCGCCGCCATGTCGTCGAGTGACGCGATCGACGTGCACGCGCTGGCGATCGCGATCCAGGCGCTCACGGCCGCGCTCACCCACCGAGCGGGTCGCGCGATCACCAGCAGATGGAGGATCGCGAGTGGCAGATAGCTCGAGTACGCGGTGTAGCGAGACTCGAGCGATTGCTCGAGCCCGAACCCCAGCCGTCCCAGCGTCGCCACCGCCGCCGAGGCGAGGGCGTACGCGACGAAGATCAGCCAGGGCGCTGCGCGATTCAGGCGCTGGCGTGCATCGGCAGCGCGCAGCAAGCGAAACGCGACCGCTGCCAGCACCACCAGCGACACGACTCCCGCGGCGATCGCCGCAGCGAGCCGTGGTGCGCCGATTCCCCTCAACGGATGGCCGAGGAACGCGAGCGCGTAGGCGAGCGCCTTTGCCGGTTGGCGAAGCACTTCGTCGAGCCCCGGATGTCCGGCGGGCTTGTGGTAGTCGTGGAAGTACGCGAGCAGCAACCCCAGGAAGACCGCGACGTAGACGCCGGTCCAGCGCACCCGCCGCATGCGTCCGTCCGCGCTCGTCACCGAAGAGCGCACCCACAGCATCGGCAAGAGCAGCACCCAGCAGATCGCGCCGTGCGCCATCGAGAACGTGCTCACGGTTGCCAAGGCCATGCACGCCACGAAGCGTGTGGCGAGCGGACGATTCGACGTCGCCGCTACCAGCCCACCGGCGAGGCACGCCACCGGCAGCTCGGCCACGAGCTGCATTCCCATGAGCCAGTTCTCGTGTTGCACGAGACCGAACACCAAGAGGTTCGCAAGCGCCCAGATCGCCGCGCGCGCGACCGTGCCGCACTGGAGCGTGCGGCGTCCCAGCACCCACACGCAGGCGGACACCCCGCAGGCGAGCGCGATGGTCGCGCCCATCTGCCAGCGCACGTCTCCGCCGCTCGCATTGGCGAGCGCCACGATCAGGAGCCGCGGCACCACCATGCGGCTCTCGTTGTGTTGCGCGAAGAGATCCATCCAGCGCAATCGGCCGAGGTGATGGCGTGGCAGGATGGTGGCGATCGCCCATTCGTCCCAGTAGAGGACGTTCACGGCGTAGCGCTGCACCGCGGCCACCAATGCCACCAGCGGGATCACGCCGGCGAGCACGATCGCCCACCGCGCCCAGCGGCAGTCGTCGGCCGGATGGTGAAGTGCGCTCACGCTGGCGGGTCTCCTGCGACGTCGGAACCCAGTGTTCTAGCAGTGTGTCGGGAAATCCGTTCTCGACACACTGCTAGCCTCGCCGAAGGCGAGGATCGGCGAGCGAACGCGAGCCGACTTGGGGGTGG
>CAYVDO010000583.1:0-3748 GCA_964450125.1 uncultured bacterium
GAAACGAGCGATCACCATCTTCCGAAACAGGTGATCACGATCGCCGAAATGCGCAGAGCGTGTCGGCCCCGTCCGCGGGCGTTCGTAGCAAGGGACCCAACACGCGCCGAAACGTGGGAAGTGACCGCGCGACACCTGGAGTATCCGCCCATCCCGGGTGCATGGCGTGCACCGCGATCCGATCGCTCGCGAGCTTCTGGGCCCAGAGCTCGGCGAGTGTCACCTGTGCACGCTTGGCGCGAGCGTAGGCGGTCGTCCCGTTGTAGTCGTCGGCCGACATCTCCAGCCGCTCGACGGACAACCGCTCGCTGTACATGCCGCCCGACGAAACCCACAGCACGCGCGCCGGAGCGCCCTTCTTCAGCGCGGGCAGGAGGAGCCCTGTGAGCAGAAACGGACCGACCACCTGGCTCGCGACCGTGAGCTCGATTCCCTGGGGACTCGTCATGCGAACATCATCGAGAGCCCCGGCGTTGTGGATCAGCACATGGATCGCGGGGTGCCGCCGCGCGAGGTTCCTGGCGGCGCGGCGGAGGGCCGCCAGGTCTCCCGTATCGGCGACGACGAAGCCCACCTTCGAGTTTCCCGTTTCTTGCGCCAGCTCAGTGCACGTCGCTTCGGCCTTGGCCGCGTTACGGGCGATGATCTCGACCGTGGCGCCCATTCGAGCAAAGGCGCGCGCCGCTTCGAGCCCGAGCCCGGAGGTCCCGCCCGTCATCACGACCACGCGACCCGCGAGCCTTCCACCGTCGAGGGGCGCCCAGTGGTCGAGTCGGCGCCGGATCGCCGAGCCGAGGCGGGTGAAACTGCCCACGACGCTCCACTCGAGCACGGCGTCGACGCGGTCAGCGACGAAGCTCATCGGACGACCGCCGGACCCGAGAGCACGCGCTTCAATCCTGCCGCTGCGCGATCTCCGATATGCCGGAAGGCCAAGCGCAGCAGCGGGTCGAACAGGGCGAAAGGCGCGCGGAGGGTCAGCTTCGCATCGTAGGTGACGACAGATCCGCTCCCGGCGGCTTCAACGGTGACCTCGTCCACCGACGTGAGAAAGCGGGTGCGCGCGACCAGCAGGATGCGGCGAGGTGCCTGGTACTCCTCGACCTCGTACCGCATCACCGTCGTGGCGCCGGCCTGAACCGTGAGGTCATACGCCGTTCCAACGCCAGCCCCGTCACCGCCGACGCGAACCGCTCGCTTGACGCCCGGGTCCCATTCCACGAAGCGCGTGACGTCCGCCATGTACGCGAAGGCCTCGGCTGCGGACAGCGGACTTCTCACGGAAGTGACATAGCGAGCCATGGCAACTCACCTCGCGGCGGTGATTCGCGCGTTCACTGCAGGAAATCCTCTAGGTTCGTCTTGCCAAAACGGCTGCCGGGGGCGCCTGCGCGAAGCTGTTTGGCGATGAACCCCATGACGCGCTTGACGCCGATGGTCTTCTCCGGATCCGTCGCCGGAAGCAGCCGCACGGTGAACTGCCGCCCCTTCTGGGAGATCTGCGCGAAGAAGGACTGCGAGCGCCCCTCTTCAACCACCACGCAGTCCACCAGCGCGGTGTGGCCCGCCCGGTTCAGGTAGACATCGCCGACCTTCAAGATCTCGCTCCCGTTTCGCACCGCGGTGAGCTCGAGAGCCCGGCAGGCGACTGGAAGATCGAGGGCGTCTTCGATCACAACGTGAGGCATTGGGCGGTGCCTTTCCCTTTCATCTCGGGGCGCTTCAACGGCCGGCGCTGCTGGTTCCTCGTGCTTTCGTTTCCGCGAGCTTTCTCGACATCGCGTTGGTCACCGTCGACGCCACCCAGACCGTCAGCCACGACACCGAGACGTTCAGCAACAACATCGGCGGAAAGAGAAAAATCAGCAGGTTGGGTGGCCCCGACAGGAGCAGGGGGGCGAGCAGGCCGCTCGGCAGCAGCGCGAGCCAGAGCAACGCACGCTGCCCGCCCTTCGGCTGCGAACGGCCCGGGGGAGGAAAGAGCGCACGATACGTCCACCAGAGCGTCACGGGGGCCAGCACGATCAGGATGTCGAGGAACAGTCCGATCACGACGTCCCAGCCATCGACGCTCGGTGACGCGGGAAAGAGAACCGCGAGCGCATGCGGCACCCACCCAAGGGCGAACGACGTCATCAGGCACAGCGACGCTATCGAACGCGCGGACCGTCCGCACGGAACATTCGCGCGTTGCCGCCAATGCCCCCACAGGCTCGCGAGGCCGACCCATGCCAGCACCGGCGGCAGCAGTGCGAGCAGGGTCGTCAGGTAGAGCGCCCGGGGCGACTCGTCGTACGGGATGAGCGGCTCCATGGGGGCCACGCCTGCGCTCTTCCTCGATTGCCTGATCGCCACGCAGTTCTTGTGCGCGGCCTCGGGCGGACAGACGTCTCCGTGGTTCCACTCGATCCACTGCCCTGGCCGGTCGTGGAAGTACCACGCGAATTCCGCGAAGCCTGCGGTGGCGTGGGCAGAGCGCGCCGTAAGAAGGAGGCCGAGGAGCAAGAGCTGCCGGATCGCCTCGCGCGGAAGTCCGCGCGCGCTCAGGTCCCTCATGCTCGCAGCGAGCGTACCCGACGCCACGTCCGCGTGGTCGGACATGATCGAAGGGCGAACGCCGTGGACCAGGTTTCGCAGGTAGGTTTACTGCCTGAACACGATCGTGCACCAGAGGCCCAGATGCCGACACCCGAACCCGCCGAGCAAGCCGACGCAGTCCGCGAGAGCCTCACACCCCTCCGGGCAAGCCTGAAGACGCTGCTCACCTCGGTCGGCCGCGCGATCGGACTGGCGTGGTCACTCGTCGCTGTAGGATGTGCCGCTATGTCTGGGGTGGACGAACCGAGATTCGCGGTCGAGCTTCAAGACGAATCGTTCTCGGTCCGCCGCTACGAGCCGCGCGTCGTGGCGGAAACGGTGGTCGAGGGCGCATGGTCCGATGCCGGCAACGAAGGATTCCGCCGATTGGCCGGCTACATCTTCGGCAACAACCGCGCCAGCTCCAAGATCGCCATGACCGCGCCTGTCGCGCAGCGAGCCTCGTCGGTCGAGCTGCCGATGACCGCTCCAGTGGGGCAGCGACGGAGCGGCGACTCGTGGGTCGTTGCTTTCACGATGCCCGCCGGTGAAACCCTGGCGAAGCTGCCCGAGCCGGAGGATCCGCGGGTCATCCTGCGCGAGTTGCCGGCGCTCCGTGTGGCGGTCGTCGAGTTCAGCGGCGGTTGGTCCGAGTCGCGCTTTGCGGAACGTACCCGAGCGCTCCGCGCTTGGGCCGACGGCCGTGGCCTCAGGCTCTATGGGGATCCCGAGACCAACCGCTACGACCCACCGTGGACACTTTGGTTCTTGCGCCGCAACGAGGTCTGGTGGGCCATCGACGACGGGGGTCCATCGCCGGCAGGATGACGAGCACGAGAGGCTGAATCGGGGTCACCCGCATCAACGAGGAGACCGTCGCAAAGCGCGCTTTACCGCTCGGGCGGTGCGCACGTAGCGTCCAGCAGCACGATCGGGTTGCGCTGGACGGTGCAGGCCAGACCGGCTCCGGTCTTCGCTGTTCATCATCGGATCCACGATCCGGTTGGGCCGCAGTCGCGTGACCGAGCGACGCCGGAGATCTCTGCTGCGTCGGGGCCGATCCAGTTAGCCCGGGGCAGTCGCGGAAAGCAGGTCGACGACGATGACGCGCTTCCTCCCGAATCGAGGTGGTCATGGCTAGAATAGCCACATTGGGAGGTGCCATGACCAG
>CAYVDO010000584.1:0-3738 GCA_964450125.1 uncultured bacterium
GTTCTCTCGATCGAAGCGATCGGAGGGACCGGCTCCTCCCGGTCCGCAGCTTTCGCCTCGCGATGCGCCGCTCAGCCGGCGAGCGCCAGGTATCGCAGGGCGGCGGTGTAGTGGAGCGCCGCGGCGAGCACCACGCACACGTGGAAGACCTCGTGGTACGAGAACACGGCGGGCCAAAGCCGCGGCCGCTGCGACACGTAGCAGAGTGCCCCGAGCGTGTACGCGATTCCGCCGCCGACGAGCAGCACCAGCGCAGGCGCGGGCACGTGCCGAGCGAGCGGCACCAAGCAAGGCACGATGAGCCAGCCCTGGAAGAGCTGCAGCGCCACGGACCAACGCTTCCGCACAACGGGAAAAAACGCCTTCTGCACGATTCCGACGGCGGTGATCGACCATACCGCGGCGAGCACCGTGGCGCGCATCCAGCCGTCGAGAGCGACAGCCGCGAACGGCGTATAGGTGCCCGCGATGAGCATGTAGATCATCGAGTGATCGACGCGCTGCAGGCGCTTCTTCACGTCCGGCTGCCAGTCGCCGCCGTGGTAGAGCGAGCTCACCGAGAAAAGTGCCACCGCGCTCGCCCCGAACGCCGCCAGCGCCCAGCGCACGCCGCCCTGGCCGCTCGCGACGTGCCAGAGCGCGATCGTGCCCACGATCGCGAGCAGCGCGGCACTGCCGTGAAGCAGTGCCCGCACCGGATTCTGAATGGGGCCGAGCGTGAGTCGGTCGGATTCGTCGAACGAGGTCATGGCGGAGTGTCGTCGCCGTTCGTGCGAGCGCGAGCGACCATGATCCTAGGACCGAATCGTCACGGCTTCGTCAGCGAAGGACCAGGTGGACTTCACGTGTGGAGTCGCCGTGGAAACGTCGCGGAGCTCCGTCCGGCCGTACCCCGCGTGCCGACGGGTCAGCCCGGGTCCCAGTCGCCGCCGACGTAGATACCAGCCCAGGTGTGCAGGTTCGCTTTGGCGCCGTCGAGCTCGGCAGTGTGCCCCGCGATCCCGTACGCGGCCGTCAGCCGCCAGAATCCGATTGCCACTCCGAGCTGGAAGTCACCGACGAATCGCTCGATGGCGCCGCCATCGAGCGCAAGAGTTCCGTGCCGAGATCGTGGAGACGGGTGCGCCGAGCTACGCGGTGCCGAATTTGGTTTCGACTTCGACGCCGAGGTTGCGCAGGAAGGCGGTGGGGAGGACACCGCCGGCGAAGATGAAGACGCGATCGGCGGCGAGACGCTGGGTTCGCGCGTCGACTGCCAGCTCCACCGCGTCCGCGTGGATGGCGCGGACCTGCGAGCGGAAGAGCGCCTGGATGCGTCCCCGGCGAACCAGCGAGTCGAACTCGTGGCGTACGCTGGCGGTCACGCGCGACAGGCTCTCGCCGCGGTAGGAGAGCGTCACGGTGTTCTGGAGCGTGGGATCGGCGAGGGCCGCGGCCGCTTCCAGCGCCGAGTTGCCACCGCCCACCACCAGCACCCGATCGCCGCGGAAGTCGGCGGCGTCGCCGAGCGCGTACGCGACGTGCGGCGCTTCCTCGCCGGGCACGTCGAGCTTGCGCGGTGAGCCGCGCCGGCCGATGGCGAGAAGCACGCGTCGCGCCCGATAGGTGCGCCGCGAGGTCTGGATCGCGAACTGACCGGCGTCGCGGTGGATCGAGTCGACGCGTTCGTCGGTGTGGATGCCGAGCCCGGCGGCGCGAATGATGTCGTTCCAGATTCCGAGCAACTCTTCCTTCGAGATCGTGCGCGCTTTGACCCAGCCGTAGTAGGGGATCTCGAACGACGACGTGACCACGAGCTTCTTGCGCGGGTAGTGGTAGACGCTCCCGCCGACCTGCTCTTGATCGACGATCTCGAAGCCGAGCCCGGCGTTCTTGGCGGCGAGCGCCGCAGCCAAGCCCGACGGGCCGGCGCCCACGATGAAGAGGTCGAGCAGTGCGGGATCCGTGCCACGCTCGCTCCTCGGCCGCGCGGCCAGGTCGCGGGCGATGCCTTCCACGGCTTGGCGGCCTTGGGTCATCGCGTTGCGGATGAGCCCCATGCCGCCCAGCTCCCCGGCGATGTAGAGGCCCTCGACGTTGGTCTCGAAATTGGGCTTCACGTGCGGGATCTCGACACCGCGGGTG
This sequence comes from uncultured bacterium, assembly GCA_964450125.1. Classification (GTDB taxonomy): domain Bacteria; phylum JADJOY01; class JADJOY01; order JADJOY01; family JADJOY01; genus JADJOY01. Next base: position 2,125 of record CAYVDO010000584.1, read on the forward strand.
GCGGTGCCGAAGACCAGCGAGATCGCTTCCACCGGGCACGATGCGAGGCATGCGCCGTGTCCGATGCAGTGGCTGGGATTCACGAGTGCCGCGCGGCCGTCGACCACGCCGAGGACGTTGCCCTCGGGACACGCGGTGGTGCAGGCAGCGGTGCCGATGCAGAGCGTGGGGTCGATGACTGGGTGCAGGCTCGCAGGCTCGTGGCCGGCGTTTTGCGCCGCCTCGAAAACGGCGCGGGCGCATCGTTCGCGACGGCTCACGACGAGCACGTATGGAACGATCACGGCCGTGGCGAGGGCCAGGAAGAGGAGGGTCTCGAGCGACATCACGAGCGAGAAGTGTGTCGGGAAATTCGTTCCCGACACACTCCGTGCCTCGCCGAAGGCGAGGATCGGCGAGCGCAGCCGAGCCGACTTAGGGGTGGGGCCCCGAGAAAGTCACGCTTTTTTCGGGGCGGGGGTCTGGAACAGACCCCCGGGAAGGCATCGAGCGAGGAGCCTGTCGCTGTGCGCGGCACATTTTCCGACAGGCTCCTGGCTGCGTGGGGCGCGTGCGACGGTGGTCGCGCCGCAGGAACGGGTGGAGGCGCGTCGGTCTCTCGACGCACGGCGGACGGCTCGGCCCGTCGAGGAAAAGGCGTGACTAGAGGGTGATCGTGCTGCATTCGGACGGGGCCGGAGGGACGGGATCCCGCCGGTCCGCCGATCGCGCGGGGCAGTGTCGACATCGCGCGCTCACTTCGCAGCGGTGGGGCGAATGCGGTAACCGACCTTGGCGAGGATCGCGTGATCGAGGTCGCCCTCGGCGAGGGTTGCTTCGTAGCTGCCGATCGCGAACCAATCGCGATTGAGGAGCCAGAAGAGCTCGGCGCGCGCGAAGCCGCCCAGATCCGAGCCGGTTTCGTCGCGTTGGCGCAGATCCACGCCAGCGCCCACGGTGAACGTTCCGGCGCTCGCCAGATCGAAGTCGAGGCTCACGGCGCCCTCGTGGTCGTTGCGGCCGAAGCCGGTGACGCCCGTGTACGCGAGCTCCCAGCCCACCGGCAGCGACGCCAGCCGCCGCCCGCCGAACGCGAGCCCGCCGCCGAGCGAGCTCTCGTCCTTGGTGGTGGCGGCGAGGGTGTACGAGCGGCCCTGATCGTCCACGTACACCTCGCCTGCGGTGCCGTCGGTGGGCGCTCCGTCGGGGAGCAAGCGCACCTCGTAGCTCGGCACCGCTTGGCGAAGCCGGTAGGCGAGCCGCACGCGGGTGTAGAGATCGGACGAGAGCTGGTAGCGCACCCGGCCGTCGATGGATTGGCGCTGGGGGTTTGCGACCCGCTCGATCTCTTCGGCGGCCAGCGATTCGGGACGGAGCAAGAAGCGATAGCTCGTGAAGTTTCCGGCGAGGCTCAAGGCTTGCGTGGGGCGCCAATCGGCGCCGAGTGCCAGCGAGCCCAAGCGCGTCGCCTGGTCGGCGATCGCGAGATCGAGGCGCAGCGACGCGAACGTCGTGAGCTCGCGCACGGGTGTCCAGCGCGCCTCGCCGGTGATCGATTCGCGGTCGGTGTTCCCGTTGAACAGGCCCACCACGAAGCCCGCGCCGGCGTTCGCCGTGTCGCTCCCGACCGCGGCG
>CAYVDO010000585.1:0-3731 GCA_964450125.1 uncultured bacterium
GCTACGCTCGTCGGCGCGCCGCTGGCGCGTGCCTTTTTCAGCAGCCTGCTAACGCACGGCGCTCTCGAACGGTGATAGAAAAGCGCCGCCGCTCGCGCGTGCCGCCACGAGCGTGGTTCGTTCTCGGGTGCAGCGGTCGGAGGGGGCATCGGTGGCGACCAGGGGTAACGGTGATCGCAGCACGACACGTGCGAAACGGGCCCGGAAGACACACGCGCCCACGCAGCGTGCAGGCGTGCGGAAGCGCGCCGTGACGCGCAAGCCGACTGCGGCGACCGAGCGTGCGCCCGCCGTCGAGCCGAGCGGCTGGGACCCGTCGAGCACGGTGGTGGTGGTGAACAGCGCCGCCGCGGGCGGTCGCGTGGGACGCGAGTGGCGCGCGATCGCGCTCGATCTCACCCGCGCGCTCGGCGACGTGCACTTCGTGCTGAGCCGCGCCCCCGGTCATTGCATCGAGCTGGCGAGCGAGGCGGTCGAGCAAGGGGCGCGCACGATCCTCTCGCTGGGCGGCGATGGCACGCACAACGAGGTCGTGAACGGCATCTTGCGCTCGCAGAAGAAGCCCGGCTCGATTCGCCTGGGCGTGCTGCCAGCGGGCACCGGCGGCGACTTCCGGCGGCTGCTCGAGCACAACGCGTCCGTGGGCGAGGCCGCGCGTGCGCTGCCCACCGCTGCCGAAGCTCCCGTCGACGCCGGTCTGATCCGCTTCGTCACCGACGAAGGGCGAGCGGCGGAACGCTACTTCGTGAACATCGCATCGCTGGGAGTGAGTGGCCTCATCGACCGCGCCGTGAACCGTTCCAGCAAGCGCCTGGGCGGCAAGCTCACGTTCTTGCTCGCCACGTTGCAGACGCTGCCGAGCTTCAAGCCGCCCAAGGTGCGGCTCTCGATCGACGGCGAGGCGGTCGGTGATTTCCGCATCTCGACCATCGCCGTGTGCAACGGCCGGTTCGCCGGCGGCAGCATGAATTTCGCGCCCACTGCTCGGCTCGGCGATGGTCTCTTCGACGTGACCGTGCTGCGCCACGTCTCGCTCGTGCGCTCGATTCCCGAGACCCCCAAGCTCTACGACGGCTCGATCGTGGATTCGGTGCTAGCCGAGTGTTTCCAGGGTCGCACCGTCGAGGTCGAGCCCCTCGACGAGCGCAAGTCGTACGTCGACATCGACGGCGAGGCGCCGGGGGTCGCACCCGCGAAATTCGAGCTGATCCCGCACGCCATTCGGCTCCTCGGCGCGCGCCGCGACGTGCTGTAGGTCGCGCCACACGATGAAGCCGCTGCGTACGGCGTCGCTGCCGCCTCGTCCCAATCTCTGGGCGGCGCTCGGTCCCGGCGTGGTGTGGCTGGCGCTGGCACAGGGCTCGGGCGAGCTGGTGTGGTGGCCGTATTGCGTCGCGAAGTACGGGCTCGGGTTTTTGGCGCTGCTCGCCCCCGCGTGCTTCCTGCAGTGGCCGCTCAACGTGGCGATCGGCCGCTACACGGCGTTCACCGGCGAGTCGATCTGGCAGGGCTTCGTGCGGCTCCATCGCGGTTTCGCGATCGGGCTGTGGCTCTTGATGGCGGCGTCGTTCCTGTGGTTCGGCGGGTTCGCGTCGGCGGGTGGCGAAGCAATCGCTGCGCTCACGGGCGTCGGCACTCCGGTCACGTGGGGCTTCGTCACCGTCGCCATCTTCTTTCTGGCGCTCATCTTCTCGAAGACCGCGTACACGCTCATCGAACGTTTCATGAGCGTGGTCGCGATCACCACCGTGGTGGGGCTCTTGTGGGCCACGATGCACCCGGCGGTGCGGGCGCACATTCCCGCATTCACGCGCGGCGTGCTCGGATTGGATCGCGCGCTCGCCCATCCCTGGGACCCCAAGGACGCGACCAAGCTGCTCACGGCGATCACGTTCGCCGGACTGGGCGGCTTCTGGACGCTCTTTTATTCGTCGTGGCTGCGCGAGAAGGGGACGGGCATGGCGGCGCGCATGGGGCGCGTCACGAGCCCCGTGACGGGGAAGGGCGAGTTCATCGAGGACGTGGGCTTCGTGCCCGCGCCGGAGCCCGAGCTCGCCGCGCGCGCGCGCGGCTGGGTGCGGTTTCTGTGGCTCGACGCGGGGGTGGGCGTGATCGGCAATCTCGCCACCACGCTCGCCACCTGCCTGCTCGCGTATGCCGTGCTGCTGCCGAAGGGGCTGGTGCCGACGGAGCAGCAGCTCGTGACGCTGCAAGCGGAGTTCTTCGCGCTGTCGTGGGGCGAGACCGGGCGGCGGCTCTTCTTGGTGGTGGCTGCGGCGTTTCTCGCGGATACCTGGCTCGCGACGGTGGACGCGGTGGCGCACACCCACACCGAGATGTCGCGCGAGCTGGTGCCCGCGCTCGCGAAGCGCTGGGATTACCGCACCACCTACTACGGCTGGGTGGTGGTGCTCTCGGTGGTGAGCTGCGTGACGATGGCGGCGAGGAGCCCGCAAGCGCTCATCCTCACCTCGGCGGTGATCGGCTTCGTCGGCACCGTGCTCTATTCGTCGGCGCTGGTGCTGCTCAACTACCGGTTGCTGCCGCGGTTGGTGCCCGCGGAGGTGGCGCCGCGTCCGGCGGGCATGTGGGTGCTCATCGCCGTCGTGGCCTGCTACGTGGCGCTCGCCGTGGCGTATCTGGTGCAAATCGCGCCGCAGATTGCGTCCCTCGTCCATGCTGCACCGACGCGCTGAGGTTCGTTGCGTCGGGGGCGAGGTCGAGCACGGGTATTCGAGGGCCCAGCTCGATGCCGGCGAGGGTGAGCGGACAGGCGTAGGCGAGGATCGTGACGCCCGCGGCCGCGGCGGTGACCAGGCCCTCCGCGAAGTCGGGGTCGATCGCGGTGTGGACGCGCATGGCGCGAGCGCGCGCGCTCGGCACCACGAACACCACCGCCGCCGGCTCGCCGCCGCGGGCGAGTGCAGCGAGCTCGTCGAGGTGCCGGCGGCCGCGCGTGGTGGGTGCGTCTGGAAAGAGTCCGATCCCGTCGATCTCGAGACCTACGCTCTTGACCTCGATCGTGCACCGCTCGAGCGCCGCGTTGCTCACCTCGAAGTCGAAGCGGCTGGCACCTCGTTTCGCTTCCGGGCGCACGCGGTCGTAGCGCGCGAAGGGAGGGAGGGCTCGCGCGCGCAGCGCCGCTTCGACGAGCCGATTGGGGAGCTGGGTGTCGACGGACGCGAGCGCACCGCTTCGCCACGCGGCCACGGCCTGGAACTGGGTCTTCCGCGTCGCGCCGCTCGCCCTCGCCAGCACCAGCCGCGCATGGGGGACGAGGGTCTCCGCCAACCGCCCACGATCGGCGAGGTGCGCTTCCACGATCGTGCCGTCGAGCACTGCCCGCACCAGGAAGCGATTGGGGCGATCGAGGAACGTGGCCTCGACCAGCTCGGCGCCCCGCCCGAGCGGGACGCGCACGGGAGTGTCGTCGCTCCGCATCGACGACTCGTGTAGCGTGAGGCCGCGATGGCGTCTACGAATCCCGCGCCGGCGCGGCTCGCCTCAGTGGACGCGCTGCGCGGCTTCGCCGTCGCCGGCATGGTCCTGGTCAACGATCCCGGCGATCCGGATCACGTCGTCGGTTGGTTGCGGCACGCGGGCGGCCACGGCCTGAGCTTCGCGGACCTCGTGTTTCCGTTGTTCTTGTTCGTGGTGGGTGCCTCCGTCGCGCTCTCGATCGGTTGGGCGCGGGGCGGTGCAGACGGCGGTGCGTCCGTGCTGGACCGCTC
>CAYVDO010000586.1:0-3702 GCA_964450125.1 uncultured bacterium
ATCGTTGAGAAGGGCGCGGCGGTGTACGGCAAGACGCTTGGACTTGCGGCCAGGGCTGGCGGCGCGATCGGAGACTTTGCTGGCAGCATTGGCGTCGCCGACGCTGAGACGGCATACACGCTGCGCAACCCCGGCGCCCGCTCGTCGCAGGAAACGGCGGCTGGTCGCGCTGGCCTCATCTCTAGCCCGACCGTCAACGCGAACGTGACGATCAACGGCGTCGGCGACGAAAAGGAAGCAGCCAAGGCGCTGCGCGAGGAGCTTGAGCGTCTGAACGCCTCGATCAACCGCGCCGCCGCGCAGGCTCTCACCCGTGAGGCTCCTGCGCAATGAGCGTGCGCCTCACATGGACAAGCGGCGACCGCGAGCTCGAGGCGGTCTTTGATGCCGTTGTCACCGAGACGCATTCTCGCTCGGCGCAGGTCACGTCGCACCCGGTGGAGCAGGGCTCCGACGTTGCCGATCACGTCTACATCGACCCGCTGCGCCTGACGCTCGAGGCAGTGGTCACGAACACGCCGCTTGCTACACCGGTCACACAGGCCCGGAACAGCCAGGGCGAGGTGCGCAGGGTCGACAACGCGAAGGCCAACGCGCTGCGGTTTGACAAGGACATGCTGCGCCCGCGCGATGTCTACGAGGCGCTGCGCAAGGCGTACAACGACAAGTCGTCGTTTGACGTGGACACCGCGATCGAAATCTACCGATCGATGGTCATCACGTCGCTGTCTGTTCCTCGCGACGCCGGCAGCGGGGCGCAGACGAGCAACGGCGTGCGCGTCGACCGTCTCTCGTTCTCGATCGAAATGCAGCAGATCCGCGTGGCTTCGTCCAAGACCGGCGACGTGCGCAGGCCCAAGGCGGGGGCGCCCAAGAAGAAGGACAACAAGGGCGACAAGGGCAAGAAGGAAGCAGGCGATCAGGACAACCGAACCGCAGCGGCGCGCGGCTTTGACTCGGCGTTCGGACGATGACGCTCTACACGCTGCCCATAGAGGCAACCTCTGACGCCTGGGAGCAGACGACCGAGCTTGACGGGCGCCAGTTCCGGCTGTCGTTCGCGTGGTCGCTGCGCGAGGAAGCCTGGTATCTCGACATCGCAGCTCGTGATGGCACGCTCCTTTGCGCCGGACTGAAGCTCGCCGAGGGCGTGGACGTGCTGCGCCGCGAGGCGTCCAGCGATGCCCCAACGGGTTTTCTCGTTCTCGCCGACACCACCGACGCGCGCGAGGAATGCACCCGCGACGGCCTCGGTAAGCGGTGGGTGCTGTTCTACGGTGCCCCGTGACGCGCCTGTTTGATCGGAAGTACAAGCTCACGATCGACGGCGTGATCGAGGTGTCCGGTCTCGACATCGGCTTTAACATCTCGAAGTCGACGAAGAAGCAGCCCAACAAGGCCGAGATCCTCGTCTACAACCTCTCGCCCGACACGCGCGGCAAGATCGAAGGCAAGCGCGACCGTCTAGGCAAGCTGTCGAATCCGGTCAAATGCGACCTCGAAGCCGGCTACTCAGATGGCATGTCGCTCATCTTCTCGGGCGACCTACACACGGCGTACACCGAGAAGCAGGGGCCGGATTTTGTCACGCATCTAGCCTCGGCCGACGGTCTCGCGGCGACGCGGCAGGCCAACGTCAGCTTTAGCGTCAAGAAGGGCACCGGCATCGTCGATGCGCTGAAGAAGGCCGCGCAGGGCGGCGGCTTCAAGCTCGGCAATCTCGTACAGGTCACGGGCGGCGCGTCGATCAAGGACATGGGCTCGACGTTCCCCGAGGGCACGGTCGTTGACGGCCCTGCGTACGATGAAATCTGCCGCCTCGCTGACTCTGCCGGCTTCGAGGTGTCGATTCAGAACGGTGCGCTTCAGTTCAAGGAAAAGGGGCAGCCGGTCAACGAGAAGGCGATCGAGTTGTCGGCTGACTCTGGGCTCATCGGCTCGCCAACGGTCGAGGCTCAGCAGGACCCCGGCAAGACCAAGCCGAGTGAGCGGTATCTGATCGCAGAGTGCCTGCTGATCCCCGGCATCTTTCCGGGCCGCAAGGTCAACCTCGTCACGGTCGATAAGGCGTTTAACGCCACCTATGAGTGTGTCGTCGTCGACTATCGCGGCGAGACGTTCGGTCGCGATTGGGGCTGCAAACTCAAGCTGAGGCCGCTGTGACGCTAGAAGAACTCCTAGAGCTCGTCCTAGACCAGCGCCAGCGCGAACTGCACACCGCGATGCCGGGCCGCGTTGAGTCCTACGACGCCGACACGCAGACCTGCGACGTGCTGCCTCAACTCAAGATTCAGCGTCCCGACGGCGAGGGAGGTTACAAGACATGCGACCTGCCGGTCTTGCCGCATGTCCCGGTCTGCTTCCCGCGTGGCGGCGGATTCTTCCTCTCGTTCCCGCTGCAAAAAGGTGACTTCGTGCTTGTCGTTTTCAGCGAGCGCGCCATCGGGAACTGGCGACAGAAGGGCGAGGCGTCGAACCCGGGCGACCTGCGCATGCACTCGCTTGCGGGGGCGGTGGCGATTCCGGGCGTGTTCCCAAACTCGGGCGCGCTCGACGACGCGGACGGGACCAATCTTGTGCTTGGCAAGGACGGCACGGCGGGGGCGCAGATCAAGATCACGGCGTCAGGTGTCGAGGCGTGCGGCGGGACCGATCCGGTGCTCACAAAGAAGGATGCGCAGGCGCTCTACGCCGCAATCAACGGGGCAACGGTCGTGGCGAATGACGGCGGCGCAAGCCTCAAGTCAACGCTGCTCACCGCCCTTGGCACTGCCGGGTGGTCGACCGGAGTGACCGACGGTCAGTTGGGATCTTCCAAGTTAAAGGCGGGGCGATAGATGGACCTCCGACTAGTCACCGCCACCGACGGCGATAACCCGAACGTCGGCGATCTGAAGCTCGACGAGAACGGCCAGATCACGCTGACGCCCGACCTTGAGTCGGCCGTGGCGCAGCACATCGCCGTGCGCCTGCGGATGTTCTTTGGGGAATGGTTCCTCGACGCGCGACAGGGCGTGCCGTATTTCGAGTTGATCCTCGTCAAGAATCCCGACATCGGGCGCATCACCGGGATCTTCCGCTCGATCGCGCTAGAGACGCCCGGCGTGGCGGCGGTCGAACGTCTCGCACTCGACCTCGACGCGACCACGCGCATTCTCACGGTATCGGACCTGCGTATCAAGCTCGACAACGGCGCGACGCTGACCAGCGCGGACTTCGGCGCGCTGCTCGCTTACAGGACGGGTGACGACAATGGCGTTTGAGCTTACCGACGAGGGCGTGTCGATTCAGACCGTCGACGAGATCCGCGACGAGATCAACCAGCAACTCTGGGCCGACATCAACCCCGGCCTGAACCTGTCCGATACCAGCGCGCTCGGCATGGTGGTCGGCATCTTCTCGGACAAGTGTCGCGAGATGCAGGAGATGGCCCGCGCTGTGTACGATTCGCGCAACCGCGACGGCGCCACAGGGGCAAGTCTCGACCGCATTGGCGCGCTCACTGGCACCGCGCGCGAGGGCGCTACCAAGTCCTTCCTCACGGCGTGCACGGTTAACCTCGACGACGGCTTCAGCGCGGCAGCCGGCGAGATGGTCGCGCATGTGACCGGCGACCCGTCGCGGCGCTTCGTCAACGTGGACGCCATCTCAAACAGCACCTGCATCACGGACGACTTCGACGTTGACTTCGAGGCAGAGGAA
>CAYVDO010000587.1:0-3654 GCA_964450125.1 uncultured bacterium
TGGAGCGCAAACTGCCCGACGGCGCCGTCCGCGAAGGCAAGGACCGCATCCGCGCAGCGGTGCGCCACGCCGGTTTCCACTTCCCCGACGGCCCCGTGACCGTGAACCTGGCGCCTGCCGATCTGCGCAAGGACGGCACGGCGCTCGATCTGCCCATCGCCCTCGGCATCCTCGTCGCCTGCGGCGCGGTTCCCGCGACTCGCCTTCCCGACCACCTCGTCCTCGGCGAGCTGGGGCTGGACGGGACCATCCAACCGATTCGAGGCGCGCTGTGCCTCGCCGCCGCGGCGAGCGAAGCCGGCGTGTCGCACGTGATCGTGCCGGCGGAGAACGCCGTGGAAGCGGCGCTCGTCGAAGGCGTGCGCGTCCTCGCAGCACGCCATCTGCAAGAGGTGGCGCGTCACTTCGCCGGCGACGAAGAGCTGCCCGTGGTCGCACGGAAACTGCCAATCCTCGACGAGACGTCCCGCGCGCGCGCTCCCGATCTCACGCGTATCCGAGGCCAGGTCGCCGCCAAGCGCGCACTGGCGATCGCCGCCGCCGGCGGTCACAACCTGCTGATGATCGGCCCGCCGGGCTCGGGAAAGACGCTACTCGCGCGATCGCTCCCGGGAATCCTGCCACCCATGACGTTCACCGAGGCGATCCAAGCCACCCAGATCCACTCGGTGGCGGGGCGTCTTCGCGCAGGAGCGGGCTTGCTCACCGAGCGGCCGTTCCGTTCCCCTCACCACACCATCTCCGACGCCGGCCTCGCCGGCGGTGGCGGCGTGCCGCGGCCAGGCGAGGTCAGCCTCGCCCACCACGGCGTGCTCTTCCTCGACGAGCTGCCGGAGTTCCGACGCGGAGTGCTGGAAGTGCTCCGCCAGCCCCTCGAGGACGGCCGCGTGGCGATCGGTCGCGCAGCCATCACCATCGCGTACCCCGCGCGCTTCATGCTGGTCGCCGCGATGAATCCCTGCCCTTGTGGCTACCGCGGCGATCCGCATCGCGCGTGCGCGTGCGATCCCGGCGAAGTACGTCGCGACCGCGGCCGCGTGTCGGGCCCGCTCCTCGATCGCATCGACCTCACGGTCCACGTACCGGCCCCGTCCTACGACGAGCTCAATGCGCCGCCGTCCGGACCGACCAGCGCCAGCATGCGCACGCAGGTCGTGGAAGCGCGCGTGCGCCAGCGGCTGCGCTTCGGTGACGACGAAACCACCACCAACGCGGTCATGGACGAGGCGCAGCTCGAGCGCTGGTGCGCGCTCGACTCCGACGCCGCGGCACTGCTCAAGCGCGCCATGGATCGCTTTCAGCTCTCCGCGCGTGCCCACGCGCGCATCCTCAAGGTTTCCCGAACCATCGCCGATCTCGCCGCGCACGATCGCATCGACGTCGCCCACGTGGCCGAGGCGATCCAACTGCGCTGCTGGGAGGAACCGACATGAAATACGTGTGGAACATCGTGGAACGCGAAGGCCTGGAGCGCCCGTTCTGGAACCGGATCGGGGTCGCCTTCGAGAACTCCGACGGCTCGCTCAACGTGCGCCTCGACTGCCTGCCCTTGAACGGCAAGCTCCACATCCGCGACCGCAAGGAGCACGAGCGCGGCCCCGAGCCGCCGGGTTGAGCATCGGCAAGTCAGTGCGCCCGGTGCGCGAGACTCCGACAGCAACCCTTCCGGCTCTCGGCACGGGAACGCACCCAGCGCCTGGGGTCGAAGTCGGGGGACGCTCGTGGGGCCATCCTCGTCCGCACGACGCGACGCGTGACCAGGATCGGCGCGTGCGCCTCTTTCACCGCTACGCTCGTCGATCCTCGACGATGGCGTGGAGCGTGGCCCCGTTCGGGATCCGGCGGCGCTGCGTCGGCTTGCCGTCCTTGCTACTCGAGCATCGACCTCGCACGCTCGCCGAGCGCTTCGGCCACATCGATCACGCAAATGCCAGTGACCGACGTGACGACGAGCCGATCGTTTCCCGGATCACGGCCCCGATGAAAGTGCACGGTTCGAACGCGCCTGCCGACGGTCCACCGGGCGCGAATCTCACGACTGTGAGGGTCGATCACTTCCACGTAGCCCCGGTCGTAATTGCCGGAATACAGCCACCCGCGGCGTGAATCTCGCTCCAACGGACGCCCCCCCATCGTCATGGGGATTCGCCCGAGCTCCTGGAACGCGTCGTCTCGCACCCTGTACGCGGCCACTCCACCAAAGGGGTGGTTGGCGTAGAGCGTGCCCGACTCCGGGTCCACCACGGCGCCACCCGTCAACACGTGTCCGAGGTACCACTCGACGAGGCTGCTCGTGGCAACCAGGACGGTCATGTCTTTCATCTTGACCGCGGCCAAGGCACTTCCCACGACGAACAAATCGTGCTGCGAATCATACGATGCGAAGAGTCGTGCGTCTCCCGCGAACGCCTGAGGGAGCGCTCCCCGGATGGGCTTGGCCACGAAATCGAGCGTGCCGAGATCGAGCACGCCGATGTGATCCTCATCGACTTCATGCTCGACCGCCACGACGGGTCCGTAGGTCGGAACTCGGGCGGGATCGATGCCACTTCCGGCCAGGAGAAGGATCGCGATCCGGTCGACGTCGGGATCGAGCTCGACCTGAAAGCCAGGCATCAAGCCGTTGAGCTGGTACTCGCGCAAAACGCGCCACGTGTCCTGTTCGACCAGGTAGACGCGATTCGCCTGCTCCGAGGAGATCGCGCAGAGTCCGTGTCGGTCGCTACACCTGAGTGCAGACGCGGAGTAGACCCACAGGGTCCCGACGACCTCGTGGGTCGCGAGGTCGATCTTGAGCGCGGCCGACTTCTTCACGAGTTGGTCGGGGTGCCCGAACACTGCGCAGACGGCCTTCCCGTCGGCGCAGAGGACAGCCTCTCGCGGCGAATACTCGAACTCTCCCAGAGGCGGTGCTCCGGGGAGCACGGCGAAGAACTGTTGGAACGCCGAAGGTTTCATGATGACCCCGTCGGCTCTCGGAGCCGCCGGCACCGTACACACTCCGAGAATGGGACGAACCCCTGGCTCGAAGGAACACGTATCGCTGCCGCGCATTCCGAAGCGAACGAACGCAAACAGATTCACCACCACCGCCCCGAACATGAGCAGCGTGACCGCACGAACCTTCGCGAATTTCCAGATCGACATTCCGGCCAGCACCGCCACGAGCACGATCGCGGGGAACGCCTCGTACACGTAGCGGGCCATGAAGCTGCCGAATCCGATCGCGCACCACACGATGCCGAACCACGGGAGGTTCCAGCTCGACTCGCGGAATCGCCTGTACTCCTGGATCACGGACCGCGCCCCGATCGGTATCACCAACAGCGCAGCAACCCTCGCCTGACCCACGACGATCGCACTCACCAAAGCGCTGGCGAGCACGACCAGGCCGAGCCGCAGCCACGCTCGAAACAACGTGCCCAGCTTCTCCCAGAGCGCGAGAGCAGCGCACACCAACATCAAGCGAACGAGCAACCGCTGTTCCTCCCCACGCTGGTGAGCAACCGAACGCGCGCCGTCCACCGTTCCGCTCGTGCTCATCCGCGTACGCCGCGCCTTTCGGACGCGCGCTCACCGTTCGACCGGAGTGTCGTACTCAGCTCGCTCTGGCTTCCGCAGTCGCCGCTGCACGCATCGTGTAGCGCCCGGGGT
>CAYVDO010000588.1:0-3646 GCA_964450125.1 uncultured bacterium
AGGCACGCGGACACGCTTCTAGTCCGTGCGTTCGATCGGCAGCGGCACCTCGGCGCTCGACTCCGCGATCACCAGGTCCGGCGCGAGATTCCCGCGGCCCCACACCCACTCGCTGAACTCGGGCTCGTAGCGCCGGTAGTGCCAGCGCGCGGTCACCTTCAACCACCCGATTCGATCGTTCACCGGCACACGGAACTCGTCCTCCACCATCTGACCCGGATAGACGAAGCGCTCGTCGCGCATGCCGGCCGCCACCCAGATTCGGTGGTACTGGACCTCGTTGCCGTCCTTGTCGACGATTCGTGCACCGAGGCGGCGCGCATCGTCGGGGACGCGACCGGCGGCGTCGAGCGCGCCGGAGGCGAATAGCCGCGTGCCATCGGGATCGGCGACCTCGACCTCGAGCCAGATCTCGCTCACGTCCAGGAGCGAAACCGGAAAGCGGTGACCGATGCGTTGGTTGGTGGTTCGCACCGAGAGCACCGCAGTATCTCCTTCGCGTCGCCCCCGGTAGCGCAAGTCGAGGAACGGGCGGCCCGAGAACGCCCGGTACGCCTTCGAGCGCGCGTCGCCGGTGTAGAAGAGGAACGTCTGCTCGAAGCGGCTCACCTCGAGTCGTCCGTTCAGCCAGTCGCGGGTGGCATCGCGGAAGAGATCCCAACGCGCGGGGATCACATCGCCGCGCGGCACCGTGTCGCCGAGAAACGCGTTCATGCCGAAGAAGCGGTGGTCCGGGCGCGCGTGGTAGTCGCGCTCGGAAGAGTCGGGGTCGGGGAACTTGAAGAGCTGCAGGTGGCAGTGATTACAGCGCACACCGTTTGCCGCGAATCCCGATTGCGCCCACGATGGCGCCGGCCCGTCGAATACGAACGATTCGGCGCCGTTCGATTCCGCCGGGATCTCGATGCGGTGACAGGTCTCGCAGAACTTCGGGTCGCGCTGCACCGGCCGCGCGAAGTTGGCGCGGTGGTCGCGCGCCTCGAGCGGCAGGAAATCGAGGTAGATCCCGAACATGTGCGAGTTCGCGAGGTCTTGACCCGGTAGGTAGATGGTTTCGGGTGCGAACGTGTACTCGCCGTTCCACGCCGGCTCCTTCACGTGATCGATCAGATGACAGCCGCGGCACGTGACGCCGGGTTCCACCCGCGCTGGATCGATTTGGCTCGCATCGTGGCCGATGCGAACCGGCGGAAGCGGCACCTGTGGCTCGTGGCAGCCGCGGCAGGTTTCGCGCCCCGCGTTCCCGCGTTCCGATTCCATCAGCTCCGCCACGCGCACGTACGGCAGGTTCGTCGCCGAGAATCGATGTGCGGAGGTCTGCCATTGCTTGAAGATCTCGGAGTGGCAGAGCGCCGTGCCGCAGGTGCTTTCGTCGGTGCGCGCGTGCTCGGGGATCCCTTCCTCCCTCGTGATTGCCACGGCCTGACGAACGGTGCGTTCCGGGTTGAGCGATGCACCGCCGAGCACTGCGACCAGCGCGATCGCCAACCCCACCAGCGCCCGCTTGGTGCGCGGCTCCTCGCGGAACGGAAAGCCCCAGAAGAGATGGAAGAGCACCAGCGGCGGCGCGAACCAGCCCAGCACGTCGTGGACGTGCGCGGCCATGTTGGAACGCTGCTGTCGCGACCAGCCGGCGATCGACCAGCCCGTGCCATAGAGGACGGTCAGCACGCAGAACGCCGCCACCCCCACCCAGAGGGCGCTGGCGCGGGTCTTCCGAGCCGGAAGCAGGTAACGGATCGTGCCGAAGAGCAGGATCGCCAGCGGCACGAAGAAACGCTCCGCAGGACCGAAGTCCGTGAGCGTCATCCCGAAGAAGAAGAGGAAGGTGATCAGCACCAGGTTGCGTGCCTGGCGACCGTAGAGCGCGTTCAGATGCACGGCGCTCAAGAGACAGAGCAAGAGCAGCCCGGCATTGCCGATGCCGACGTGGGCTTTGAGCAGGAAGTAGTAGTCGAGGTCGAGCTCGGGCCACGCCCACACCACGTAGCCGCTCACGGCGCTGATGACGAAGCACACCGCGAACGCGTAGGTCCAGATCGCCCATCGTGAGCGGAAGAGCTTGGGGCTGCGGTTCTCATCCGAAAACAGGGAACGCAGCGGCTGAAGCGGGATCTTCATCGTTGGGCCGTGAGGAAGGCGAGCAGGTCGTGGAGGTCGCTGACGGTGAGCAGCTCGGCGAAGTTGCCGGGCATCAGCGAGAGCTTGGCGGAGCTGCGAACGACGATGTGGCCGGTCGCGATCGTGCGCTCGTTGCCGCTGGCGAGCGCGAGGGTGATTTGCGCGTCGTCCTCGTGGACGAGCGTGCCGGTCAAGGACTCGGAGTCGGCGGTCTCGACCTCGACGCCCTGGAAGCCGTTCGTGATCTCGACGCTCGGCTCGAGGATGGACCGCACGAGCTCGCGTGGCGCGCGGACGCCGCCGACGTGAGTTAGGTTCGGCCCGACCCGTCCGCCGCGCTCGCCGATGCGGTGGCAGGTCGCGCACCCGAAGCGCTGGTCGTCGAAGAAGATGCTCTCGCCGCGCGTGGCGTCGCCGGGGAGATACGGCTCCCAGGCTTGGGCGGCTGCGGCCGCCGCTTGCGCAGCCGAAGGCAGTCGGATTGCGGCCAATTCCACCGTGCCTCCGAGGCTCTGGAGATACGCCGTCAGCGCGCGCACCTCGTCCGCCGCGAGCGAGAGCGGTGGTTTCATCACCGCCGGCATCTCGGGCTTGTAGTCGTCCACCACGTACGCGGTGGGGTTCACCAGCGATTCCACCAGATAGTCGCTGGCGCTGAATTCTCCGCCGCGTTTGGTGCGGAGTGCCGCTGCTCGTGCGGTGGCGCGGGCGCCGATCGGAGGCTGGCCGTCGACGGCACCCAGGTTCGGACAGCGGCGCTCGCCGCCTCGTTCGCCCACCGAATGGCAGGTGAAGCAGCGTCCCTTGCCCCAGAAGATCGATTCGCCCGCTTCAGCGGAAATCCGTCCCGTCGAGGCCATCGTGTCGGGCGGCGGCGCGACGGTGGACGGTGGGACCACGGCTGGACCGATCGCCACGATCAGCCCGGCGGCGAGGAGTGCGAGCCATGTCGCGCGAGCCGCGAGCCTCATGAAGGAGCATCCAAGTCGTGCGGCGGCGTGGCTCTTTCGACGGGAGCTCGAGGCGGGCGAGTCCGGAGGACCGGTTGCGCGGCGGGGAACGGATTCACTTCCAGAAACCCGTTCGCCGACGTGACCAGCAACCGATCGATTTGCGGTGCCCACGTGATCTGGCGGATCAGGCGGCCCACGAAGATGCGGTCGATCTCGCGTCGCCGAGTGGCGTCCACCACGTGGATCTCGCCGGTCAGGAAGTTGCCGGCGTACAGCACCTTCCTCGTGCGGTCGTAGGCGAGCTCGCGGAGCCCGGTCTGGAGCTGGATGCTTCCCTGAGGCTCCACGCTGTCCACGTCGAAGACCCCAACCTCGCCGGTGAAGGTGTATGCGATGAAGAGCTCGCGAGACTCGGGGTCGAGCTGGAGGCCCACCGAGGTGCCCATGTGATGCAGCCAGTCGAGGACCGGGCTCACGTACGAATCGAAACGATAGTCCGGACCGGTGGCGTACTTGAGCGACGTGCGCGTGTGAAGCTCGACTGTCACGAAGACGCGGTCGCGCACCGTTTC
>CAYVDO010000589.1:0-3644 GCA_964450125.1 uncultured bacterium
ATCTCTTCCGAGTCACACCTGGTGCCCCGCGTGCGCTCACGGCACTCGAGATGGATCCCGCCGAGTCGGCCTGGTTCGACGGCTTCCACGCTCCCGAGGTTCAGCCGGAGACCACGGTTCGCTATCGTTGGACCCGCGAGCATGCCCGCGCCTATTTGCCGGGCTACGACACCACCCAGCCCCGTCGCATCTACCTGCGCCTCGCCAGCCAACGGCTGCGCGGCGATGCCGCGGTACCGGTTCGCATCGGCTTGGAGGGAGGTGCCCTCACCGCGGTGAACGTGGGCCACGGCTTTCAGCTCTACGAGCTCACGCCGCAAGCGACCGCGGGACCGCCCGTGCTCGAGATTCGCGCTGACGCGATGGCCGGGCGAGTGAGCGCCGGCGAGGCGGATCGCCGCGATCTCGGCGTGTCGGTGGATTGGATCGCTTGGGACGTGCCCGACGAGCTCGACGTCGCGAATCCGCGCAGCGATCGGGCGTTGGCGGGTTTCTTTCCACCCGAAGGCGGACGGCGTGGCGAACGGCGATTTCGGTGGACCAGCGCGAAAGCGTCGATGTACTTGCCGACGTGCCCCGCGGGTCCCGTCGAGGTGCGGATCGAGATCGCCGCGGATCGTCCCGACGAAGTCGTTGCGCCGGGGACGGCCGCGAGCGGCAAGGCCCGCGAGATACGGCTTCGGATCGCCGGCGCGACCTTCGGGCCCTACGCCGTGCCGTCGGGCTGGCAACGGATGTCGGTCGCGATTCCCGCGGGCTTGCGGGCGCCCGATGACGCCACGGTGCCTCGGATCGACGTGCTGAGCGACGTCGGACGCATCGATGGGCCCGGTGCCCGGCGTGTGGGAGTGCGGATCGCTGCCGTCGAGACTGCGCCGCTCACCGTGGCGGGATCCGAGGTCGAGGTTCACTTTCAGGCATCACCATGAGAGCCGGGCACGGGTTTCGCTCCGTCGCCAGCGGCTCGCGATCTGGACATGCTCGCCACCCGCGACGCAGCACGCCGGGATTCGCTAGCATTCGCCACCCTCGCGGTGCGCTCCGCGTCGGCGAACACCTGGCTCGTCAGCCCGAAGAAGACCGAGGATGAACTGGCTCCTGCGATGAAGCTGATCGTCCAGATTCCTTGCCTCAACGAAGCGACGACCTTGGCCTCGGTCGTGCGCACGATCCCACGTGAGATCCCCGGAGTCGATCGGGTCGAAGTGCTGGTCATCGACGACGGCTCGACCGATGGCACTGCCGAGGTCGCTCGCTCGCTGGGCGTCGATCACGTGCTGCGTTTCCGCCGCAATCGCGGCCTGGCGCGCGCGTTTCTGGCAGGACTCGATGCGTGCCTCAAGCTCGGCGCCGACGTGATCGTGCACACCGATGGCGACAACCAGTATCCGAGCACGGAGATCCCGCGCCTCATCCAGCCGATCCTCGATGGCCGCGCGGATTTCGTGGTGGGCGAGCGTGACATCACCAACATCGAGCATTTCTCGCCCACCAAGAAATCGCTGCAGCGGCTCGGCTCGTGGGTGGTGCGGCGCTTCTCGGGCACCGAGATTCCCGACACCACCAGCGGCTTCCGTGCGCTGAGCCGCGAGGCGGCGCTGCAACTCAACGTGGTGAGCGAGTTCAGCTACACGCTCGAGACCATCATCCAGGCGGGGCGGCAACGGATCGCCATCGATCACGTGCCGATTCGTACCAACCCCAAGACCCGCGACTCGCGCCTCATCTCCACGACCCGCGACTACATCCAGCGCTCCGGGTTCACGATCCTGCGCACCTACGCGATGTACGAGCCGCTCAAGGTCTTCTCGACGCTGGGCGGCGTGTTGCTCGCCGGCGGTACGGCGCTGGGTCTGCGATTTCTGTATTTCTTCGTGTTCGGGTCGGGGCGCGGTCACGTGCAGTCGCTGATCCTCGCTGCGGTGCTGCTGCTGCTCGGCTTTCAGGTGGTGCTGATCGGGCTCCTGGCCGACATCATCGGCTCGAACCGGCGCTTGCTGGAGACACTGCTCGAGAAGACGCGGCGCATGGAGATCGCGACCGGCGCGAGCGCGAGCCTCGACCCGAACCGGGGCACCGCAGCGGGCACCGATTACGTCGAGCGTTGACGCGTGAGGCGGATGTCGGAGAACGCGCTTCGCACGCCGACGGGGTTCTGGGTGGATGTGGTCTCGGGAGCCAGGAGCCGACCCCCGAGGAAGCATCGGAGGGCTCGAAAGAACTCGTCCTGGCGAGTGTTTCATCCGCCTGCAGAATGCCCATACGCGATCTGGGTCGACCCGGCTGCCAACCGGTAGGGGCGGGCGCAAGCCTGCCCTCCGGCGCACGTCGCTTGCGGGCGGCCTCGCGGCCGCCCCCTCGATGATCCGACTCGCGCCGAATCGTGAACGACCGTCAGGACCGGTCCCGAGCGCGCTCGCAGGAGCCAATCGCGCATGAACGTCTGGCTGATCTTCCCGCGCTTCAAGATGCCGACGGGAGCGGAGCGCTTCATTCTCGGCTTGGCGCGCGGGCTGATCGAGCGTGGCCACACGGCGCACGTTGTCACCCATGAGCTCGACCCCCGCTGCCTGCCGTTGGTGACCGTCGGTGTCGAGGTGCGCGCCACCGGTGCGCGCTTCGCGTGGACTGGGAACCACTACCTCGATTCGGCGATTCGCTACGTGGCGGGGATGGCGCTGGCGTGGCGGGTTCCGGCGAGCGCCGACGTGGCGATCTTCTTCGCCGCCGCTTCGGTGCCTGCGCTCGCCTGTCTCGGGTTGCGCGGCACGGCCACGCGCCGGCTCTACTTCTGCTTCGAGCCGCCGCGCTTCGCCTATCGCGATCGCGAGGCGATCCTCGGCCGGCTCGGCGCCGCGCGCCACGTGATCGGCCCGCTCGCCACGATCTGGCGGTGGATGGATCGGCGGTGGGTGCGAGGCGCGGATCGGGTGCTGGTCTTCGACGCCTTCATCGAAAGCGAGGTGCGCACGCTCTATCCCGGAACGACGCTGGCCCGGGTCACTCCGTGCGTCGATGTGCCGCCACCCACGCCGACGACGCCGGCTGCCCTTCGTACGCGGCTCGCGATCGGCGACGCGCCCGTGGTGTTGACGGTGAACTTTCTCCACCCGCGCAAGCGCGTTGATCTGTTCCTCGCGACGATCGCGGCGCTCGCCGAGCACGAGCCCCGCGCCGTGGGCGTGGTGGTGGGCGAGGGACCGGAGCGTGCGCGTCTCGAAGCCGAGGCGAAGCGTCTGGGAGTCGAGGCCCGGGTGCGCTTCGCCGGCTTCGTGCCCGACGACGAGCTCTCGGCGTGGTACCGGCTGGCGAGCGTCTATCTGCACACGGCGCACGACGAGTCGTTCGGCCTCACGGTGCTGGAAGCAGGAAGTCTGGGAGTGCCGGTGGTTGCGGTGGGCGAGGGCGGAGTGGTCGAGACGATCGAAGACGGCGTGACGGGCGTGCTGGCATCCGCTGAGCCCGGCGCGCTCGCCCTCGCGGTGAGCGAGATTCTCGGCAATCCCGACCGTGCCGAAGCGCTCGCCCGAGAGGCCGAGCGCCGCACGACGGTGCGGTTCAGTCGCTCGCGCATGACCGACGAGCTTCTCGCCGCGCTATCCCTGAAGTGAGCGCCTCGCGCTCACGTCAGGGATGGCGCGATG
>CAYVDO010000590.1:0-3619 GCA_964450125.1 uncultured bacterium
GTGGATTCGATTCGTAACCTGGTCCGCGCCCGAACCGAGCAGCGCCTGGACGCCATCGCGGCGCTGCTCGCATCCCTCGAGATCGAGCGTGATTCAGTGCTCGGCCACGAGGCGCTCGCAGTGGAGGCGGCGCTCGCGGCGTATCGTGCGGGGCAGACCTCCCTCAGCGCCGTGCTGGACCCGCTCGTCTCGCTCTACCGCGATCGCGCCAGTCACGCGGCGCGCATCGCGGAGCTCGAAGTTCTGCGCGCGGATCTCGCGGCGATCTCGCTCGCGCCGGTGCAGGCCAGCGCACGCGCGATGTCCGCCGGTTCCTCCGCCGGAGGCATGGACGCAGCGGCTGCAGCCGCGGCGACCCCCACCGGCGAGTCGTCATCCACTTCCTCCACGCCTGCCGCGAGCACGAGCGGCGGCATGGGCATGTGATCGGAGTGAGCCATGAACTCCCCAGTCCTTCCGTTGCCGCCGTTTCCGTCCCTGCGGCGCTCTCTCACCCACGCGCTCGCGGCGCTCGCCATCGGCGCGAGCCTCGTCGCCGTGCCTCTCGGTGCGGGTTGCAGCAAGCACGACTCGACGGAAGAAGCCGCGGCGGAGACCTACTACTGTCCGATGCACCCGACCTACACCTCGAAGCAGCCGGGACATTGCCCGATCTGCTCGATGACGCTGGTCAAGCGGACCGCGCCGAACGCCGGTGATGCGCCTGGCGCAGCGTCCTCGTCGGCGCCGATGGCGGTCGAGGGCCGGGTGGCCGTGAGGATTCCCCTCGAACGCCAGCAACTCATCGGCGTCACCACCGACCTGGTGCGCGAGATCCCACTCGAGCGCAGCGTGCGCACCGTGGGACGCGTTGCCTACGACGAGTCACGCGTCCAGCACGTGCACGTGAAGTTCGGCGGCTACGTCGAGCACCCTTACATCGACTTCGTGGGTGCGGTCGTCAAGCGCGGCGACAAGCTCTTCGACATCTACAGCCCCGAGCTCTACTCGACGCAGGCGGAGTACCTGCTCGCCAAGCGTTCGCGTGACCAGACGCGCGCCGGCGCGAGTGCTGAGACGCTGGCGCGTGCGGCGTCGCTGGTGGAGGCGGCGCGCCAGCGCTTGCTGCTCTGGGACATCCAACCCAGCGAGATTCGCCGGCTCGAGCAGCGTGGCGAGCCGGGGAGAACGCTCGCCATCCATTCGCCGTACGACGGCGTCGTCGTCGAGCGCAAGGCGATCCACGGGATGCAACTGAGCCCGGGCGACACGGTCTATGCAATCGCCGATCTCTCGCAGGTGTGGGTGCTCGCGGACGTGTACGAGTACGAGCTGCCGTACGTCCAGGTGGGCCAGCGCGCGCGCATGACGCTCTCGTACCTGCCTGGCCGGACCTGGGAAGGCACCGTGACGTACGTCTACCCGACGGTCGAATCGAAGACCCGCACGGTGAAGGTGCGCCTCGAGTTCGCCAATCCCGAGCTCGTGCTCAAGCCCGACATGTTCGCGGACGTGGTCATGGCCGGCGATCTCGGCAACGCGCTGGTGGTTCCGGAGCGCGCGGTCATCATGACCGGCCTCAAGAGCGTCGTGTTCGTGGATCTCGGCGACGGACGGCTCGAGCCGCGGGTGGTGGACCTGGGTGCTCACCTCAGCAACGGCTACGAGGTGCGCGGAGGGCTCGTCGAAGGCGAGCGCGTGGTGACCAGCGGCAACTTCCTGATCGACTCGGAATCGCGCCTGGAAGCCGCGGTCACCGGCGCCCGGTCCGCAGCCGAGCCCGCAGCGGGTGACGGGGGCGGTGCTCCAGGAGCGTCGCATCCCACTTCCGGACCGAGCGCACCTCCCTCGCTCCCCGGCGGGCAGGCCGGCCACGTGGGCCATGCCGGTCACGGAGGTGGCGCGTGATCGAGAAGCTGATCGCGATGTCGGCGCGCCGGCCGATCACGGTGCTGGCGGTCGTGGCGACGTGGGTGGCGTTCGCGATCCACTCGATGCGCGGCATGCCGCTCGACGCGTTGCCCGACCTCTCGGATACCCAAGTCATCGTCTAATCGCGCTGGGATCGAAGCCCCGACATCCTCGAAGACCAGGTCACGTACCCGATCGTATCAGCGCTGCTCGGCGCACCGCGCGTGAAGACGATTCGCGGTTTCTCGGACTTCGGGTTCTCGTACGTGTACGTGATCTTCGAGGACGGCACCGATCTCTACTGGGCACGCAGCCGGGTCCTCGAGTACCTGAGCAAGATCCTGCCGCTGCTGCCCGAAGGAGTGCGCACCGAGCTCGGACCGGACGCCACCGGGGTGGGCTGGGTCTACCAGTACGCGCTCGTCGACAAGTCCGGCCAGCACGACCTCGCCGATTTGCGTTCGTTCCAGGACTGGAACCTGCGCTACGCACTCCAGTCCGTTCCCGGCGTGGCGGAAGTGGCGTCGATCGGCGGCTTCGTGCGCCAGTACCAGGTCACCGTCGATCCCAACCGGCTGGTCGCGTACGGGCTCTCGATCATGGAGGTGGCCGAGGCCATCCGCAACGCCAACGTCGAGGTGGGCGGACGCCTGATCGAGATCAGCGGCGCCGAGTTCATGGTGCGCGGGCGCGGCTACGTGAAGAGCGTCGCCGACCTCGAGCAAGCGGTGCTCAAGACCGACGAGCAAGGAACGCCGGTGCTGATGCGCGACGTGGGACGCATCCAGCTCGGGCCCGACATGCGGCGCGGAGTGGTGGACCTCGATGGTGAGGGCGACGCCGTGGGCGGGATCGTCGTGATGCGTCACGGCGAGAATGCCCTCGACGTGATTCGCGCAGTGAAGCAGAGGCTCGCCGACACGCGCGCGTCGCTGCCGCCGGGTGTGGAGATCGTGCCCGTCTACGACCGCTCGGAGCTGATCACGCGCTCCATTCGGACGCTCGTCCACGAGCTGATCGTGGAGATGGTGATCGTTTCGGGAGTGATCCTGCTCTTCCTGTGGCACGTGCCGTCGGCGGCGATTCCCATCGTCACGCTGCCCATCGCGGTGCTGCTCGCGTTCATCCCGCTGCGCTGGATGGGGCTCTCCAGCAACATCATGAGCCTGGGCGGCATCGCGGTGGCGATCGGGGCGCTCGTCGACGCCGCGGTGGTGGTGGTCGAGAACGCCCACAAGCGCCTCGAGGTCTGGGAGCGCGAGGGCCGCCACGGCGACTACCGCGAGGTGCTCGTCAAGGCCATCCAGGAGGTGGGCAGGCCGAGCTTCTACTCGTTGCTGGTGATCGCGGTGTCGTTCCTGCCGATCTTCGCGCTCGAAGCCCAGGAGGGGAGGCTCTTCAAGCCGCTCGCGTTCACCAAGAACCTATCGATGGCGATCGCGGCCGTGCTGGCCATCACCCTCGATCCCGCGCTTCGAATCCTCGTGACGCGGTTCGAACCGTTTCGCTTTCGCCCACGGGTGCTCGCGGGGCTCGCGAACGCGGTGCTGATCGGCAAGCTTCATCCCGAGGAAAAGCACCCGGTGAGCCGTGTGTTGATCCGGCTCTACACGCCGGTGAACCGTTTCGCGCTCAGCCGTCCGGGGTGGGTGATCGCCGCCGCGATCGCGGTGGTGCTCGCGACCATTCCCGTCTATCGGTCCCTCGACACGGAGTTCACGCCGCCACT
>CAYVDO010000591.1:0-3601 GCA_964450125.1 uncultured bacterium
GGCGCAGCGTCTTCATGACCTCGCACATCGTGTTGTGCGCCTTCGTCGACATGGCCGCCTTGATCGCGGTGATGTCGGCCGGCTTGAGCTCGTCGAGTCGCCGCTTGCCGATCACCGGGACCACGTACCGCCGCAGGTTCAGCTCGTAGTGTATCCGCGTGTTCAGACCCAGTCGCTCGGCCTGGCAGAGATCGAGGAAGCTCTTGGCGAACTCCTCGAATGTCGGGGCGGGCGGCCGCTCCGGCTCGGGCTCCGGCGCGAGTAGCCGCGCGAGCAGTTCGCTCTCGAGGGCTTTCGCCCACCGCTCGGCGTTCGACTTGCCGGTGACGGGCGCCTTGACCCGCTTCCGCAGGGTGCGTCCCTGGGTGCCGTTGACGATGACGTCGACTTCGTACTCATGCTTCGATCCCTTCCACGGGCGCAGTTTGATCATGGCTGACCTCCCGCGCTCGCACTGTTCGCCGAGAGCCATTGTGCGATGACCCGGGGGTCGAAGCGCAAGGTCCGGCCCAGTCGGACACCACCGGGGATGCCGCCGCGAGCGTGCCGGGCGTACACGGCTCCCTTGCTCGTGTGGAGCAGTACGGCGAGTTCCTCGACGGTCATCAGCGGCGGCGGCAGCCTCACCTCCTCGCGCGAACTCACGTCGGGACAGGGCTTGGTCGAGGCGATCGCCCCTCGCCTGTCTGTAGGGACAGTTCGTCTCCTACGAGCTCCTAAATTGTAAGGATCCGATCTCTCCACGACCCCCTCCCACCTCGTCACGAAGCCGTCGCTTGACCTGCATGCACGACCTGCGCTCACGGAGGCGGCTGGCCCTTCGCACGTGAGCGGGCCACGATCCCCTCCACCATCTTCTCGAAGGTCCCGAGCGTGCGCTCGAGCTGTTCGATCTTTCGGTCGCGGGCATCCGCGGGGTTCGAGTTGCTCGCGCGTTGCTCGGCGGCGACCGGATGCTGGCTCTTGAACCATGGCCCTTGGACCACAGTCGAGATGTCGCCCGACTCGGCGGACTCTCGTTGACCTTCGGGCCCGCCGTGCTCTTGCTCGACAGAGCTCTTCGTGCCTGGCGCTTGGGGTACGCGGTCCGTCGACATGACCGGCTCCACGACCGCTGCAAGCGCCTCCGCAGCCCCCTCGTGCTGTTCCAGGCCGTTCGAGCTCAGCACCTCGGTCAACACCCGCAGCCGTTCCTCGAGCCGCCCGATCCGCTCGTCGACGATCCGGTCCTGCTCTTCACGTGCACGCGTCGAGCTCTCGATCGCCGGGCCAGAAGCCGCGGGTGCCGCAGTCGAGGGCGCACTGCTGGATGACCTCGCTGGCGGGGCCGTCCGCACGAGCTCCTCCAAGGACATTGGAACGCGAATCACCTCCGGCTTCGACTGGAGCTCGGCCACCGGGACGCCCGCCGCGGCGCCGTTCGAAGATGTGGCACTTGGGACAGGTGATGTGGCCGGACTCTGGGTCCGCCCCGATGTGTCCGCCAGGGGCACGACGCCGAGTTCGGCCGCACCTCGCACGAAGTCGTCGAACGACAGGCTCGGCACAGCTCGCTCGGGAGCCGGGGGAGCCGCGGGCTGCGAACCGGCAGGGGGAGCACCGGCCGCAGCGTCCCATCCCCGACGCACGTCGCCCGCGTGGTTGTTGCCGAGGCCCAGATCGGCGAGCGTCTCGAGGATCTCACGCTCAGGGGCGTCCTTGGTCTCGTGGCGCAGCGCCACGAGACCGCCGCCGACGAACTGCAGCAGCCCGCGTGCGGCTTGCACCCACGGCTGCTGCATGATCTCTTCCCAGGTCGGTTTCTTCCCTTCTTCTTCCACGGTCTACCTCCTTCAGCGCCTTCGCGTGCTAGATGATCTTCGTCGCCTTGAGCCCACCGAGCAGGAAGCGCTCGATCCGGTCGCCGATCACCGGTGAGTTTCAGGATAGTTGCCGCCTCGACATTCATGCGTGTTTCGCCTTGGAATCACGCTCAGGATTGAGGCAGACGACTGGGACGGGGTCCCAGGCGCGGGTCTTGCCGGACCAGCGTTCGGGATGGCGGCGACGGGCGGCCTCGTAGACGCGGCGGCGGGCGGCCAGGATGGACTCGTGGCGGCCGAAGTGACGGTCGTCGGGGGTGACGAAGTTGATGGCGCTGTGGAGGTGCTCGGTGTTGTACCAGCGGACGAAGCGCTCGACCCAGGTGCGCGCGGCGTCGAGGCCGGCGAAGGGGCGCGTGGGGAAGTTCGGGCGGTACTTGAGGGTGCGGAAGAGGGCTTCCGAGTAGGGGTTGTCGTTGCTGACGCGGGGCCGGCTGAACGATGGCTGGATGCCGAGACGGTGCAGCGTGGCCAGGAGGGCGGCGCTCTTCATCGGCGCGCCGTTGTCCGAATGCAGCCAGACGAGGTTACCCGAATGTGTGCACGATTGGCAAATTATTTCGACGAGGGCGGATGCGAGGTCGCCACATTCGCGGTCGTGCACCTCCCAGGCGACGATCCGGCGGCTCCAGATGTCGACGACCATGTACAGGTAGAAGTAGACCCCGCGGACCGGGCTGCGGAGGTACGTGATGTCCCAGGAGTAGACCTGGTCGGGCCCGGTCGCAGTCAGCGCCCGGGGATGCGGCGTGGGCGGCCGCGTGCGGCTGCGGTGGACGAGCAGGCCATGCTTGCGCAGGAGACGATACAGGTGCGCCTCCGAGGCGATGTACTGGCCGCGCGAGGCCAGCTTGGGGATGATCTGCCGCGGCGATTGATCGCGGAACTCCGGCGAGTTGGCGACCGCCAGCAGGCGCGCGTCCTCCTCGGCCGAGAGCTTGTTGCGCGGCGCGCTGAGCGGCCCGCGCCGGCGGTCGTCGCCGCCGCCCTGTGTGCGCCAGCGCTGGATCGTCCGGCAGTCGAGTCCGAGGACCTCGCAAGCCCGCGACAGCGACGCGCCGTTCGCCATCGCGTCCGCGAGCACCTGCAGGATCAGCGCCCGCTTCGCGGCTCCGTGTCGTCGTCCTCGCCCTCCATCAGTGCCTGGAATTTTTTTTGGAGTACGAGCAGCGCCGCCGCCTCGGCCAGCGCCTTGTCCTTGCGCGCGAGTTCCCGCTCGAGCTGGCGGATCCGCTTCGCTTCGACCGCGGTGTTCGGCTTGTCGGTGCGACCGCCGAGCTCCGCCCGTGCGCCCCGCAGGACCGCCTCACGCCACTCGTCCAGCGTCGCCTGGTGCAGCCCTCGCTGCCGCAGGAAGCCGCCGAGCTGCTCCTCGGTCAGCCCCTGCGCCTCGAGCACGACTGCAAGCTTCTCCTCGCTGGTCCAGTCCTGCGGCCTGCGCGGGGCCTGCTTCGGCTTGTCGTTTTTTTGCTGCGGCATGGTGCCTCTGGTACCTGCATTTCTCCGCCAACGAAACAAAAGCGACGGGCTGATCCCCAGCTCCTCCGCGAGCCCCTGCACCGATTGGCCCGGCGCGCTCATCTTGCGCACTGCGCTCGCCCGGAATTCCGCCGAGTGTCGCCGTCGGGTCTGTGCGCTCATCGCTGCACCTCCAACGGGATCTTCAAGCACGTCGCACCAGGGACACTGTCGACGTCGACTCGGTACCGGACCCCTCGCGGGATGATCACGAGGATCTC
>CAYVDO010000592.1:0-3595 GCA_964450125.1 uncultured bacterium
GGGTGGGGTGGTGTTCGGTGTGCTGCTCGTCGCTGCGGGTGGATTGCTCGCGTCGCTGCGCGTGGTCGAGCTCGACCGAGCGGCGCGTATCCGGACGCGTTGTCGCGCCCTCGGACCGCTCGCCTTCGGGCGGCGCACCGAGCCGTTGCCGGAGGGGCTACGCGTGGGCTGGGGGAAGCGCGTGCTCGCATCCACCGCCGATCGTGGTCAGTGGATCGTGACGCTGCGCGGCCGTGATGGCGACGACCCGCTCGGCGCAGCGCAGCCCGTCGAGGTCGCGCGCGATCGCGCCCGCGACCTCGCGGCCTTCCTCGGCGTACGCCTCGAGGAGGGGCCCGCGGTTGGGGCGGACGAGATGTTCCCGCCCACGTTCGACGACGAGCTCGACGGCGAGGAACCCGACGCCGAAGGCCACGCCGCGCGCGAGCCCGACCTCGACGTTGGGTCGCTGGCGCGCTTGCCTCCAGCCCCCGAGCAGCGCGTGCTCTGGAAGCTGGTGCGGCTGCTGCTGGTGTTGCTGCTCTTCGCGGCGATCGGCGGCGTGGCGCTGGTTCCTTCGGTGGGAAGCCGTGTCGGCCGCGCCGTCGTCGACCCGCTCACCGGCATGCCCTCGCTGCGCAACGCCGGGCTCGCGCTCATGTCCCGGGATCGCTCGGATACCAACGTGCTGGAGCTGCTGCGATTGGCCAATTGCCTCGATCCAGTTGCCGAGCGCGCCAGCGTCGACGCGGCGCTCACGGCGCTCGCCAAGCTCAGCGGCGAGCCGTTCGCGGCCGAGACGGACGTGGACGCAGCCATCGTCGCCGCCAATCGCTGGGCGGCGGCTCACCTCGATCGCACACTCGACGCCAACCAGGGTGTGCTCGGTTGGTACGAACCGCACCGCATCGTCGCGCCCTTGATCGAGCGCGTCGCGGGCCTCGATCGCAACGACGCCTGGGTGGCGTGGGATCACTTCGGGGCGGGGGTGCTGATCACGCCGTCGCAGTTCGTGTGTGCGGCGGGGCCGGCATTCGGCGACGCGCGACGAATCCGCTTCGCCGTCAAGCGAGGCTCGTTCTCCGGCTACTCCGCGGGTACACCACCGCCCTTCGAAGGCCAGCCCGTGCCCATCGAGGAGTATTTCGGCGTCGTGCTCGCGGACACCGTGGGTGGCGCATTGGCTCTCGAGCTGTGGACGCGTGCGGGCGTCGGCAGCGACGTCTTTCCCGAGGACTTCGACGCTTGGTGGAGCGAGTGGGCACGCGCCCACCGCCTGCCGCCGCTGCCGCCGCGCTGGACGATGCCCTGAGCCGCGTCACTCCGCGGTGCGAAAGAGCCGGTCCCAGATCGGCGTCAACGACGCGAAGTTGCCCGCCTTCATGTGGCGATGGTGGGCGTCGTGCTTCCGCGCCATGAAGCCGAACGGCTTGAGCACGCCCGGCAGATCGAGACCGCAGTGCACCAAGATGTTCATCTGCGAATACACCAGGAAGATGAGCCCGAACGCATGCACGCTGATCGGTCCGACCAGCCACGTGCAGAACGTGAGCAGCGTGAGCCCGCACAGCGTCTCGATCGGATTCAAGTAGAGGCTGTCGAACGCGATCGGGTACTTGGCGCGGTGGTGCATGGCGTGCACCTCACGCAGACCGGGCCAGGCGTGGAACGGATAGCGGTGCAAGAGGTAGTAGAGGAAGTCGTAGACCAAGAGCACTGCCACCGGCTCGTAGACCAAGCGCCCCAGCGACGGTCGCCCCGTGTAGAAAAGGAAGCGCTGAAGCACCAGCGCGAACACGTACACCAGCGTCGACGAGAAGAGCCCGTTGAGGCCGATACGCAGCGCTACCGACCAGCCCTTGAGCTTGCGTTCCTTCTCGACGCGGATCCGGATGTTGGCGCTGACTGGCGCATAGAAGCCCCACACCACCGCCCCCATGGTGAAGGCGGAGAGCACCATGCCGATCGAGATCGCGATCACGACAGCGAGCGTCATCCAGAGCCTCCCGCTCGAAAACGTGCGTTCCTAAATTCAGAATCACTATTACCGAGCGGCTGTTGCGCGGTCAAGCGAGCGCTCGCCGCGGTGGTGCCGTTCAGGGCACGCACGGCTCGGTGTACGTACCGAGGGTGATCGAGATCACGGGTGCCGCTCCCGCTCGGGCATAGACTCGCTGCTCGCGCGCGCCGTCGGCGCGTCCAGGAACCGGGGGAAACGCAGATGGCCTTTCACGGCAAGATCGCGCTCGTCACCGGAGCCGCGAGCGGCATGGGACAGCTCTCGGCGTGGCGCTTGGCGGAAGCGGGTGCCACGGTCGCGGCACTCGACGTGAACGAAGAAGGGCTTGCGCGCACCGCCGCTGGTCGCGCCAACGTCCGCGGCTACCGCTGCGATCTGGCGAATTTCGACGAGGTGCGCGCCACCGTCGAGCGCGTGAATGCGGAGCTCGGAGCGATCGACCGCGTGACGCATGCGGCGGCGATCATGCCGGCGGCGCCGCTGCTCCAGATGCCGCCTGAGACGACGAGCCGGGTGATGCGCGTCAACTACGAGGGGACGCTCAACCTCGTGGTCACGACGCTGCCCGCGATGATCGCGCGACGCGCCGGGGACTGGATCTTCTACGGCTCGCTCGCCGGCGAGGTGCCCACACCGCACCTCGGCGCCTACAACGCCAGCAAGGCGGCGGTGAACATCTTCGCCGAGGTGCTCATCCACGAGCATCGTGGCAGCGGAGTCCGGATCTTGCTCGTGTGCCCGCCGATGGTGGACACGCCGCTGCTCAAGCAGGCGATCGAGGGATCCAATCCGCGTTCCATCCAAATCGGCATCGAGCAAGGCCGGCTGGCGAAGCCGGACCGCATCGTGGAGCTCGCCGAGGAGGCCCTCGAACGCGGCGACGAGATCGTCTTTCCCACGGGCGAGGCCAAGTTCCTCCACGGGCTGCGGCGCTTCGCCCCCAAGCTGCTCTGGAGGCTGATCGAGAAGGCCGAAGCCTCGTGAATCCGGCTCGCCCACGCCCCGCGTCGATTTGGGCGTCGGGCCCCCAGCGCTCGCGCTAAGTGCGGGGAGGACAACGGATTGCTCCTGATCTTTACCCAGAATCGAGCCGGCTGGGGACGGTGGCGCCGTGGCGACTCGACGCCCACACGCGAAGCCGTCGTGCGATTCCCAAGCGACGAAGGGCGCGTCGAGGGACCACGACCCCTTCGGGGTCTGCGCCTCCATGCCTCGACCGCCTCGGCTGGAGGGCGGCCGGTCCCTCGGCCGCCACAAGTCTTCGTCGCGGACTGCGAGTGGCGGACGAGATGTCGACATCTTCCGTCCCCAGCGCGGCCCGTATCGGGCGAAGATCAGCTGATTGATGCCCCGAGGGAGCATCGGCAGTCTCGAACCACTCGCTCGCGCGAGGAGCCTGTCGGAAAATGTGCCGCGCACAGCGACAGGCTCCTAGTTCGATGCCTCCTCGGGGGTCTGTTCCAGACCCCCGCCCCGAAAGAGGCGTGACTTTTTCGGGGCGCCACCCCCAAGCCGGCTCGGCTTCGCTTGCCGATCGTCGCCTTTGGCGAGGCTAGGAGTGTGTTGGGAACGCATTTCCCGACACACTCCTAGTTG
>CAYVDO010000593.1:0-3575 GCA_964450125.1 uncultured bacterium
ATGGGGCGCACGCGAGTCGCGAGCTGCGGCGACGGTCCCTGGACGCAGTTCCGGGAGCAGGCTCGCGAGGCGGCTCGCGGCCTCGCGCCCGGTACCTCGTTCGAGCAAGAGCAGCGCCGCCCAGCCGCTCTCGTCGAACACGAGCGCGAAGCCCGAAGTCTGAAGTGCGGTCCCGTCGAGGGCCGGCACGGTGCCGGTCTTGGCCAGCAAACCCCGTGCGGCGAGCCCCGCAGCCGTGCCGGAGCGAGCCGACTCGCGGAGCCCAGCCAGGACTTCGTGACGGATCGATTCGCCGCGAGCCCAGGGCGTTCGCGCCAGCGAAGCGAATGCCGTGAGCAGTGCTGCCGGTGTTGCACGAAGCGCGCGCGTTGGCAGGCCCGGCTCCACCAGGCCAATCGCGAGGTCGGGAGTGAGCGGTCGCGGCACGTCGAAGCGCAGATCGGCGAACACGGCTTCCAGCAGCGCGCGCGGCGTGTCGGCAGCCAGCTCGCGGAAGTACGCGTTGCACGAAACCTCGAGGGCGCCCGCCAATCCCAGCTCGCCGTGCCCCGCAGGGCGCCAGCAGGTGGCGCCGCCCCCGCATCGGAAACGCGGGGTGGGCTCGGCCGCGTGCGCCGCGGCCCAGGCCTGGGCGATGAACGGCTTGGCGAGTGAGCCGATCGGAAACGCGCCGGCGGGGACCACAGCCACATCGGCGCCGCGCGCCGGCGAAGGTGAACCGTCTACCGCCCGCACCGCGCCGTGATCCAGAACCCACGCACGCGCCGCCGGCTCGGCGGCGTTCGCGACGACGGCGATGCACGACGCCGCCAGCAACGCGACCGCCATCCTCGCCCGGATACGCAGCCGGCGCGTGCTCACGGCGCTCTCGCTGGCGACGCGTCAACGCTCAGAACGGCGGCTCGACCTGCTGCACGAAAACGTCCGGGTAGCCGTTGCTGTCGCCGGGAACCAGGTTGGTCGCGTTCGATTCGTAGGCGCGAATCAACCCGTCACTCGAGATCACCGGGAACCAGCTATCGCCGTCGGCGGCGCTGCCGTCGGCCGCTTCGCTCACGCGCTCCATCTCACCGCTCTTGCGATCGCGAAGGAAGACGTCGACCTTGTCGTTCGAATCGGACCACACCAGATCCGTAGCCGACGACGAGAACACGACGTAGCGGCCATGCGCCGAGAGTGACGGCGCCATGGAGGCGCCACTCGCCGTCCGATCATCCTCGCCCACGCTCACCAGCTCCAGCGTGGGCACACCTGGAATCGCCAACACCACGTCGCCGGTGCCGTTGAGATCCCCGCGCACCAGGTTGGTCGCATAGGTCTCGAAGGCCGTGGTGCCGTCGGCGGCGACCCGCGGTTGCCAGCTCATCCAATCTCCCGGCTGGTGCTCGGGCGACTGGCTGAGCAACGTCGTGCGATGGAGCTTGCGATCGTGCAGATACACCTGCTTCGCGGTGCTGCGCATGGCCACGCCCATGTTCCACGCGTTGCACACGAACGCAACCCACCGACCGTCCGAGGAGATCGCAGGGCTGTCGCAGTCGTTGTTGGCGAGCTTGCCCTCGTCGTTGACGCTCACGCACTCGGTTCCGTTCTTGGTGCGGTCGCGAACGTAGATTCGCGAGAGCCGCGGGCTGCCTGGCGCGAGGTTGGGGGCGACCGATTGGAACGCGACGTAACGACCGTCCGCCGAGAGCGCGGGGAAACCGCTCGCGTCGTTGGCCTCGACCCCGCCCTTGGCCACACTCACCCGTTCCGTGGTGCGGGTCTTGCGATCGCGCACGAACACGTCGCTGGCGCCGTTGGTGTCTTTGGCCACGAGATTGGTGGCGGCCGATTCGAACGCCACGAAGCGCCCGTCGGCGGAGATCGCCGCGTGGTTGCTTGCGTCGTCACCCTCGCGGCCCTTGGAGTCCACGCTCACGCGCTCGGTGCGATGCGTGGCGCGCACGTGAACGAACACGTCGGAAACACGGTTGCGATCGTCGGGCACCAGATTGTCGGCCTCCGACTGAAACGCCACCGTGGAACCGTCCGCCGACAATGCCGCGAGCCCGGAACTGCCGTTGGCCTGGGCTCCGTCGCTGCCCACGCTCACGCGATCGACGTGATACGCCGCGCATCCCGACGCGAGCGCCGCGAGCAACAACGCCGCCCGCGCGTAATGGGTGATGAGCCGCGCACCCCGCTGGGCCGTCAGGTACGCCCACGCCCACTGGATCAACACCAGCAGACGATTCCGGAAGCCGATCAAGAAGTAGAGGTGCACCAGCAGCCACGCCAGCCACGCGGTGAAGCCCGTGAAGCGCAGCGGCCCGGCCATCCCCACCGCCGCGGCGCGGCCGATGGTCGCGAGGCTGCCCTTGTCGAAGTAGCGAAACGGCGGGAGCGCGTGACCCTCGATGGCGGCGCGCACCCGGCGCGCAGCGTAGCGACCCATCTGGATCGCCGCTGGCGCCACTCCAGGCACCAGGGTGCCGTCGGCGCGCTTCACGCTCGCCAGATCGCCGATCACCGTCACCTCGGAGTGGCCGGGCACCGTGAGATCGTCGTTCACGATCACGCGCCCGGCCTTGTCGAGGGGCACCCCCAACGACGCACCGAGCGGCGAAGCCGCGACACCCGCGGCCCAGAACACGCACTCGGTCTCGATCCGCTCACCGCCGCTCTCCACCCAACCGCGCCCCATGTCCGTGACGGACGCGCCCACGCGCACCTCCACGCCGAGTCGCTCGAGCTGCGCTTTGGCGCTCGCCGAGAGCGGTTCGGTGTAGGTCGGCAGGACCCGCGGACCGCCTTCGAAGAGGATCACCTTCGCCAACGTGGGATCGATGAAGCGGAAGTCACTGGCGAGACAGACCCGCGCCATCTCCGCCATCGTCCCCGCGAGCTCCACTCCAGTGGGGCCAGCGCCGACGATCACGAAGGTGAGCAGCGCCTGGCGACGGCGCGGATCGCATTCGCGCTCCGCTTCCTCGAACGCCGAGAGGAAGCGGCTGCGGATCGTGATGGCGTCTTCGAGCGTCTTGAGCCCCGGCGCGAGCTCGCTCCATTCGGGATGCCCGAAGTAAGCGTGCGTAGCCCCCGTGGCGAGAACGAGATGGTCGTAGCCGAGCTCGCCGTCCGCCAGCACCACGCAGCGCCGCGCCAGGTCCACGGCGCGGGCGTCCGCGAGAAGCACCGTGAGATTGCGCTGTTCGCGCAGGATCGCGCGGATCGGCTGAGCGATGTCCCCCGGCGAGAGCCCCGCCGTGGCCACCTGATAGAGCAACGGCTGGAAGAGATGATGGTTGCGCTTGTCGACGAGCGTCACGTCGGCGGGTGTGTGGGCCAAGCCGCGCGCGGCATAGAGCCCGCCGAAGCCACCGCCGACGATGGCCACCCGCGGCCGAGCGTGCGAAGGCTCGCGCGCCCCGCTCGTCGCGTCCTTCTCCGCCATCGCGATCAGGCTAACAGGCTGCTGAAAAACTCGCCGACGCGAGTTTTTCAGCAGCCTGTCGATGCCTCCTCGGGGGTCTGTTCCAGCCCCCCGCCCCGCAAAAAGCGCGGTTTTTGCGGGGCCCCACCCCCAAGTCGAC
>CAYVDO010000594.1:0-3529 GCA_964450125.1 uncultured bacterium
ATCGACGGCGTGCGTGGAGACCGGGGCGCCGATTGGTTGTCGGGATGGCACTTCGGGTCTGTTCCAGACCCCCGCCCCGCAAGAATCGCGGTTTTTGCGGGGCCCCACCCCTGAGTCGACTCGCTACGCTCGTCGGCGCGCCGCTGGCCGGTACCTTTCGAGCAGCCTGCGCACACCGATTCCCGTTCAGCATGCACGGCCCAGGTCGCGCGGCAGATGGCGTGCCGCGAGCCAGAAGAGCGGCACCGAGAAGGCACTGAGCGAGATCACCACCAGCAGCGAGTA
The DNA here is from genome assembly GCA_964450125.1 of uncultured bacterium. Lineage (GTDB taxonomy): Bacteria > JADJOY01 > JADJOY01 > JADJOY01 > JADJOY01 > JADJOY01. The sequence continues at coordinate 286 of CAYVDO010000594.1, forward strand.
GCGGATCGCCAGCTGACCGTGGCTGGCGGCCAACGCGTCGTTGAGCGCCCCGACCACCAGCGGGCCGAGGCCGAGCCCCACGAGGTTGAGCACGAACAGCACTACCGCCGAAGCCGTGGCTCGCATTCGCGGCGTCGCCACCCCCTGCGTCACTGCCAGCATCGAGCCCACGTACATCTGCGCGGCGACGTAGAACGGCGTGAAGCACACCAGCGCCTGCGTGGGCGTGGGCGCCAGCAGGAAGGCGACGCCGAAGGGAACGTGGATCGCCGACACCAACGCCGAGAGCCAGCCGTACCAGCGTGGATCCCGCGCCGTGAGGCGATCGGCGAGTGCGCCACCCCACCACGCGCCGAGCGTGCCGCCGATCCCCACGATGAGCCCCAGCGTGAGCCCCACCTGCCCGATCGGCATCGTGTGCACTCGGCGCAGGAACGAGGCGCCCCAAGTCAGGAACGCGTAACCTCCGAGGGTGTTGCACGCCGCCGCCGCCACCACCAGTACGAACGAACGTTTGGCGGCAAGGAAGCGAAGCGTCTCCACCAGCGACGCCCGATCGTCACTCGCGGCTACGCCCTGCCCGGCGCTGCGCGCGGGCTCGCGTATCGTGACGCGCACCAGCGCCGCGAGCGGCAGCCCCGGTAGTCCCACCAGGAGGAACGCGGTGCGCCACGAGAAATGGGTGGCGACGTAGCCGCCACCCACGAACGCGAGCATCACGCCGACGTACACACCTGCGGCATAGATCGCGAGCGCGGTCGCCCGTCGCCGCGGCGGAAAGTAGTCCGCGATGAGCGAGTGCGCAGGCGGGCTGCCCGCGGCCTCGCCGATGCCGACCCCCATGCGCGCAAGCGCCAGCTCGACGAAGCCACGTGCCAGCCCCGAAAGCGCGGTCATCCCGCTCCACACCAGCAGCCCCAGCGCGATGATGCTGCGGCGCGTGCCGCGATCGGCCCAGCGCGCGATGGGGATGCCCGCGACGGTGTAGAAGAGCGCGAACGCAAAACCGCTCAGGAAGCCCATCGCAGTATCCGAGGCCCCCAGGTCTTTCTTGATGGGTTCGAGCAAGATCGCGAGCACCTGGCGGTCGACGAAGTTGAACACGTAGACCAACCACAAGAGCGCCAGCACGTAGTAGGCGTAGGGGCTCGGCACCTCGCCGGTCGACGATCGGGGCTCGGTGTCGGGAGGGCGGGGATTGGCTTCGTCGCTCTGCATGGCGTCTCGTCGTGTGGCGGGCGCGCGATCCTACGCCATGCGGGGCGGTCTGGGTGTTGCGACGTCGTGGTATCTTCGCGCGCCCGTTCTCGAACCGAGCTTTCCGTCCTCCACGCGCGAACGCGCGTCCCCCAGGCTCCGTGGTGCAGCACGACGAACCGGTGGTCCCCGAAAGCGTCTTGGCGGATCACTTGGGTCCGCTCCATGCCGGCGTGCGGGCCGTTCGCGATGCGTATAGGGACGCCGCCTCGCGAGTCACCGTGCTGCGCGCGTTTCGCGCCATCGCCGAGAATCCGGGGCGGCTCTACCCGGGCTCGGAGAGTGAGTGGGCGGCCGTGGGGAGAGCGCTCGCGTCGCTCGACGCTGCTCGCGCGAGTCACGCGCTTGCCGAGCTCAACCGCCATCTCTTCACCCTCGACGTGCGCTACTGGGCGCAGCGGCGCCGCTTCCGAGCGCTGGCAGGCGCACTCGACACCGCCGATGCGGCCGGCGCCGCAGCGCTTCTCGGCGACGTGTCCGCGGCGCAGGTGCTCGCGGATCGACTGTCGGCGACCCTGCTCGCGGACCTCCTTCGCACCTCGACGGTTCCAGGGGTAGAAGGAGCGCTGGCGCTCGTCGCGAGCTACCAGCCGCGAACTCGGCTTCCGCCGCGCGCGGCTCGTGAGATTCGCGCGATCGCGGAAGTGGTCGCGCTCGCCGATCGGACCGGCGAGCGCGACGCGGCGGCGCGGCTCGTCGAGGCGTTCAACCAGGACACCGATCCGCCGCCGCTCCGACGCGCCGCGATGCTGCCGCGGGTCGCGAGGCTCGTGGCCGAAGCAGCGACTCGTGCACCCCAGGCGCTGGGCGCGATTCTCGATACCGTCGCGGCGCTGGCTGCCGTACCGCTGGCGCTGGATGCACCCACCGTCGCCAGGCTCGACGCCACCGTGCGCACCCTCGCATTGCCCGGCCTCGAGCCCTACCTCCTCCAGGCACGCCGGCTCGTCACCGAGTTCCAGCTCGACGCAGTGCCGTTCGCCATCGCCGACTTGCCAGGGAAGCTCGAGGCCTTGGTCGTCGCATCCAACGCCTTGCCCAGCGGCGATGCGCCGAGCCCGTGGCTGGATGCGCTGGTGACCGCCGCAGCGTGGTCCGAAGAATCGGGCACGCTGGTCTTGGCCTGCCTACCCGGCTGGGTGTCGCGCGTTCCCGCGGATCACCATGCGGTGCTCGCACGAACGCTCGCCCATCTCGGCCCAATCCTGCCGGCCCTCGGGCAGGAGACGCTGGACCGCGCGGTGGAAGTCGCGCACGCGCTCGCCCCGCACGGCCAGTGCGAGCCGTTCCTGCGCCACCTCGGCGAGTTGGGTGAGACCCACGCCGAGGTGGTCGCGACCTTCATCGCGCTCGCCGCTGCTGCGGCGGAGCTCGGCAAGCCCGACTCGCTCGAGTCCCTCGTCAACGCGTTCCATCGGGAGCGAATTCTGCGGACTCCGTGGGCGCGGAAGCTGCCACGGGCGCTGGCGCGACTGAGCGCCCTCGCCGAGCCCTGGGGCTCGGAACACTGGTCCGCAGCGCTGGCACCGTGCCTGAGCGCAGCCGCGTCGAGCCCCGAAAGCGCGCTGGCATTGGCGAACGGCTTGGAAACGCGCCTACCGACGATGGCGATCGAAACGCGGCTCACCTACCTGCGCTCGGTTCACGCGCTCGTCGACCGCTACGGCGTGCGCTTCGTGGGTTATGCGCTCACGACCCTCGCCGACGCCGCGGCGCCATCCCGAGCTGCCGCGGGTTGACGCAACGCACGCGGGCCCTCGCCGTTCGAGGCGCCGTGAGTGCGGACGCGTGGGTGCAGAAGGAGTCGCCTCAGCGTGCTTCGAGGAAGCGCAGGACGAGCTTGCGGGACGCGAAGCGCCAGCCCGCGTTCGTTCGTCGGTACTCGTCTTCGTAGTGGCCGCCGCCGAGTCTGCGCTGGCCGTCGATGGGGGCGCGCAGATCGAGGTAGCAGCGGCCACGGGCGCGGTCGCCGTCGAGATCGACGACG
>CAYVDO010000595.1:0-3503 GCA_964450125.1 uncultured bacterium
GCTTTTCAAGCCTCCGCCCCCTCGCGGCGATCGGCGCTCAGCGTGTGCGCGAGAGGGCGGGTGTCGTGCCGGTCCAGCGCTTGTAGGCGCGCGTGAAGTTGGCGACGTCCGAGTACCCGAGATGCTCGGCGATCCGATCCATCGAGAGCGTCCGATCGGCGAGCAAGCGGCGCGCGCGGTCGAGGCGCACCTCGTCGAGAAGCTGCCGATAGCTACTGTCGTGCTCGGCTAGCCGCCGCTTGAGGGTTCGCTCCGAGAGGTGGAGGGCCTCCGCCACGTCGGCGAGCGCCGGCGGGTGATCGCCGCCGGCTGCGACCAGCGCACGCACCCGCGCCACGAAGCGACCGGTGTCGCCGATCGCCTGGAGCTCGCGTTCGCACTGCTCGCGCGCGAGCCGCGTGGCTACGGGATCGGCATCGACCAGCGGCAGGTCGAGGACGGCCTCCGGAAAGAGCAAGCGATTGAGCGGCTGATGAAAGCGCATGCGCCCGGGTACGAGGTTCGCGAAACGACGGAAATGCGTCGGTTCCGCGAACGAGAAGTCCACCCAACCGGAGAGCGCTCGCCCGGTGAGCGCATTACCGATCTGCCAGAGCCCCACGAAGAGCGTCACCACCAAGAACTCGAGCGCCTCGCCACCCAGCTCGCAGCGCTCGATGGCGAGCACGCCGCGCCCCACCTCGGTGTAACTACGCAGCGACAGCAGCGTGGTGCGCGTGTGGCTGAAGCGCTCCGCGAGCGTCAGCGCCTCGCGCACGTTGGCCGCCGTCATCGCCGCGAAGCCGAGGAAGCCGTGCATCGAGATGCGCATCTTCATGCCCATCGAGAACGCCAATCCCGGCTCGCCAGTGCGAGCTAGCGCGCGTCGCACGATCTCGGCGCAGGTGGTGATCGGCAAGCGCGTCGCCGGATCGGCCAGGATCCGCGGCGTGAGCCTGAGCCCGTGCAACAGTTCGTTCGGTCGCACACCCCAATCCGCCACCAGCTCGACGAGCTCGAGGACGTAGTTCCCCGGCAGGTCGCCTTCCTCGGCTGGCGCGGAGCGCGACTTCGCGGACACGGTCGATGCGGAGCGAGTCTTGGCCCGAAATGACAAGAAGCCGGCACAACCTAACCTGTCGTCGGACGCGAGCCCAGACGACCCTACCGGCGTCGACGATCCCATCTCCCATCCCACCGGAGGAACGCATGCGCCGCGCCACCGCCGTCCGGCCCGCTCGACACGACGCCACCCAGCCGATCGTTCGTCGCCTCGATCTCGCCTTCGATCCGACTGTGGTGCCGCGCGACTGGCTCGAACGCAGCGACCACGTGAGCGTGCTCATGAACGGGCTTTCGCTCATGTTCCCGGAGGGCGAGAAGTTCTTCGTGCAATCGGTGAAGTGCTTCGCCAACGCCATCGCGCACCCCGCGCTGCGCAAGCGGGTCGCAGCATTCGTCGGGCAGGAGGCGCTGCACAGCGCAGAGCACCGCTCGTTCAACACCATGCTTCGCGCCCAGGGCGACGAAGTGGCGGTTCGGTTGGAACGCGAGGTGCGGTGGCTCTTGATCCTCGGCCACCGCGTGCTGTCACCGAAAGCGCAGCTCGGCGTCACCTGTGCCCTCGAGCACTACACGGCAATCCTGGCCGAGCAGTTGCTGTCGCGACCGGAGCTCCAGGCGATGATCGACCCCACCGTACGGCCGCTTTGGCTCTGGCATGCGTTGGAAGAGAGCGAGCACAAGAGCGTCGCGTACGACGTCTACGAGACCGTGGGCGGTGGCTACGGCACACGGGTCGCCACGATGCTGCTGGCGACCGTGTTCTTCCTGGCGGCGATCGGCAACACCCACGTGCGCCTCACGCGAGCTCGCGGCAAGCTCCTCGACGCACGCGGCTGGCTCACGCTCGTGCGCTTCCTGTGGGGCTCGCCCGGCATCTTCCGTCGCCTCAGCCTGCCGTACCTCGACTACTTCCGGCCCGGTTTTCATCCGTCCGATCGCGACACGGACTCGCTGGTTGAGGTGTGGAGTGCGCACTTCGCCGCGAGCGACCGGAACGCCAATCGCGGCCGGGCGTCCTCGCGGCCGAGCGAGCGCAAAGCACCGCGCCGCGCGGCTACACCACTCGTCGCCGCTCCAGCTTGAGCATCCGCGAGCGCGAGGCTCGCGCGTCGTTGGCGCAGGATTGCTGACGAACGATGACGATTCGCCGCGCTCTCGCCCGCTAACGACTGCTGGCGTGGGTCGCCAACCCCGGTTGGCGACGCCGCGCGCGGGCGACCGGCACGGCTCACGGCGTTCGCGCCGAAGCCAGTTCGCCGTGTTGATCGCGCGCTGGACGCGACGACGCCGCACGCGGCGTCACGGCAGGTTCGTGTGTGATGGAGGCGCTTTGGCTGCAGCGACGCGCACACCAGGATCACCGCGCCAACCCTTGGCGCAGCGCTTGCTCTTCCGCCGCGCACCTGGTGAAGCGCCAACGTGCGTGCGTGAGCACCAGGATTGGAGATCTCGCCCCCATGCCCCGAACCCCCGCAATCGTCACCAAGCGTCTCGTCCCCTCGGCGGCTCGAATCGAGCGCCGCGCGTCGAAGCTCCTCGCGGTATCGCTCCTCGTCGCAACTGCAGCCGGCACCGCCACAGCCGCCCGCGCCGCATCCGCGGTGAGCTTCGGCGGCGTGACGCTTCCCACCCATCGCTTGGACCTTCTCACGTCGATGGGCGGTGCGACGTTCCAGATCGTCGGCAACGCGGTGACCTGGTCGGTGCTCGCGCCGAACGGCCGTGACTTCGATGCCGCCGCCTTGCGATCGCTCGATCAGCAGGTGCGTAGCGCCGACGCCGCGGGGATCGAGCGCATCGTGTTTCGGCTTCGGCCGGGCGGCGGCCCGATCGCGCCCTTCGCCGGCCCCGAATCGAGCTGGCCGGTGGACTCGGCAACCTACGACACCAAGCACGGCGAATACCTCGGCCCCAAGTATCCGATCGGCACGTATTCGTATCCGCCTCGCGTGCTCACCCGCGACGAGCCGGGCAACACCTCGCCCTGGTACCAGTTCGTCTTCGCCTTGGCGCGCCGCTACGACGGTTCCACGCCCGACCCGCAGAATCCGGCCAAGAAGCTGCCGCGCGTCGCAGCGTGGTCCTGCGTCGAAGAGCCCGACGTGAAGTCGTATTGGTACGGCACGGCGTCCGACTACTTCGGCGGCGTGGGCGGCGACCCGCGCGTCGGTACGCTGCCCAGCTTCTACCGCGCGGTGAAAGCTGCACAGCCCACGGCCGCAGTCATCGGCGGCGCGCTCACCAGCCATCAGCTCGGCTACCGGCTGGCGCACGATCTGGCACGCGCCCACGGTAGCCGCTACGACACCGAGGTCCGGGCGTGGGGAACTCGCTACTTCAGCACCAGCTACCCGCTGCAGCGCGTGTTCGCCGCCAACGTCCCCGACGCAACGCTCTTCACCCAGATCGAGCAGGACCGCGAAAGCCGCCGCGCACGCAATTTCATCGACGCGCTCTTC
>CAYVDO010000596.1:0-3494 GCA_964450125.1 uncultured bacterium
GTGGCGACGATCGGGCACCTGACGGGGCTCACCGACGAGGTGATGACGCGAATCGTGCTGCGACTCGTGGTGCGCAAGAAGCTCGTGTTCGCCGACGAGCTACCGTTCGTCGACGAGACGGCGCTCGCCGCCGCGGTCCTGGAGCGTGTGCCGCGCGCCGAGCCTGCCAAGGTGCTGAGACTCGACGAGACCGACCAGGCGTTGCTCGCCCTCGTCGATGGTCAGACACGTGCACGCGACGTCGCGCGAACGGTGGGCGGTGACCGCACGCTGGTCTTCCTCAACTTGATTCGGCTCATGAACGCAGGACTGTTGCGCGTCGATCGCTCGGCGCGTCCGCCGGCGCTTCCCCTGGAAAGACCGGTGGTGGACCGGATCGTGCGCTCACCCGCGCGGGAGCCCGAGGTCGGCGACGAGGGTGCGCCCGCCGCCAGCGGAGCCCCGCCCCCGGTGATGGAGCCGACGCGTCGGGCCATCCCGCGGCGCTGGCTGGCGCTCGCGCTGCTGGTGACGGGCGTGGGCGTGCTGACGTACGTGGGCGTCGAGGTGCTCGGGTCGGTGAAAAGCCGATCGGTCGGCGAGGCGCTCACCGTGGAAGGGCTCGCCAGCGTGATCGATCTCGCGGAGATCAAGCTCGGTGCGGGGAAGCATTGGAGCGCGGTGGCGCGCGATTCGTTCGCCCGCCGCGCGCGTCCCGAGCGAGTGCGTGCTGCGCAGGAGCTGGTGCGTCGCGTCCAGGCCGCAGGCTTTCGCGATCTCGCGGTGCACGACGAATCGGGCGTGGTGATCTTCGAGTGGGCCGGCGCGGTGCTCACGGTCCACGATCTGGCGCGCCCGGCACCCGAGGCCGGCGCGGCTCCGGCGCGCGAGTGATCGGTTCGGTGTGGGATCAGTGCCCGATCGGCACGCGTCGTTGCGGGTCGTAAGGCGGCAGTGTGGTGAGGCGTGGATCGTCGACCGGACCGCCGAGCGTGAAGTGATAGAGCGTGTGGAAACGGGTGCCGCGAATCCCGAGGACGTCGTGCACGGTGTCGTCGAAGAAGCAGCCGATGCCCGTGCCGCGGATCCCCGAGGCTTCCGCTTCCAGGTAGAGCACCTGCCCGATCATCCCCGCTTCCCAGTGAAGCCGCCGGTACGCCCACGGCCCCACGCCACGAACGGTGTCTTCCAGCTCCGCGAGCATGCCGAAGCTCGCGACGCCGTCTCCCGCGATGTCTTGGCCGCAGCTCATCGACTTGGCGATGGCGCGACAATCCTCCTCGCGCAGCAGCGCGAAGGGAAGATCTACCGGCGTGCCTGGTGGAGCGCTCCAGCGAAAATCCGCTCGCATCGCCGCGCGTAATGGCTCGATCGCCGTGGGCGAGCGTGGCAGCGCGTAGAGCCCAGGGGCGAGGCCGTCCACGCGGTGGACGAACGCCACCAAGTGGACTCGGGGCGGCCCCTCGGTCAGATCCCACGGCGGCGGCACGAATCCACGTGAATCCGCTCGTGGAAGGACTCGCGCGAGGATCCCGAAGAACGCCGCCGCGGTGATGCGCGTGTGGCCATCGAGGTCCACCGCGCTGCGGCGTTGGGTGATGATCCTGCGGGTGCTCACAGTCTCGGCCGTCGCGCCTGCGGCGAGCGGCGGTGTGCTCGCGGCGCGCGCGGGTAGCGTGCGCGAGCGCGTGGTCTGGCGTGGCTTGGCGGCTGCCGATGCGGTGAGCTCGATCACGTTCCACTCGACGTGGTCCGGGCTCAATGGCTCGGCGCGGCCCGCCCACGTGGCTGCCGTTGCGACGGCGTCGAGGGCATCCGGCGCGAGTGCGAGCGGCACGGTGGAGGATCCAGCGTCGGCGATCACCGCCGCCAGACCGTCTGCCTCCTCACGCTCGCCGTCGCGGAAGTCGTCTCCTCGATCGGTGCCGAGCAGTCGCGCCACGTCCGCGTCGCCGAGGTCCTCGAGGAGCACCAAACGCCAACCGAGCGCGGCAGCGGCGATCCGCAGCGCGGCCCAGGCGTGGCCGGTATCGTGGTGGCAGTACCGATAGGCGCGCTCACCGTACTTCCATGCCTCGCGCCAATGGATCGACGTGAGCCCCACGAAAAACGTCTCGCGGGGGAATGCTTCGGCGAGCCCACGCCACAGTGTGTGCGTGAATCGAGCACGTCGTTCGAATGCGTGCTGCGCCGGCGCGTAGTGCGCGACCCACGCCGCGTCGGGCTCTGCCGGGAACACCGCGTAACCCTCGGTGGGGTGGAGGTTGCCGCTCGATGGATTGGCACGCAGGGCCCAGCGCGAGCCCTGGAATTCCTTCCACGCGGTGATGCCGAGGGAGTGCTCGAAGAGCGCGGCGATGTTGGCGAGCGTCATCGGCCGCGGTTCGGCACCGGGAAAGTCGAAGATCGCGCGGTACGGCGGCGTCCAATCCTCGTCCGAGAGCGGCAGCGCGACGAGGTCGGCACCGTGGAAGCGACGGAACGGATCGGGCTGTGTGTCCCAATCGAGGTAGCCCAGGCTGCGGGCTTGCCGGTACGGATGGTGCTTCGTGGTCTGGTGATACGCGAGCACGATCTCCGTCGGTGTCGGCTCGACGCGTGGTGCGCTCGCCTCACCCGTCGCTGGGCGCGGATCACCCGCGCGTGGCGCGGTGCGGCGCTCTTTTCGCTTCCAGCCGAACACGCGTCATCTCCGGGCGCCGCAACGTACCGGTCGCCGCTCGTGCGTCGCAAGCGTGCGCGCGCGGCCTGTGGAGCGCGCGCACGAATCGCACGGGGATTCGTTTCGCGCATCGAAAACCGAGCCGTATACTCGGGGTGACGGACCGTTCGTCGACGGAGGACACCGCATGTCCAGCTCGTTCGCGCCCGGCTTGTTGATCGCAATGCCACAGCTCCTCGATCCGAACTTCTACCGTTCGGTGGTGCTGGTGGTGGAGCACGGCGCCGAAGGCTCGTTCGGTCTGGTCATCAATCACGTTTCACCGCTCACCATGGGCGAGTTCACGCAGGCTCAGTCGCTGACGTACCGTGGCGATCCCGGCAAGCCCGTGATGATCGGCGGTCCGGTGAGCCGCGAGGTCGGCTGGATCCTGCACACCAGCCAGCTCGAATACGACGACACCCACCACGTGGCCGGCGGCATCAGCATGAGCCGCTCGATGAACGCGCTGAAGGACGTTTGCGAGAAGGGTGCCGACGAGTTCCGGCTCTTCATGGGCTACGCCGGTTGGGGCCCCGGTCAGCTCGAGTCGGAGATCACTCAGGGTGCCTGGGTCACCTCGGGCGTCGATCCGCGGCTGATCTTCGCCACCGATGCGACCTCGGTCTGGGAGCGCTCGCTGCGCAACATGGGGATCAACCCGATCGCGCTCGTGCCTGGCGGTTCCGCCATCAACTGACGCGCGCGGAGCGCGGGCGAAGCCGGCGCGCCGCCGTGGAGATCGTGCGCCTCGAGGCTGCACCCTGAACGAGCACGGCTCGCTCGTCTGGGCTCGCGCGGTTCTTCGCCGCGG
>CAYVDO010000597.1:0-3494 GCA_964450125.1 uncultured bacterium
AACCTGAGCCGTTCCACTCCCGCCGTCGTGTCTTCCTGGCGAGGTGCCACGACGTGATCCTTCACGACCGTCTTGCGGAAACGCCGGATGCACGTGAGCCCATCCGGCGGTGCGAACTCGAACTGAACGGGCGTCATCGCACGGCGGATCCTGCCATTCGCCCCGCGCCGACTCAATCCGGGGCTGGTCTCGGATCGCGATCGACGGTGCGGCGCTCGGCTACCCAGCGCGCGGCGCACACCGATCCTGACGAACCGGTTTTCGCGCAGGTATCGACGCGCACGCCAGCAAGTGGGAGCCTGGGCGCGGGAGCAGGGGGCATGGGTAAGCGATCTCTGGCGATGGCGACGGTCATTCTTGCGGTGTCTTCGGCGCGCGCGGACGAGCTACTCGAACGCGCACGTGTGGCTCGGTGACGTGGAGTATCCGGAGCGCTACCGCTGCGCGATGAGATGGGCGTGATCCTCGCTTCCCCGATCTTCGGATCGACGCTGGATCCTCCCTGCTTCGTGTGGGAAAGTCGTCGGCCGGGGCCAACGCTTTCGCGGGTTTCACGCGCGCCAGTTTCGTCGAGGGACTGGATCTCATGCGATTCGGGCGATGGTTGGTGTTGTTCTGGAGCGCTGTGCCGCTGCCGGCGGGGCTCGGGTGTGACGGCGGCGGTAGTCCCATTGGGGGGCCGTGCGAGTATCGACCCATCGCTGGTCTCTGCGAGATCACGTCCATCCAAAACGCCGACCCCTTACAGAACAACCGTGGCGCATCCGCCGTCGAGCTGCTGTTTGCATTCACACGTGCGAGTGGCATGACGGCGGACACCGATATCCGGAGTTTCCCGATACCGACCGACCGCTCACGATCCGCGACGGCAAGAATCCAGCAGCCGCTTGCGTCGCGAGGTTGGGCATCACCGTCGGATCGAGCTTCGCGTGTGACCGCAGCGAGATCACGCGTGGTAGCTGCACGCCGGTCGTGTTCGAGATAGCGGTCCTGGATTTCTCCAACTGTTTATGCGGGTGAAAGTATGGAATCCCAAGGTGTGCAAGGTAGTCTCAGGAGCACGCCGGTTGCGCACATGAAGGTTGGCAAGAGCGGGAAATGTGTCGTCGAAGTTTGCGGAACCGCAGTGGCTGCTGCCCTGGTGTGGTGGCGGCTCGAGCAGTCGTCCAAGCTCGCGAGGCCGGAGGCAGTAGACATCGGTGCACTCCGCGCCGAAGGCGCCACGGCGCCGCTCGTGGTCGACATCGAAGCCGTGAGTCGCGAGATGCTCGCCGACGCACTGGAGCGCGCACACGAGCCCCACGAGGTGCTGATCGAGGGCTCGGAAGGGCACGGCTTCGATCAGAAGCCGAACCGCTTCGAGGCGTACCTGAAGATGCTCGATTTCCTCGCGCGGAACACCGCGTCGTGAGCCACGCCATCCTGGCTCGCTCGCTCGTCGTCGCGTGTGCACTGGTCGTTGGCGGTGCGGCACTCGAGGGCTGCGTGGTCCAGCCCGTGCGGCCCGTGGCCGCCGAATGGCGACGTATAGCCGGATGGGATGCGTGGCTCTGTCGCGAGGATCCCGACGGTCGTTCGAGCTGGTGGCGCGCCGTCGATTCCCGGGCGGATGCGGCGCGCCCGTTTCCCGGTACCTGCGATTCGTGGGCGCTCGCCGATCCGGGTGTCGCGGTGGGAGACGCACCCGTCGGCGGCGCCTACCACCGGGTGCGGGGCTGGCCCCAGTGGATGTGCGCCGACTTGATCGGGTCGCCAGCGCGATCGAGCTGGTACGAGGACTCGCGAGGGTCGGGTTCCGCAGAAGCCTGGCTCGGAAGCTGCGAGTCGTGGCAGAAATGATTCCCGTGCCGTTGAAGCGGATCGACGCGAAGGCGTCGGCGGAGCTCCGAAGGAGGTCGCATGCCTCGTGACTTGACGTATGAGCAGTACCCCGACGACAGCGCGTACCACGTCGTCAATCCCGCAGACCGCACAGGCGATCGCATCGACGATCATCCCGTGATCGGCGAGCTGCAGCGGGAGACGCGTGCGGGGATCTGGCGTGCGATCCGCAATCCAACCAACGTCGCGGTGAAGGTCACGCCGCTACGGCCGCCCATGGATCGCGTCAAGGGCTACGCGACGGTCGCGCGGTTCTTGCTGGGGCGAACACCGCGCGAGTTCGAGGATCTGCTGGGGATGCGGAAGGGAGTGCTGGGAGTGGGCTGCCGGGTGTTCGTGCTCGACGCAACCGACATCGCCGAGGAGGACATCGGCCCGCGTGGCTTCACGAGCTGGTCCGCCGGCGTGACCCCTCGCGAGCTGCACCGCTTGAGCGAGCGGGCGGGTGCGCCAGTCGGTTACCACCGGGACTACCCGGCGGCGCGTGAGCCCATCCCGCAGTTCACGTTGTTCCGCCCGGTCAAGGTGCGCTCGTCTCGCTTCCTTCGTTACGACGAGATCTTCGACCGTGTCTGACGACGAGCACGGGTGGCCTCGAATGACGACACCGGCGACGCTCGACGCAACCCGCGCCCGGACGTTCGCCATCGGCGACATCCACGGGGATCTGGATGCGCTGCTGCGCATCCTGCTGGGACTCGGTCTGCTGACCGATGCTGGCGAGTGGGCTGGGGGCAATGCGCGTCTCGTCTTGCTCGGCGACTTGAACGATCGCGGCCGCGACTCCGCGAGCGTGGTGGCGTTCGTCATGCGCCTGCAGGAGCAGGCGACGCATACCGATGGCCGCCTCGATTGTCTCCTCGGTAACCACGAGGCGCTGGCGGCGCAAGGCGATTACCGCTACGTGCAGCCCGTCGAGGTCCTCGCGCTCGAGGAGTTCTGGTACGGGTTCCGGAACGGTCCGTCGGCGTTCTTTCGCGGCGAGAGCCCCTACGCCGTGTGGTTGCGGGGGCTGCCGACGATGCTCGTGTGCCATGGGACGCTGTTCGTCCACGCGGGGCTCGGTCGGCGGGTGCTGGAGCTAGGCCCGGACCGCGTGAACGACGCGGTTCGAGCGTGGATCGCCCACTTCCAGGGAGCAGGTGTCGAGCCGGCCGAAGATTCGGTCTGGCTCATCGATCAAAACGAGGAAAGTCCGATCTGGAGCGCGCGCTTCGACGCGGCCTCTCCCCACCGCAGCGATGGCGACACCGACGGGGCGGACTTGGCCGCGACGCTCGCGAGCTGGGGCGTTCGAAGGATCGTGGTCGGGCACCGCCCCACGCGTTCCCACGGCTATCGGATCGTCTCGGAGCGCAGCGCGTTCGGTGCCGAGCTGGTGAACATCGACACGGGCATATCGTGGTTCTTCGGCGGCCAACTGAGCGCCCTCGAGTTCGGCGCCGAGGGGATCGCGCCTCGGTACTTCGATCGCGGCGATCACGAGCTCGATCTGACCGCACGGGTGCGCGCGCAGTGCAGGGACGAACGCAACGCCGTAATGGAAGCCGACCGCGCGCGATCAGCTTGAGGCGTCGCGGGCCGCGACGCGGGCCGGCACTCCCGAATCGAGA
>CAYVDO010000598.1:0-3482 GCA_964450125.1 uncultured bacterium
CCAGCCCCCCGCCCGCTGCGGCAAAGCCGCAGCGGGGCCCACCCCCGAGTCGTCTTGCTTCGCTCGTCGGCTCGCTTACCGGCTCGCGGTGTGGTGGAACGCGAGCGTGGAGCCTGAGGCGCCGATCGATCGGTGGGGAGCGTGATCGTGGCTGTTCCAGCCCCCCGCCCGCTGCGGCAAAGCCGCGCTGGGACCCACCCCCGAGTCGTCTCGCTTCGCTCGTCGGCTCGCCGCTGGCTCGCGAAGAGCTGGACGACGAGCGTGGAGACCGAGACGCTGAGCGTTCGTCAGCGGTGCTCGATCGGGGCTGTTCCAGCCCCCCGCTCCACGAGAATCGCGGTGATCGAGGGCGTCACCCTCGAATCTCCTCCCTCGGCTCGCGGCGCACCGCTCACGCAGCGAGGGACGCCGAGTTACTGAGCGAAAACGCGCTGGCGGCGCGGCGCTCGGCGCTAGGCGTCACGCTTCGCACCACCGGCTGCGCCGGACCGAAGCTCCGGTCGAAGAGCGTGGCGATCTTCTCGGCCTCGGCAGGTCGGCTGAAGAGGTAACCCTGCATCCGGTCGCAGCCTCGCTCGGTGAGGAACGCGCGCTGGGACTCGGTCTCGACGCCCTCGGCGATCACTTCGAGGCTCAGCGCGTGCGACATCGAAAGGATCGCGGTGATGATCGCCGCGTCTTCCGGGTCGTCCATCACGTCGCGGACGAACGAGCGGTCGATCTTGAGCGTGTCGAAGCGGAATCGCCGCAGATAGGAAAGCGACGAGAACCCGGTGCCGAAGTCGTCGAGCGAAAGTCTGAGCCCCTGCGACCGGAGCGCGCGCAAATTGGCCTCGACAGTCGCCTCCGCGCGAATCAGCGTGCGCTCGGTGATCTCGAGCTCGATCGAGCTCGGCGGCAGATCGTGAGCCGCGAGAAGCGACCATACCCGCTCCGCGAAGCCCTCCCGCGCGAGCTGAACCGGCGAGAGATTGATCGCGGCGCGGAAGTGGGTCGGCGTGACGCCGGCGGCACGCCACTCCGCGAGTTGCTCGCACGCCGCCCGCAGCACCCAATCCCCGATCGGCACGATCAGGCCGGTATCCTCGGCGAGCGGGATGAACTGATCCGGGCCGACCAGCCCGCGCACGGGATCGCGCCAGCGCAGCAGCGCTTCGGCGCCGACGACGCGCCCGTAGGCCGTCTCGACGATCGGCTGCCAATGGAGCTGGAACTCGTCGTGCTCGAGCGCGCGCCGCAGGCCTTCCTCCAGCGCCAAGCGCTCGCGGGCCACGGCATTGAGCGTGTGGTCGTAGAACTTGAAGGTGTTGCGTCCCGCGTCCTTGGCGCTGTAGAGCGCCGCGTCGGCGTTGCACATGAGCGCTTCGGGGGTTTCGCCGTCGCGGGGATAGATGGCGAGGCCGATGCTGGCGCCCACGACCAGCTCGTGCCCTTCGAGGCCCATCGGCTCGGCGAGGGTGCTGAGGATGCGACGCGCGACGGTGGCAGCGTCGAGGGGCTCACGGATCTCGCTCAGCACCACGGTGAACTCGTCACCGCCCAGGCGTGACACCGCCGAATCCTCGGGCTCGGCGAGGCGCGACACCATGTCGGAGCTGCGAACCGCCACGGTGAGGCGATGCGCGACCTCGCGTAGCAGCGCGTCGCCGGCGCCGTGACCGAGGGTGTCGTTGATGCGCTTGAACTTGTCGAGGTCGAGGAACAGCACCGCGAGCATGCGGCCGTGGCGCTTGGCGGCGGCGACGGCGCTCGACAGCCGATCCTGGGCGAAGCGCCGGTTGCCGAGCCCCGTCAGGCTGTCGTGATACGCGAGCTTGCGCACGCTGCGCTCGCTCTCGCGCACCCGCTCCAGCGCGTCCGACGAGCGCAGTGCATAGCGAACACGATTCTCGAGCATCACCATGCTCATGGGCTTGAGCAGGAAGTCGGTGGCGCCGGCGTTGAATGCGGAACGCACCGACTCGTTGTCGTTCGCGCCGGTCACCACGAGAATCGGCACGTGCTCGCCGCCGGGCATGGCACGAATGCGGCGGCAGGTCTCGAGGCCGCCGATGCCGGGCATGTTGAGGTCGAGCAAGATCAGGCCGTGGCGCTCAGCGCCCCAGAGCTTGAGCGCCTGCTCGCCGGAGCTGGCTTCGTCGACCGCGAATCCGAACGTCCTCAGTGCCAGCAGCTCGAGCTGACGCACGGCGGGCTCGTCGTCGACGACGAGGATTCGGGTGTTCGTGGGCTGGCGCTCGCTCGTGGTCATGTCGTCACCGAATCGGCTTGGCGCGGTATGCGCGGATTCGTATCGTCCTCGAAGCAAGCGCAATGCCGCGTCGAGGAAGCCGCTGCGGCCGCGCCGCGGCTCGGCTTCGCTCGCCGATCCTCGCCTTCGGCGAGGCGAGGAGCGTGTTGGGAACGAATTTCCCGACACACTCCTAGGGGCGGGCGTGATGCACGCCCGAGCACGTCATCGGGGCGGGCGGTGGATCGAGGCCCCGGAGAGAGCATGGCCACGCCCGAAAGCTCGCCGCCACGAGCTCCTCAGCGGCCCGTCGGCGGGCGAACCGCCCTGCCGGGCAGATCGCCCTTCGGATAGAACAGGCACATTCCCCGCTCCATGGAGGCGCGACGATGCTCGACGGCTGGCTCGACGCGTATCGCGATCCGCTCTTCTGGCTCTTCCCCGTGGCTGCGAGCGCCGTGAGCATGGGTGCGTTCGTGATCTTCGCGACCCCACTCACGGCCCTCGCGTGGCTCGATCCAGCGCCGCTCAGGAAGTACCGCATCCAGAATCGGAAGGGCTCGCGGCAGGAGATCGTCGGCCCGTCGATTCGGCTCTGGCTCGTCAACAACGCGATCCAGCTCGCGCTGGTGGTGCTGCTGTGGCCGCTGCTGCGCCACGCCGGCGTTCACACCGGGCCGCTACCGCCATGGTGGGTGGTAGCGGCACAGGTGGTCTTCTTCATCTACCTCGACGACTTCCTCTTCCATTTCATGCACCGCGCGCTTCACGACGGCTGGGCCTACAAGAAGATCCACGCCATTCACCACCGCATGACCATCCCCTGGGCCGTCACCGCGCACTACATGCACCCGATCGAGTTCCTCGCCACCGCCGCATTGATGCTGCTCGGTCCACTCGTGCTCGGTGTGCACGTCGTCACGCTGTGGGTGTGGATCGTGTGGCGACAATGGGAGGCCGCCGAGGGGCATTGCGGCTACGAGCTTCCCGGCTCGCCGACCCACCTCGTGCCGCTCAACGATGGCGCCGTCTACCACGACTTTCACCACGCCAAGATCCGCGGCAACTACGCCGGCTTCCTGAGCTGGGTGGACGGTGTGTTCGGCGACTACTCGCGTGGCTATCTCGAGGACCGCGTGCGTCGCGGCAAGCGCCCGCCGCCGTTCGTGCGCGGTGCCCGCGCGCGTGACCCCCAGCACTAACAGGCTGCTGAAAAACTCGCCGGTGCGAGTTTTTCGAGCCTGTCGATGCT
>CAYVDO010000599.1:0-3476 GCA_964450125.1 uncultured bacterium
TGGCAGCCGCCACCGCTGCGCTCTATGGCCCGTTGCACGGTGGCGCCAACGAGGCCGTGATCCGGATGTTGAACGAGATCGAGTCCGTGAAGAACATTCCGGATTTCATCAAGCGCGTGAAGGCCGGTGAGGGACGCCTGATGGGCTTCGGACACCGCATCTACAAGAACTACGACCCGCGCGCGAAGATCATCAAGCAGCTCGCGCACGAGGTGTTCGACGTCACGGGCAAGAACCCGCTTCTCGACATCGCACTCGAGCTCGAGCGCATCGCGCTCGAGGACGACTACTTCGTCAGCCGCAAGCTCTATCCGAACGTGGACTTCTATTCGGGGCTCATCTACCAGGCGATGGGCTTTCCGATGACCATGTTCCCCGTGCTGTTCGCGATTCCGCGCAGCGCCGGTTGGATGGCTCAGTGGGCCGAGATGGTCAATGACCCCGAGACCCGCATCGTCCGGCCCTTGCAGGTGTACAAAGGGGAAGGGGTTCGAGCGTACACGCCGATGGACCAGCGCCCTGAGCCCAAGAGCACGGAGATGCCTATCGCCGTGCCGATCTGAGGGGAAGGAACGCCTCGCTCGCCGCGCGACGTCGCTGCCGCGCCGCACGAAGCGGTTGACGTTCGCTTCGCGCGCCTGATAACCCTTTGGATTCCCGCGCGTGGGACGACGCGGCAAGATCGAAGCGAGATCGGGTGCTTAGGCGCGTAGCTCAGGGGGAGAGCGCTGCCTTGACACGGCAGAGGTCACGGGTTCAAATCCCGTCGTGCCTACCAGAGAATGAGTAGTCGAGACAGGTTGTTGCAAACGTCCCGTTGCCTGTCGAAGCGCTGATTGGGACGAACGAGGAGGACGCGGACTGAGACGCCCCATCAAGAGACCACCGAGTCGAGATCTAGGACCCCGCATCAACGAAGCCATCCGGGTGCCTCGTGTCCGGCTGATTGGGGACGCCGGGGAACAGATCGGCATCGTGCCGATCGAGGAAGCCCGTGCGTTCGCGCAATCCAAGGATCTCGACCTCGTCGAGATCGTGCCGAACGCGACTCCGCCAGTCTGTCGTGTCCTCGACTACGGCAAGTACAAGTACGAGCAGGCCAAGAAGGCGCACGAAGCCAAGCGGAAACAGACGGTCATCCAGATCAAAGAGGTGAAGTTCCGCCTCAAGACGGATGATCACGATCACGACACCAAGGTGCGTCACATTCGCGAATTTCTCGAGGACGGCAAGAAAGTGAAGGCGACCATGTTCTTCCGTGGTCGCGAAATCGTGCACAACGAGATCGGTCGTAAGACGCTGGAGAAGATCGCCGAGGCCGTCACCGACGTCGGCCAGGTGGAGCAGGAGCCGCGCTTCGAGGGTCGCGCGATGTTCATGATGCTGGCGCCCAAGAAGCGGTGAATCGGCTCGCGACGCGAGACGGAAATCGGAGAGAAGCCCAATGCCCAAGCTCAAGACTCGGCGTGGAACCGCCAAGCGGTTCAAGCTCAGCGCCAACGGCAAGGTGCGGCATCGCAAAGCCTTCCGGAGCCACATCCTCACCAAGAAGAGCACCAAGCGGAAGCGTGCCATGCGGCGCACTGGCGAGTTGCCGGCGGGTTCGGCCGCCTTGGTGCGGCATTTGTTGCCGTACGCCTGACTCGCGGCGTAGTCGTGGTGTCGTGTGACGATGCCACGGTCTACGCCGCAAGCGATCGAGCAGACGAGCATAAGACCAGGACGTGATCGGGTGCCGACGTTGGGAGATCGGTACCGAGGAGTTGGACCATGCCGCGCGTGAAACGAGGTCCCCGCGGGGCCTATCGCCGTAACAAGATCCTCAAGGCCGCGAAGGGCTACTACTCGGCCAAGAGTCGCCTGCTCAAGACAGCGAAAGAACAAGTCTGGAAGTCGGGGCTCTATGCGTACCGCGACCGACGAGCGCGCAAGGCCGATTTCCGGCGCCTCTGGATCCGCCGCATCAACGCCGCCGCGCGTCTGAATGGCGTGTCGTACAGCCGCTTCATGGCCGGTCTATCGGTCGCGGGCGTGGAGATCGATCGTAAGGTGCTCGCCGATCTCGCGGTCCGCGAACCGGGTGCGTTTGCGGAGCTCGCCCGGCGCGCACAGGCGGCGCTCGGCGTCGAGGCCTCGCTCGCGGCCTGACACCTCGCTGTCTTCGACCGTCGCGCCGGACGCGGTGATCTCGGATTTCGAGGTCACCCCGCCCGGCGCTTTGCGTTTCTAGTGATTTTCGCGAATCGCGACACGACCGAGGGCCCCATGAACGTCGACGACTGGATCGCATCACTCGAAGCCGTCGAGCGCGAAGCGCTCGATCGTCTCGCGGCGGCGAAGGATGCGGCTGCCATCGAGGACGTGCGCGTGTGGGCAGTCGGCCGCAAGGCCGGGCGGTTGAATGGGTTCATGAAAGCGCTCCGCGAGCTCGATCCTGCCGATCGCCCGCGGGCGGGAGACGTGGCGAATCGCGCCCGCAGCCGCGTCGAAGCCGCGCTCGATCGAGCGCTCGCCGAACGCGCCCAGCGCGCGAGCGCGCTACCGGTGCTCGACGTCACGCTCCCCGGTCGGCGACCACCACTCGGCTCGCTGCACCCACTCACCGTCGTACGCCGCGACATCGAACGGATCTTCGTGAGCCTCGGATTCCGTGTGGCAGAGGGCCCGGAGATCGAAGACGAGCACCACAACTTCGAGGCGCTCAACACCCCCGCCGATCATCCCGCTCGTGACATGCAGGACACGTTCTACTTGGGCGGAGAGTTCCTGCTTCGCACGCACACCTCACCCGTGCAGATCCGGCTGATGGAGGCGGAGCGCCCACCGATCCGGGCGATCATGCCGGGGCGTGTTTTTCGGCGGGATTCGGACGCCACGCACTCGCCGATGTTCCACCAGGTCGAAGGTCTTCTGGTGGACCGCAGCGTCTCGATGGCGGATCTCAAGGGAACGCTGATCGCGTTCCTGCAAGCGTTCTTCGGCACGGCCACCCGGGCCAGATTCCGTCCCTCGTTCTTCCCCTTCACCGAGCCCAGCGCCGAGGTGGACATCAGTTGCGTGCTCTGCGACGGCGCAGGCTGCCGGCTCTGCAAGGGCTCGGGCTGGCTCGAGGTGCTGGGCTGCGGCATGGTCGATCCCGCGGTTTTCCAGGCGGTGGGCTACGACCCCGAGCAGTTCGCGGGCTATGCGTTCGGAATGGGCGTCGAGCGCCTGACGATGTTGCGCTACGCGATCGACGACATGCGCCTGCTCTTCGAGAACGACCACCGCTTCCTGGCGCAGTTTTGAGCGGGACGCACGAACCCGAGTGGGCGAGATCGAGAATCCGAGGGAAACGTGAAGGTCACCTATCGCTGGATCCGCGAATGGGTCGCGACCGAGCTCGCGCCGGACGAGCTGGCCGAGCGACTTACGATGGCAGGGCTCGAGGTCGAGCGCCTCGAGCGGCTCGGGCGCGGCCTCGCCGACGTCCGAGT
>CAYVDO010000600.1:0-3461 GCA_964450125.1 uncultured bacterium
GAGCCCCACGGGAATGCCGATCGCGAGAGCCAGCGCATGGACGAAGCCCGGCGCGCGTGCGAGCCCATCGCCCCACTTCCGTGCGCTCGCCGCTGCCACTGCCGCGAGCGTGAGCGCCGACACGAGATGAACGTGATTGAGGATGTTGCTGATCGTGCCCAGCGACTTGAAGACACCCAGGTAGAACCCACTGGCCAGCGCCATCAGCGCCGCCGGCCAGCCGATCGCCACGACGGTGGCGAGCCAGCGCGGCGAGCGACGCGACTGGCGCGCGCGAAAGAGCCAAGCGAGCGACGCGAGCAACACGAGCCAGGCCGCAACCGCGCTTTCCATCGGCACGTAGCCCGCGCTGAAGATCAGGAACGGCACCGTCGCGAGCGCGACGAGCAGCGCCGCGACGACGAACCCGGCGTGCGTCCAGCCGAGCCCACCGATCAGCGTGAGCCACAGGAACGCGATCAGCGCCACGATCCCGGCCCGGATGTGCACGCGAAGCGCCCCGAGGAGCGCGAGATCGAGCGCCGCCCGCACCTCCATGCCGAGCCCGGTGACGAGCAGCGCCACCGCCAGCCCCGCGGCGACTGTGCCGAGCGCGGCGGCCACGGCTCTCCGCCATTTCGGTGCGCCGTCGCTCAAGGCCCGCTCAGCCAGCGCTGCAACACCGCACCCAGCGCGTGCTTCACCAGCTCCACGCAAACGGGCGCGGAATCCACACTCGACGCGACCAGAGAAGGGGCGAACCCGAGCACACGCGGCCGATCGTCTCGCGAAATCGGAACGGGCCGCCCATTCTGTGAACCGCCCGCGACGGCGTCAATCACGGCCCATGCGTGCGGCGGCGCAGGCTGCTAGACTCGACAGCGCTTCGGGTGCCCGCGTCCGGCATCGCCTCCCCCTTCGTCAGGACGAGCTTTGGCTGCACCGACCGCGCGTCCGGCGCGCGGTTTCGTGGTGCAATCCGGAAGGTCCACGTCGCCCGAGTCGAGCCCTGGGGATGCGCGTTCTGCTGGTCAATCTCGCCGCCGGCGACACCGACTTCATCGACAAGGGTCGGGTCTGGCGGAGCATCTACCGTCGTCCGTTCCTCGGCCTGCAGTACCTGTCCGCGTTCTTGAAGCAGCACGGACACGCCGTCGATCTCGTCGATTGCCAAGTCGAGCCGCTCGCGCCGAGTGCCCTCGCCGAGCGCGTGGAACGCGGCGCGTACGGCCTCGTCGGCTTCTTCGCGATCTACGTCAATCGCGACCAGCTTCTGGCGTGCGTGCGTGAGATCCGCGATCGGCTGCGGGTGCCGGTGGTGGTGGGCGGACCCGATTGCTTCAACGACGAGGCGTATTTGCGCGCCGGCGTGGACTACGTGGTGCGCGGCGAGGGCGAGAGCACGCTCCACGAGCTGGTCGAGCGTCTCGACGCACGCACGCCGCTCGACGACGTCCTCGGCCTCTCGCGCCTCGAGCGCGGCGAGCTCCGGCGCAACCCCGATCGGCCCTTCATCGCCGACGTGGATTCGTTGCCGTTTCCCGATCGTTCCCACTATCCGATCCGGGTCTGGCACGACTACATGGATTTCAACATGCGGAAGCCGTTCGCGACGCTGATCACGTCGCGTGGTTGTCCGTATGGGTGTGAGTTCTGCGACTCGCCGAGCCTTTGGCATCGCAAGGTGCGACAGCGCTCGCCGGGCAACGTGCTCGCCGAGATCGACGACTTGGTGCGAGAGCACGGGGTCCGCTATCTGCTCTTCTCCGACGACATCTTCGGCATCTCCTTCGAGTGGCAGAAGGAGTTCTGCGAGGCGCTGGCGGCGCGTCGCTACGACCTCGGCTACTTCTGCCTGATCCATCCGCTGGTCTACGGCCATCGCACCGAGGAGCGGATGGATCTTCTCGCCCGTTCCGGCTGCCGGACCTTCCACATCGGCGTGCAATCGGCGAGCGCCACGGTGCTGCGCACCAGCGGCCGCACCGCGGGCGAGCTCAAGCACCACCGGCCGATCGTCGAGCTGGCGCGTCGCCACGGCATCCTCTCGTTCACCACGTTCATCCACGGCCTGCCCGGCGACAGCCGCGAGGGCTTCGCCGAGAGCCGTGCCTTCGTGAAGGAGATGTCCCCGGACTACGCGCTCTTCCTCCCGCTCAAGGTGTTCGCGGGCTCGGCGCTGGAAGGAAAGCTCGCTCGGGGCGAGCGCGAGCTGCCCGGCTTCACCTGGGAGGAGCTGGTGCGCGAGTGCCGCCGCTCCGAGCTCGAGTTCTACCGCCACCCCGGCCGCTCGCTGCGGCTCTTCGCGTACATCCTGCGCCACAACCCGGCGTGGCTGGTCACGCGCGGCTGGTACGCCGTGTACATGATCGTGCGCACGCTGTGGATCGGGCTCTTGCCGGCAGCTCGCCCCCGCGACCGCGACTCCGCGACCCTTCCCGCTCTCAGTTCCGCTTGATCGACCTCGCGTGAACGCGCTCGAAGGACCCGTCTACCACCCGATTCCGCCAGGCGCCGATTGGCTCACTCGGTTCTCTTATCGGATCGAATGGCTGTCGGTGGCGACCGAAGGGCGCATGCACCTCCTGGTGCTGCTCGGCCCGCCGCTCTTCACGGTCGCATGCCTGTTCGCGGCGCGACTGGTGCGCCGTTGGCCCTCGCTCGCGCAGCTCGCATCCGCCGCGGCGGTGACGGCGCCGCTCGTGGCCTTGCGCCCGTTCTTCTTCTCGACGTGGATCTTGGCGAAGTGGCAGCTCGCACTCCTCGCGATCCCCTACCCCCTCGCGCTGTGGCGCGGGCGTGGCAAGCGCACCGTGGTGGCGCGCCTCTATCGCGGAACGGTGTGGGCCACCTTCCTGCTCGCGCTGCTGCCGTTCGGAAACATCGCAGCCTCCTACAACCGCACCCACGACTGCGAGCGCGTCGCCGCGGACCCGCGGGTGCGATTCCTGTTCTCGTTTTGCGATCCGAGCTGGGAGAAGACGTTCCACGAGGTGCTCGGCGCCGAGGCCGAGACTCACGCCCGCGAGTCACGCTCGATCGCCGTCTCCGACGACGGCCGCTTCGCGTTTCTGGGGGTGGGCTACGAGGACGAGCCTGCGCTCTGGCCGTACTTCGTGGTGGATCGGGAGAGCGGCACGATCGTGAAGGCGGAGGCGCATCGCACCATCTTCGACGTGGCGTGCGTGCCGGAAACCGGACGCTGCTTCGGCAGCCAAGCGTGGGAGTCGGCCGTCCACGTCCTCGATCAGGCGAGCCAGAGCTGGGTCGAGGCGCTGCGCGCGCCGTTCAAGCCACGCTTCCTCACGGTAGACCCGGTACGCGGGCGGCTGGTGCTCACGGGTGCGCTGGGTGTGCAGCTCGCGTTCCTGGATGCGCGCACCCTCACGTACGACGACCGAAGTGCCATCGCACCGCTGCGCAGCCCGGCCAGCTCGGCGGCGTACGATCCGGTGCGCGACCGCGTCTTCGTGACCGGCGAG
>CAYVDO010000601.1:0-3460 GCA_964450125.1 uncultured bacterium
CCTCCGAGTTCATCAAGCACGGCGTCGAGCTGCGGCGCTTCGAGCCAGGTTCCGAATCCGACGACGGCCGCATCCATCGCCAGATCTACACCTACAAGAGCCAACGCTTCGCTGGTGTGGAGCTGGCGTCGATCGCACGCGATGGCGGCGAACCGATCACGGTCGCGAGCGGTGGCATCAACGGGTACGCCGCGTGGGTGGGACGCGACTCGCACACGGTCTCGTGGGTGCATTGGGAGATGGACGAGCACGAAAGCGACGACGAGTACTACGGTGCCTTTGCGCGCTACGCTTTCGGCCGCGCGGAGAACATGGAGAAGGTGGCGCTCGAGGCGACGCTCATGGTGGGCTCGGTGGCTGGCGGTGACGCGGAGGAGGTGCTCGGGCCGCTCAACGACGCGATCCGACTCGATACGGCGCGCTGGTCGCCCGATGGTTCCAGGATCGTGTACGAGCGTGTGATCTCGGATTCGACCATGATCGTCGCGAACCGCCGTGCCGGCGCGAAGCTCGGCGATTTTCAGGGCGAGACGGACCTCCACCTCTACGATCGCAACACCCGCCGTAGCGTCCGTCTGGCGGGCAAGGACAACCCCCACCGAACCCGGCCGAGCTTCAGCGCCGACGGTCGGTCGCTCGCTTACCTGGTGCACGAGTGGGCGATTCCGCGCGTCGAGGTGGCGAAGCTGGCGCGGCTCGTGCCCGAGATCTGAACGTTCGTCGACGCCTGCTCGGGTGCGATGCAGGCATGCGAGGTGTTCCGTGCGTAGCCTGCAACCCGTTCACCGTGCGGTCCTGCTCCTCTTCGTCGGCATGCTCGCGCTGGCGGGCTGCAAAGAGAAGCCGTCGATGGCGCCGATGGCCGTGCACATGCGCGAGATCGACAAGACCTGGGCGCTCTTCCTCGATGCCTTCGAACAAAAGGGGCCGTATCACGCCCAGCCGTACGTCACCCAGCTCGCGGGCATGTTTCGCTCGGACGTGATCTCGGGATCGAGCTACTACGAGAATCCCGACTTCAAGAAGCTCAACGACGACATGATCGGGGCCCTGGATCGCTTCGATTCCGAGCTCGGTCAGCGAGCGATGTTCGACGCCGTGTCGAGCCGCCAAGACGTCCAGAACCTCTGCAAGTACTGCCACAACCAGTTCTGGGAAAAAGCCAAGAAGCGCCGCGAACGGCGTTGATTCCGATACGCCGCCGGGGCGTGAGCCACCTTCGAGGGAGCCGTGTTCCTGCCCTACGCCCACGACCAAGCGGTTCGTCGCCCGCCGTGGCTGACGATCGCGATCGTGGTGCTCAACGTGGTCTTGTTCGTCGCGACGCGCGTCGTGCTGGGGACGCGCACGGCGGAGGCCTACGATCGTGCCGAAAATCGGGCGCATCAGGCTCTCGCTTCGGCGTACCAAGACCACGTGCATCGCGCGCGCGACTCGGTGGCGGGAAGGACCAGCGGCGAGCCGCTCGCTTGGGATGCCTTCGTGTCCGCGCTCGCGCGTGGTCCGGTGGTCGGCGTGAGCGAAGCCAAGCGCGAGCACTGGCTCGTTGCGAGGGCGGATTTTGCTCGCGCCCATCGCCAGAACCCGGACGTAGCACTCGATCTCTTCTACGGCGAGGACTTCCGCCCCTGGCAGCTCCTCACCCACATGTTCATGCACGCCGGGGTGCTGCACATACTCTTCAACCTTTACTTCTTCGTGCTGTGCGCGCCACCGCTCGAGTTTCGATGGGGTATGCCGACGTTCGCCGGGCTATACGTTGGCGGTGGGCTCGCGGCGGCGGCCGCGATGCTGCCGCTCGTGGCCGACACCAACGAGAACCTGCTCGGCGCCTCGGGTGCCGTGTCCGCGTGCATGGGTGCCTTCTTCGTTCGTCATTGGAATTCGCGAGTCAGATTTCTCTGGCTGCGCGGCCCCTTCTTCGTCCCGGAGGTGCGCTGGGGTGAGCTCGCGCTGCCTGCGTGGCTACTGCTCGGGCTCTGGGTCGTCAGCCAAGCGATGTACGCGTCCGTGCAGGAGCACCTCGGTGTTGCCGTGGGGGCGCACCTCGGCGGGTTCGGCTTCGGTGCCGCCTTCGCGCTGCTGCTGCGCGCCAGCGATGAGGAGAAGAAGCGATTCGAGAGGCAGATCCTTCGCGGCGGCGAGGCCTCGCCCGACGACGAGGACACCGACATGGCGCTCACGCTGACCCGAAACGGCGCCTGGCGCGACGCCAGTCACTTCTGCGCTCGCGCCCTCGAGAAGCATCCCGATCATCCCGTGCTCCTCGCCATCCACGCCCGCGGGCTCACGCACGTGGGGGATCTCGACGCCGCACGCACGGCACTCGCCAATGCGATCGCCAAGGCCGCCGGCCCCACCGAGCATCTGCTCGACGCCGCACGCACGCTCGCCGATCGCGCGCCCACCTTGGGGCTCGATCCTTCGATGACCCTGCTCTTGGCTCGCTGGTTCGTGGACGACGGCACGCCCGAGGACGCCCTGTGGGCCTATCGCGACGTCGCCGAGTCCAATCCTGCGCACGCGCTTGCGCCCAAGGCGTTGCTGCGCGCCGCGGAGCTACATCGCTCGGTCCTCGCCGAGCCCGAAAGCGCGCGAAACGCGCTCATGCTCTTTCTGGAGCGCTATCCCGAGCATCCACTGGCGCCGAGCGCTCGCACCCTGCTCGAAGGGCTGCCCAGGCCACGTCCCAGCTCGATCGCGCTCGATCCGTCGTGAGCGCGCGCGTTCGACGAAGGCGCGTGCTCACCGCAGTCGCTGCGCCGCCGGTGTACGCTTCCGGACGCACCTGCTGCCCGCGAGGTGGAGCATGACCGGAGGTTCGTGGATGCGTGGAGATCGGCGGCTCGTCACATCTCGTGTGATCGCCGTGGTCGCTGCGTTGTCGTTGACGGGCACGATCGCGCCCACCCTGGCCGCCGACCGTGCCGACCGCGATCTCGTCAAAGCCGTGCACGTGGTGCGGACTTTCTATCGTTACCACCTGAGTCACGACATGGGGTTCTCCGAGTCGACGGTGGTGAAACGCAAGGAGTGGCTCTCACCCGATTTCTACGCCGCGCTGCTCGCCGAGGTGCGCAGGCCCACCGATGCCGACGAAGCTCCATTCGTGAACGGCGATCCGTTCACGGATTCCCAGGAGCACCCGACCCGCGCTGATACCGCCGCCGCCAAGCGCGTCGGTGAGGACGAGATCACGGTGGAGGTGGTGCTGCGCTGGACCCGCAAGGTGCGCGAGTACCGGCAATACCGCTGGGAACGTCATGCGGTGACACGCGAGGTCGACGACGCGCCTGCGCGCCACCTCACGCTGAGGCTCACTCGCGGCCAGCGGCTGTGGCGCATCGACGACGTGATCGCCGAGGGCAAGAGCCTGCACGCAGCGCTCACTGCGCGGAACGATCCTACGCAGGCGCTGCCGCAAGCGCCCCCCGCTTGGATGCAGAAGCCCGTTCCCGCC
>CAYVDO010000602.1:0-3459 GCA_964450125.1 uncultured bacterium
GACCTCGCCGCGACCGTGCGCCTGTCCCCGCGCGCCGGCGGCAAGGCCGAGGACCCGCTGTTCGAGCAGATCCCCCGGCGCCTGTCGAACCGCAAGCCGACCACCCGCACCACCCTCAACCAGGTCCACGTCCAGGTGCTCATGGAGGCCGCGCGCCAGCAGGGCGTGCGGCTCCAGCTGTGCCAGGACCGCCGCGGGCTCGCCGAGCTCGGCCGCCTGCTCGCCGAGGCCGACCGCCTCCACCTGCTGTCCGCCAAGCTGCACGAGGAGTACTTCTCGCGGCTGCGCTGGACCAAGGAGGACGTGCTCCGCAGCCGCGACGGCCTCGACATCGACACCCTCGAGCTCGGCCCGGCGATGGACCTGTTCCTCCAGGTGCTCAGCGGCCCGGTCGCGTCGCTGCTCAAGGGCGTCAACGGCGGCAGCGCCTTCGCGGCGCCCGCGTCGATGGTCGTGCCGGCCTCGGCCGCCGTCGGCCTGCTGACGGTCGAGGGCACCACGCCCCAGGCGTTCCTGCGCGGCGGCCGGGCGATGCAGCACCTGTGGCTGACCGCGACGGCGCTCGACATCGCGATCCACCCGTGGAACTCCCTGATTCACCTGTTCGCGCGGATCGAGCGCTATCAGGGCGCCAAGCTCGGCAAGGACGAGGTCCGGGCGCTGTCCGAGCTCCGCGACCAATTCATCCGACTGTTCAACGTGTCGCTCAGCGACACGGAGATCATGATGTTCCGGCTGTCCTACGCCGATACGCCGGCGACCCGTTCGCTGCGCCGTCCGGTCGACACGGTGCTGTCGTTCGAGCCCTGAACGGCGATCCCGGCAATCCCGGCGGGCAATCTCGGCGGGCTCAGGCGAGGATCGGGTAGGGGCTGCTGCTGCGCGCCGCGTGGGGCGTCCGCGGGCAGTCGGGCGTGCTGTCGAGCGGGTGCCCCTGGGTGAAGCAGGAGGTCTGCGGGCAGATGCAGAAATACCCGTCCCGCGCGTACTTGGCGGCGATCTGGGCGACGCTCGTCGCGGTCGGCTCCGGCAGGTGCCGGAAGTCCGCGAAGACGACATCGGAGATGCACTCGACGCTCCGGTTGTCGATCCGCGGGACCTCGGGCAAGGTCACATATCCGTACTTGCGATACATCGGCGTCAACCGTGGATCGTTGGAGCCGATCGCGTGAATGAACCCACGTTCGAGGCACAGGACGATGCCGAACTCCATGATTCGGCGGGATAGGTCCATGCCGCGGAAGTCCGTATGACTAATCGTGCGGCTGAGCTCGCACGTGTCGCCGGAGGCATTGAAGCCCCGCACCAGCGCCTTGGCGAGCGAGGGGTAGCCCCGGGGCTGGCGCAGGACCTCGGTCGACGAGGGAAACGGCGACAACGGGACCGCCTCGACCACCGCCCGCAGCTCGTCGACGCCGTGCTCGTCGACGAGCTCCCGGATCATGTGCAGGTACTTCGGCTGGATCTCCCGCGTCACCAGCCGCAGGAACGACACCAGACGGGGTTGGCCGCCCTCCAGGACGAACCCTCCCATCGGGATCGAGTATTTGTCGTACTCGTCGAACTCGATGCGCTGCGGGTTCTTGTACGGTACGTGGATGTCGTAGACGAAGTACCGCAGCCGCGCAGCCTCCAGGAGCTCGTCCTGGGTCTGCAGAATACGAAACACGAACGGATGCTCGACCGGCCGCCGGTCGGTCTTCTCCGAGATGAACTTCGGCGGCGGGACGAGCGGGACCGGCTCGTAGTGGGTGGAGATGTCGTAGTTCCAGTGCGCCCGGGCCAACACGGCCTGTCGCACCCCGCTTTCTTGGGGGTCCTCACTCGCAGCCTCGGACGGTAACTCGACCGCCGAGACGCCCGCTGAGGCCCGAGAGTGCGACGACGTTACTTTCGTACGAGTACGGGTCAAAACATCATCCTTCACTCGAGGCAGAGCAACACAGCTTTGCGGGGTTGGTCCGATAGGTTGACCCGACGTCCACGAAATACCCATTTACGAGTCTAGGACGATCCCGCGCGATCGTCAACGAGTCGCGTCGTTTCTCGTCCACCTGCAGACGCGGAGCCGAGTGTTCGTTGCGGATGCAACGGACACGGTAAACTCGGTGAAAGCCCTATCCGAAAATCATGTAATGTAAACTACGATCTAAGCACAAAGCTGTGCCTAGCGAGCGACTTGAGCATCCACGCGCACGGTCACGCGCACAGTCACGCGCACAGTCACGCGCACAGTCACGCGAACGTGCAGCCGCGCGAACGTGCCGCGTGAACACACGACGCGCAGCCCACGGGCGCATCGCTCACGCACATCCCACGGACGCGTCACACCGGCAGGTTGAGGCCCTTGCGCAGGCGCTTGAGCTCGATCGCTACGCCCTCGTGCTCCGCCGTCGGGACCTCGAGGAAGTCGAGCGCGGCGGGCAGCTGGTTGGTGCTGAACGCCTTGATGTTCTTGCTGAACCACCCGATCGCCGTCACGATGCCGCGCGCGACCACGCTGACCGTCACGACGGCCGTCTTCGCCGGGTGCTTCTCGAGCCCGACCGCCTCGTCGAGCGCCGCCCGCTGCATCGCGTTCGGGCCCCCGCCCTCGGTGACCACGAGGAAGGCGCGGAGCTCGTTGCGCCGCTGTCGGGCCTCCTCCACGTACTCCTGCCACTCGCTCTCGGCCGGCGGCTCCTTCGTGTGCACGAGGATGATCAGCCGCCGTCGGAAGACCGAGAATGCGAGAGTTCGGTGCATGAAGGATGATCGTCCCGGGTCGAACGGCGTGCGGGCCGATGATAGCCCACTTCGTGCGTGCGGGCACCGCCAGCCAGCGGCGAACGCGCGAACGGTCTCACACTGGGCGCCCTGCGCGCAACCGCGTGCGGCCGAGCCCGTTCGACGCGCGCACAACTGCCCGGGGCGCGATCTCGGCGGTTCAGGAACGCAAGTGGATACACCGCGCGCCCGGGCCTAAAATCGTTCCGCGTCGCCGGCGTCGGCCGGCGGGGTGGAACGGCGGGGGCAGTGGACGGGACGACGCGCGACGAGCTCAGGGCACGGCTGAACGCAGGCACGCACGAGTGTGAGGCTTGGCAGCCACGGTTCTTCCGGCTCGCGCGGGCCGAGGACCGGCGAGAGCTCGACGTCCTGCTCGCCGAGACGCCGGGCGTGCAGGTGTTCGACGCGATCGAGGATCAGCTCGTCGACCTGATCAAGACGCGGAGCCCGAGCCGGCGCCTGACCGACGCGGCCGCCAAGGAGCTGATCCCCGCGCTGCTCGGCGAGACCGCGATCGACGACTACGGCGTGTGGGTCTACTACGCCTGGTCGCGCCGGCTGGTCCACCTGCTCGACGAGGCCGAGTTCATCGAGCTGCGGACCAACCGCAACAAGTACAAGCTGACGCCCGAGGAGCAGGCCAAGCTGTCGACCAAGCGGGTCGGCGTCGTCGGCCTGTCGGTCGGTCAG
>CAYVDO010000603.1:0-3454 GCA_964450125.1 uncultured bacterium
CGATGTCGCGTGCGAAGAGCCCGAGCCGCGCCGGTGGCGCGGCGATCAATTTGGCGCGTCGCCGGTACTGCACCACGCGGGGAGCGGCACGCATCGGTTCGATGCGCGCGGTGTCCAGATTGGCGTAGGGCGAAAGCGCAGCTTGGACGCGCTCGTGTTTCCACGCGAGTTGATCGCCGATCGCATGCTCGATGAGCGGGCAGCCGCTGCACGTGCTGGCGTGATCGCAGTGGACGGGGTCTTCGCGCATCGGGATGCCGCGCGCCGCGGCGTTGCAGAAGGTGGCGCCGAGAGTATCGTCTCGTGAGGGCGTGTCTTCGAGTCCGCGTGTGATGACAGAATGCGCCGCGGGCGACAGCGGAGGTCGATTCCGATGGCAGCTTCGAAGCCGTTCGCGTCGCTGGTCACTCGAGCGCGGGGCTATTTCCAGGATCGGATCTGGCGGCCACAACCCGCCACGGCGACCTCGCGCGAGCGCCTCGGCAGGCGGATCGCGCGCTTCACCTACGTCGTCGCCCACGGATTCCGCGACGATCAGGTGCTGCTGCGTTCGTCGGCCCTCACCTTCATGACGCTCTTCTCGCTGGTGCCGTTCCTGGCGCTCGGCTTCTCGATCGCCAAGGGGTTGGGGCTGCAGAGCCGCTTCGACGAGGACTTCTTCAGCACCCTCGCCGTGGGGCAACGCGATCTGGCGCGCTGGATCATGTCGTACGTGGAAGGGACCAATCTGACGGCGCTCGGTACCATCGGCCTGGTGGTCGTGCTCTACACGGTGGCGATGATGCTCGGCAGCATCGAGCGCTCGCTCAACGAGATCTGGGGAGTCACGGAGAGCCGCGCCCTGCACCGCAAGTTCGCCGACTACGTGGCGGTGCTGCTCTTCGCGCCGCTCTTGTTCGTGGCGTCCACGACACTCACGGCGAGCTTCGCCTCCAACACGTTCGTGCAACGATTCCTCGACGACGAGGTGCTCTCGTGGGCCTGGAACGTGGTGCTGCGGGTGCTGCCCGTGGTCTCGATCGCCGTGGCGCTGTCGTTCCTCTACGGCTTCGTGCCGAACACGCGGGTGCGCTTCCGCGCCGCGGTGATCGGCGGTGTGCTCGCCGGCGGCATCTGGCACTTGGCGCAGCGGCTCTACATCGACTTCCAGGTGGGGGTCGCGAACTTCAACGCGCTCTACGGCACGTTCGCCTCGCTGCCGATCTTTCTGGTGTGGTTGCGGGTGAGCTGGATCATCGTGCTGCTCGGCGGCGAGATCGCGTACGCCGTGCAGCACGAGCAGACCTACCACCCGCCGCTTTCGCGCCAGGAGCTTTCGATCGCCTTGCGCGAACGGGTGGCGCTCGAGTTCCTGACGCAGGTCGCGCAGCGCTTCGCCGACGGCGCGTCGCCGCTCACCACCAGCGACTTGGCTGCAGGAATCGATCTGCCGCGCACCACCACCCTCGAGATCGTGGACGCGCTGGTGCGCAGCGGCTTGCTCGCGCGCTCCGCGGAGCCGGACGACGCGCTGCTACCGGCGCGGGACCTGAGCCACATGGCGATCGGTGAGTTGTTGCTGCGCTTTCGCCATCAGGGCGTTGGCACACTCGGCGACGTGGCCCACGGCGTTCTCGACGAGCGCATCGCGGTGTTGCACGGCCGCCTGGAAGAGGCGCTGCGCGCCGCGGGCGCAAGTGAGCTGGGAGGGGTACCGGCCAACGCCGGCCTCGTGCCGCGCTGACGCCGCATCCGTGCGGCCTGCGGCGATCGGCACCGGGCCAGCCCGTGTATTGGTGGTAGCTGGGTGTGACCGCGATGCTCGAGTGGGACCCGAGTTGCGCCAACGAAGTCGTGAAGGCGCGGAAGGGCACCGCCAAACGAACGGTCGAGCGCGTAGCGAAATCGCTTCGTCCGCGACGTGAATCCGTCACTCACGCGCGCTACAGTTCCGTCCTCGTGGGCCGCGCCTGGTGCGCGGCCGTCGAGACGCGGAGTTCGCCATGCCGATGTCCGACGTGCTCGGCCTCGTCCTCGGAGGTGGTCGGGGTGAGCGGCTGTGGCCGCTCACCCGGGAACGCGCCAAGCCGGCGGTTCCGATCGGCGGCAAATACCGCCTGATCGACATTCCACTCTCGAACTGCCTCAACTCGGGAGTGCACCGGGTCGCGATCCTGACCCAGTTCAATTCGGTGTCGCTGCACCGCCACATCTCGCAGACCTACAACTTCGATTTCTTCCGCCCCGGCTGGGTGCAGGTGTGGGCGGCGGAGCAGAGCCTGACCAGCGAGGACGGCTGGTATCAGGGCACGGCCGACGCGGTCCGCAAGCAGCTCTTCGAGATTCGTGCCACGGGCGCAT
This sequence comes from uncultured bacterium, assembly GCA_964450125.1. Classification (GTDB taxonomy): domain Bacteria; phylum JADJOY01; class JADJOY01; order JADJOY01; family JADJOY01; genus JADJOY01. The sequence continues at coordinate 2,341 of CAYVDO010000603.1, forward strand.
CGCACGTGCTGGTGCTGGCAGGCGATCATCTCTACCGCATGGACTACGCGGAGATGGTCACCCAGCACCGCTCCACGGACGCCGACATCACCGTCGCCGCCAAGCCGGTTTCCCGCGAGGAAGCGGGGCGTTTCGGCATCTTGAAGCACGGCCGCGACAACCGCATCACGGCGTTCTGCGAGAAGCCCAAGACCGAGGTGCAGCTCGCCGAGTTCGCGAGCCGAAACGATCCCGCGGCTCCATATCTGGGCTCGATGGGCATCTACGTGTTCAAGATCGACGCGCTGATGGCGCTGCTCGATTCCAAGTACGACGACTTCGGCTCGGACATCATCCCCAACGCGCTCGGCACCCATCACGTGTTCGCGTATCCGTTCCACGGCTATTGGGAAGACATCGGGACGATTCGCTCGTTCTTCGACGCCAACCTGGCGCTGGCGCGATCCGACTCGCCGTTTCGCTTCCACGATCCGGTGCGCCCGATCTTCACCCACCCGCGCTTCCTGCCCGGCTCGCGGATCTACGACGTACGCCTCGATCACGTGCTGATGTGCGACGGATGTCTCATCGAGGGTGCCGAGATCCACGACTCGTTGGTGGGGATCCGCAGCGTCATCGACGAGGACGTTCTGATCCGCGACTCGATCTTGATGGGCGCCGACCATTACGATCCGACCGATTTCCAGGCCACGGCAGAGCTGCCGGCGATCGGCGTCGGGCGGGCGTCGCACGTGCGGGGAGCGATCATCGACAAGAACGCCCGCATCGGCGCCAACGTGCGCATCGAGCCGTTCCCGGTGGGCACCGAGATTCGCGAGCGCGATTGGACCGTGCGCGACGGCATCGTCATCATCCCCAAGAACGCCGTGATCCGCGCCGGTACTGTGATCGCGCCCGACGCGTGAGACCGATGGCGACCTCGCCGGCGCTCTTCGTCGGGCACGGGTCGCCCATGAATGCGATCGAGGACAGCGCGTTCCGGCGCGGTTGGGCCGAAGTGGCGGCGCGCTTGCCGCGCCCGCGCGCGGTGCTCTGCATCTCGGCGCACTGGGAGACGCACGGCGTCGCGGTGACCGGCGCTGCGCACCCCGAGACGATCCACGACTTCTACGGC
>CAYVDO010000604.1:0-3402 GCA_964450125.1 uncultured bacterium
TCGACGAGCGCGACCCGGCGGTCAAGCAGTTGCTGTCGATGTCGATCCAGGCCGCCAACAAGCTCGGCAAGTACGTGGGCATCTGCGGCCAGGGGCCGTCGGATCACCCCGACCTGGCCGAGTGGCTGATGGACGAGGGCATCCAGACCATCTCGCTGAACCCGGACACGGTGGTCGATACCTGGCTGAAGCTGGCCGCGCACCGCGCGCAGTAAGGCGCGGGGTTCGCATCTCCGACGGGGCGGGGGCCGGATGGGCCTTCGCCCCGTTTTTTCGTGGGCGCTGCGATGCGGTGCGGACGTCTGCGCGGCGTGTAACCGTTAATATTCGGCCGTTGAAGTCCTTCCCGTTCTGGGAGTCATCATGTCGAGCCTTGCCCCTGCGTCACCTGACGAGCCCAGCGCCATCGCCGCAACAGGCGGGGCGCTGGACGCCGGCCTTGCGAACTGCGCGTCGGCGGACCGGCTCGAATGCAGGCTGCGGCGGCAGGCGCAGATGCTGTCGGTGCTGACTACGCTGCAGCGCGGGTTTCTTGTGGGCAGTTCGTCGGGCGACACGTTCGCACACATGCTCGAACAGCTCGTCCGGCTTACCGGCAGCGAGTACGGCTTCATCAGCGAGGTGCTGCACGACGAGGCCGGTGCGCCTTTCCTGCGCATGCACGGCCTGAGCGACATCTCGTGGAGCGAGGCTTCGCGCACGGTGTTCGAGCGCATGCGTACGGGTGGCTTCGAGTTCCACAACCTCGACTCGCTGTTCGGCACGGTGGTACGCACGCAGGCGCCGGTGATCTCGAACCGTCCCGCGGCGGACGCGCGCAGCGGCGGCGTGCCCCCGGGCCATCCCGTGCTCAATGCCTTCCTCGGGCTGCCGCTGTTTCACGGCGGCCAGATGCTCGGCATGGTCGGGCTTGCCAACGCGCCGGGCGGCTACGACGAGGCGCTGCTGACCGAACTCGAGCCGATGACCGCGACCTGCGCGAGCATGATCATCGCGCTGCGCATCGAGCAGGAACGCAAGTGCGCCGAGGACAGGCTCGATCGCCGGATCGCGTTCGAGCGCCTGGTGGCGCGGATCTCGTCCGAGCTCATCCTTGCCCAGCCCGAGGCGCTCGAGGTCCGCCTTGCGCGCGCGCTGCAGGAGATCGGTTCGTTCGCCCAGGCCGATCGTGCCTACGTGTTCCAGGTGAGCGCGGACGGGCGCTTCATCAGCAACACCTTCGAGTGGTGCGCGGAGGGCATCGCCCCGCAGATCGACAGGCTGCAGAACGTTCCCTTCGACGACGCGATGCTGTTCTGCCGGACGATCAAGCGCTTTGCGATCGTCGACTACCCGAGCATCGACGATCTCCCGGCCGAGGCCGAGGTGGACCGGGCGTTACTTGCGGCGCAAGCCATCCAGTCGCTGCTGGCGGTGCCGATGGTTGCGAACGATCGGCTGGTGGGCTTCATCGGGCTCGATTCGGTGCGCACGGCGCGCGTCTGGCTCGACGAGGAAAAGACGCTGATGACGCTGGTGGGCAACGCCTTTACCGGCGTGCTCGAGCGCAAGCGTGCGGACGACAGCCTGCGCGCGAGCGAGGCGCGGTACCGCTCGGTGGTCGAGAGCGTCAAGGAGGTGATCTTCCAGCTCGATGGTGGGGGGCGCTGGGCCTTCCTCAATCGCTCGTGGGCCGATCTGACCGGGTATGCGATCGAGGATACGCTGGACACGGCGCTCATCGACTACGTGCATGCGGACGACCGCGAGCGCCTTGCGGAGGTGCTGGATCAGGTGTTGCGCGCGGAAGTGGACACCTGCGCGGAGGCGGTGCGCTTCATGCGCACGGGGGGCGGTCACCGCTGGCTCGAGCTCAGTGCGCGGCCGGTGGTCGACGGCAGCGGCGGCGTGGTGGGGCTGTCGGGCACGCTCAACGACATCACCAACCAGAAGGAGCACGAGTCGCGGCTCGAGTTCATCGCGCACTACGATCCGCTGACCGGTCTGCCCAACCGCGTGCTGCTCAACGATCGTCTGCAGCGCGGCATGGCTCAGGCGCGGCGGCGGGGGCAGCAACTGGCACTGGCCTACATCGATCTCGACGGCTTCAAGGCGGTCAATGACACCCACGGCCACCACGTCGGCGACCAGTTGCTGAAGACGGTCGCCGCGCGCATGAAGAACACGCTGCGCGAGGGCGACACCATCTCGCGCCTCGGGGGCGATGAGTTCGTCGCGGTGCTGATCGACCTGCCCGACACCGAATCCTGCCTGCTGCTGACCCAGCGCCTGCTCGCCGCGGTGGCGCAGCCTGTGCCGCTGGTGGGGCACGAATTGAAGGTCTCGGCGAGCATCGGCCTGAGCCTGTTCCCGCAGCCCGACGATGTCGACGCCGACCAGTTGCTGCGCCAGGCCGATCTGGCGATGTACCAGGCCAAGCTGGCCGGCAAGAACCGCTATCACGTCTTCGATACCGCACATGATCGCAGCCTGCGCGGCCGGTACGAGGATCTCGCCCGCATCCGGCGCGGCCTGCGTGGCGGCGAGTTCCGCATGGTCTATCAACCCAAGGTGAACATGCGCACCGGTGCCGTGGTGGGTGCCGAAGCCTTGATCCGCTGGGCGCACCCCGAGCAGGGCGAGCTCGAGCCGGCGTGCTTCCTGCCGACGGTGGAGGGAAACCCGCTGGCCATCGAGCTGGGCGATTGGGTCATCGAGCGGGCGCTGGCGCAGATCGTGGCGTGGAAGCGGGACGGGCTGGCGCTGCCGGTGAGCGTGAATATCAGCGCGCACCACCTGCAGGCGCCGGACTTCATGCTGCGGCTGCAGTCTGCGCTGGCGCGCCATCCCGAGGTGTGGCCGGGAAGCCTGGAGCTGGAGGTGCTGGAGACGAGCGCGCTCGAGAGCATCACCCATGTGTCGCGCATCGTCGAGGCGTGCGCCGCCATCGGCGTGTCGTTCGCGCTGGATGACTTCGGGACGGGGTATTCGTCGCTCGCCTATCTCAAGCGCCTGCCGGCGGCGCGGCTCAAGATCGACCAGGTGTTCGTGCGCGGGATGCCGGAAGACGCCGAGGATCTGGCGATCCTGCAGGCGATCCTCGGGCTGGCCAGTGCCTTCCGGCGCGAGGTGATCGCCGAGGGCGTGGAGACGGTCGAGCACGGGGAGCTGCTGCTGCAGCTCGGCTGCGACATCGGCCAGGGCTACGGGATCGCCCGGCCAATGCCGGCCGAGCAGATCCCCGAGTGGGCGGCGAGCTGGTCGCCGCCCCGGTCGTGGCTGCTTACGCCACGGTGACCGGAATCTTGCCGATCTTCGCCTGCCATTCCTTCGGGCCGGTGTTGTGCACGCTGGTGCCGTTGGCGTCCACCGCGACCGTCACCGGCATGTCCTGCACGGTGAATTCGTAGATCGCTTCCATGC
>CAYVDO010000605.1:0-3396 GCA_964450125.1 uncultured bacterium
CACCCCCATCCACGACGACGTTCGAGAGTTGACCGCCGATGACCTCCGCGCCGCCTGCGACGCCGACCCGTCCACCGCACCGGGCCGCTACTGCGCGTCGCTCGCGTGCCGATGTGGTCACCCCGCGTGCCCCGCTGCCGCGTCGTGGGTGCCGCGTGAGGGTCAGGCGCGCGTCATCCACCTACCCGAACCGAGGACGACGTCGGCGTGGGACAACCGTGAGGAGTCAACGTGGATCGACAAGCTGTGAAGCCGCAGCCGTACTACCAGGACGAGTCCGTGACGCTCTACCACGGCAAGTGTGAGGACGTGCTGCCCTCACTGTCTGGCGTGGACCTCGTTTTCACATCGCCGCCCTACAACCTCTCAGGCGACGGCCACAAGATGGGGGGCGACGAGTTCACGGCCCTCGACGGTGGGTATGCCACCTACGCCGACGACAGGCCGCACGCAGAGTACGTCGCGTGGCAACACGAGATCGTCAACGGATGCTGGAACGCACTGACTGACGCCGGGGCGATCTTCTACAACCACAAGCCCATCGTCAGGGGCAACGTCGCACGCCTGCCACTCGAACTGATCCCGGCGCCCCTCACTGTGCGGCAGGTGATCGTCTGGGATCGCGGCTCTGGCTTCAACCGCAACCCCGCCCACTTCGTGCCAGTTCATGAGTGGATTCTGCTCGTCGCCAAAGAGGCGTTCAGGATCACCACGCGCTCAGTAGATGACGTGTGGCGCGTGCCATTCGAGAACGGCAAGAAGAACACTCACCCCGCACCGTTCCCCACGCGCCTGCCCTCACTCGCCATCGGAGCGACGTCAGCTCAGGTCATCCTCGACCCGTTCGCAGGGTCAGGCTCGACGCTCGTCGCAGCCAAGCGCCTAGGACGCAAGGCAATCGGCATCGAGCTGGACGAGCGCTACTGCGAGATGGCAGCCAAGCGCCTCGACCAGGGCGTCCTCGACTTTGGGGACATCGCATGACCGCGTGGACGTGCGCGACCTGCACCGAGGCTGGGCGACACGGGTACTGCGCCCCACTCCGCTGCTACTGCGGCCACGAGACCTGCCATGCGTTCGCGTCGTGGACACCGCGGCCGGTCCTCAACGTCACCGACATCAGCAAGCCCAAAGGCAAGAAGGGCTCGGCGTGGGCCGAGAGGGAGGAGTCGACGTGGATCGACAAACTTTAAAACCCCCGTTCGCATACTTCGGCGGCAAGACCACGCTTGCGCCACAGATCGCTGCTCTACTGCCTGAGCACGAGCACTACGTCGAGCCGTTCGCAGGCTCGCTCGCGGTGCTCCTGGCGAAGAAGCCGAGCCGGGCTGAGACTGTCAACGACCTCGACGGCGACCTCGTGACGTTCTGGCGGGTGCTGCGGGATCGGCCGGAGGAGTTGTGCCGCGTGGCGATGTTGACACCCCACGCTCGCAGCGAGCACGAAGGCGCGCGCGGCGACTTCGCGGCCGTCGACGACGACATGGAGCGAGCGCGGCGCATCTGGGTGCGGCTGACCCAAGGCCGCTCGCACAGCCTAAAAGATCAGGCGGGCTGGTGGAAGCGCTCCAACGTGATCGGCCGTCCACCTATCGCACAGGATCTAGAGAGTTTCGCGCTTCGCATGCCACTTGCTGCGCGTCGGCTCAAGCGCGTGTCTATCGAGCGTCGGGACGCAATCGACGTGATCCGCGACTACGGCAGCGAGCCGTCAGTGTGCATCTACGCGGACCCGCCGTATCTCGGCAGCACCCGCGGCGGAGGTTACCGCGTAGAGATGACCACAGACGAACAGCATGTCGCGCTCGCTGACGCGCTCAATGAATGCAAGGCGTCCGTCGTCCTGAGCGGCTACGACTCACCGCTCTACGCCGAACTGTTCGACGGCTGGCACCGCAAGGACATCGCCGCGCCGACGACACTCTCGGGCGACACCGACCGCACCGAAGTCCTGTGGTCGAACCGCCCCATCGGCACACCGGACCTGTTCAGCTTCGACGCGGAGGCGAGCGCATGAGCCGCCCTAGCCACTGCGAATGGTGCCCCTTCCCCGACTGCGACTCGTGCGCCTACAAGGGGCACGAACGGGTTGTGCTGCTCGCGGCGTGGCGGGAGGGGCGACTGTGAGCGTCTACGAAGGCCACGGCGTCACCCTGCACCACGGCGACTGCCTCGACGTGCTGCGGACCCTGCCCGATGCGTCCGTGGATTCGGTCGTGACAGATCCGCCATACGGGCTGGAGTTCATGGGCAAGGACTGGGACGCCCCGTGGAAGGCGGAGGGTGCCCACTGGCGCGAGGCGTCACGCTTGCCGGGTTCGCACTCGACCAACCCCACGCCGCGCCCGCAGAACTTCGGCACCGCAGGCAAGCCCTTTCAGGACTGGTGCGAGCAGTGGGCGCGCGAGTGCCTTCGCGTCCTCAAGCCGGGCGGGCACATGCTCGCGTTCGGCGGAACCCGCACCTGGCACCGTCTCGCGTGCGCCGTCGAGGACGCGGGCTTTGAGGTGCGCGACTCGATCGCATGGATGTACGGGTCCGGGTTCCCGAAGTCCCTCGACGTGTCCAAGGCCATCGACAAGGCGGCGGGAGTGCTCGAGCATGAGGGTCGCGGCTTCACTGTTGCGGGACGGACAGACAAGAATCTCCCGAACCCTGTCGTCAAGGGGTACGTACCGCCCGCACCCGCCACCCCCGACGCCGAACGTTGGCAGGGCTGGGGCACGGCGCTGAAACCTTCGTTTGAAGGGATCGTGTGTGCCACGAAACCCGTTCCCGCGCTTGCTAGAATAGGCTCACGCCTAGACGAGTTGGAGCAGTCATGCATACCACCTGCCAGCGGTGCGGTGCCGAGTTCCGCACCTACCCATCCCGACTCGCTCGGGGCGAGGGCCGCTTCTGCTCCCGCGAGTGCAGCAATCCGGCGCGAGGCCGCGCCCGCGAGGACAACCCCAACTGGGGCGGCGGGAGGTTCGTCCGCAGCGACGGCTACGTCAGCGTCCGAGTTGACGGGTGCGACGTTCTGGAACACCGTCACGTCATGGAAGGCGTGCTGGGCCGAGCTCTGCGAAGCGACGAGCACGTCCACCACCGGAACCACGTCAAGCACGACAACCGACCTGGAAACCTTGTGGTCCTGTCTGTCGCAGATCACGCCCGAGAGCACCACGACGGACCCGACGAGTCCCGATGGGTTGTCGTCCCTTGTGGGAGCTGTGGACGCGATGTTCGCCGCCGCCGTGTTGAACTCGCGCGCCACCCGAACGCTTACTGCGATCGGGAGTGCTACAAGCGGGACGCCGCCAACCTCCCCGGCCGCGGGAGGTAGCCGGGCCGCGTTCGAGCCCGTCGTGGTCGCCCGGAAGCCGCTGACCGGCACCGTCGCCGCCAACGTGC
>CAYVDO010000606.1:0-3384 GCA_964450125.1 uncultured bacterium
GAATCCGAACGGGGCACCACCCCCGAGTCGCGTCGCTTCGCTCGCGGCTCGCCTGCCGGCTCGCGGAGTGATCGCCGGCGCGCGTGGAGACCCGTCGGCCGCTCGTCCGGCGAGACCGTGTCTTGCTCAGCGAGTGGGCGGCACGAAACCGACGGGTGGCTGATCGCGATCGAGAACGAAGAAGCCGAACTGCACGATCGTGAACCCCAGCGCGACGGTGGCGTACCCGAGCAACACGTCGGGATCGTCGGGGTCCGGCTGAACCAAGTAGTCGCGAATCAGACGCTCGGGGTTGAGCGAGTGGTTCTCGCGCACGCCGTAGTCGATCAGCAATGCGTTGGGGTAGAGGCGATGGATCCCGGTCGCCGGCACGGGACCGACGTCGTAGAAGCCATGGCGCTTGGGGCTCGCCTCCGAAGGTCGCGGAAACCACGGCTGGTGCAGCTCGTTCTGCAGCACCACCACGTTGTAGCCGTGGCAGCGTCCCGCGGACGCGTCTTCGTCCGGCCGCAGGTAGAAGCCCTTCTTGAACTTCTGGAAGCCCAGGAGCCCGGTCACCGCGGGCACGTTGAAGCCGCGAAACTCCCACCCCACCAGCGATTCGATGCGCGGTGCGTGACCCGCGCGCATGCGGATCATGAGCTCGGCTTCGGGCAAACGAACCAGTTGTTGCGCGGCGACTCGCACGGCGGCGGCCTCAGGCGCGTGGCCGGGTTCGGCACAGCACGAACCAGTTGGGCATCGGGTCCTGGCCCTTCTTGTAGGCGCGTCCGATCACCACGTCGTCGCTGACCCAGCGTAGGAAGTCGACCATGCCGCCATAAACGAACTGGCTCACGGCGACGTCGTTCGGCTTGATCGCCGGCCACGCTGCCGGCTTCGACTTGGGCACCTGGAGATAGTCGACGGCGAGCTCTCCCGGTCGCGCATCCCAGAGGTGCGTCACGTAATACCCCGGGCCGACCACCGGGCCGACGGCCGAGTTGTTGTAGCCGCCGATCGTTCCTTCGTTGGTTCGGTAGAAGACCTTCTGGAACCGCGTGAACACCGGCAGCGAGTTCTTGCCCTCGAAGGGATACGGATCGAGCGGCGCTGCGCTGCTCGGTACGAGGTAGTCGAGGTCGAGCGGTTGGCTGTGCTCGGCGATCTGCCACAGGCGCTCCTGGGCGCGCCGGCCGAGGGTCATGCACTCCAGGATGCGTTCCGAGCGGCTCAGCCCGTCGAGATGCTTCGTCACCTCGGCGAGCCGCACTCCCGGATTCGCGAGTAGCTCCTTCAACGTCGCCATGAATGCCTTCCTTTCATCGTCGAATGGTGCGCGGAGCCATGCGCCAGGTGATGATACTCGCCCTCGCCAGCAGCGAGGCAGCGCGTTGCCGCGCCAACTTGGCAGACTGGCGAAAGCGGCACGCGCCAGCGGCGCGCCGACGAGCGCAGCGAGTCGACTTGGGGGCGGGGGTCTGGAAAAGACCCCCGGGGAAACGTCCAGGGGTGTTGAGGGGCATTTATCAACACCCCGTCAACCCGCCATCGCGCGGATTTCGTCTTCGGTGAACGGACGCGGCAAGCGCGCGCCCATCTGGCCGACTACCTTCGCGGCAGCGTGCGAGCCCAGCCGTCCTGCCTGCTGCCAGCTCAAGCCGTGGGTGAGGCCGTAGAGAACTCCCGCTGCGTACATGTCGCCGGCACCGGTGGTGTCGACGGCGTGGGTGTGCACACCCTCGATGGGGAATACCTCGTTGCCGTGCATCAGGAGCGAGCCGTCGACGCCCAGCGTCAGCGCCACGTTGGTGGCATGGCGGTGGATGGTGCGCGCGCACTCGATGGGATCGTCGGTGCCGACCAACGCGTGCGCTTCTTCGCGGTTCGCGAACAACAGGTCCACGGGGCCGCGGATGAGCTCCCAGAAGAGCGTCCGGCAGGTGCCGATCACCCACGCGTCCGAAAGCGTGAGCGCGACCTTCACGCCGCGGCTCTTCGCGATCTCGATCGCCTTGAGCGCCGCAGCGCGCGTTTCCTCGCCGGGGAAGAGATAGCCCTCCACGTAGAGGTACTCGCTCTGCGCGATCTCGTCGGCGGGCAAATCCGCCGCGTCGAGCTTCGACGAGATGCCGAGGTGCGTGAGCATGGTGCGCTGGGCGTCGGGAGTGATGAGGATGACCGACGTGCCGGTGATGCCGTCGGTGGGGGCCACGGGCACGGCGATGCCGAGGTGGCGCAGGTCGCTGACGTAGAACTCGCCGAGATCGTCGTTGCCGGTCTTGCACGCGTAGGCCCCGGTGCCGCCCATGTGCGCGACGCCGACCACCGTGTTGCACGCCGAGCCGCCCGAGCAGCGCGAGACCGCGTGGTCCGCGAGCGTGCCCAGGATCTCCACTTGCCGGTCCGCATCCACCAGGGTCATGAGCCCCTTGGCCACGCGGATGTGATCGAGGAACTTGTCGTCGACCTTGAGCTGCAGGTCGACGATGGCGTTGCCGACACCGAAGACGTCGTAGCGCATTCCGTCACTTCCCTTTCCAGTGTGGCGCGCGCTTCTCGAGAAACGCCGCCACGCCCTCGCGAAAATCCTCGGTCTCGAAACAGCGCCCCAGCATCTTCTCGAGATACGGCAGGGCCTCCTCGAGCGCCATGTCCTGCTGTGCGTAGAACGCCTCGAGGCCGAGCCGCAAGATCGCCGGGCTCTTCGCCTTGAGCTTCGTGGCGAGCGTCTCGACGGCGGCATCGAGGTCCGCCGCGGGCACGGCGCGCGTGATGAGGCCGATGCGCTCGGCCTCCGTGGCGTCGATGCGCTCTCCGAGCAGCACCAGCTCGAGCCCACGCTTGCGCGGCACGTTGCGGAAGATGTTGGCCATGATCATCATCGGGAAGAGGCCGACGTTGATCTCGGGTGTGGCGAATTCGGCCCTGTCGGAAGCGATCGCGAAATCGCACGCCACCATCAGTCCCAGCCCGCCCGCCATGGCGTGACCGTTCACCTTGGCGATCGTCGGCTTCTGGTTGCGGGCGAACGCGAGGTTGAGCGCCGGAAAGCCGTACTTGATCTCCACGGTCTCGCCGTCGCCGTCGTTGGCACCGCCGCCGCCCATCATGCCGAGGTCGCCACCGGCGCTGAAGCCCTTGCCAGCGCCCGTGATCACGATGACGCGCGCCTCGTCGTCGGCGCGGGCACGCTCCAGCGCGTGGATGATCTCGTTGATCATCAGCGGGCTGATGGCGTTGCGGGACTCGGGCCGATTGAGCGTGATGGTCGCGACTTGCTCGGCGACCTCGTAGAGGATGGTCCGATAGTTCATGGCTCGTTCCTGATCGGGGTCTCGCCCACGGTGCCAGCGAGACCGCGGGGGAGCGCGAATCTATAGCATTCGTCCGCCCGGCGCGGCC
>CAYVDO010000607.1:0-1023 GCA_964450125.1 uncultured bacterium
CCCAGTCGTGGGTGTCGTGGGGTACAAGAAGGTGGGTGGCACCCAGTCGTGGGTAGGCACCCAGTCGTGGGGTGTGGGTCGTGGTCGTGGGTCGTGGGGGCAAAAGCGCGAAACATACATCTATGATATTACGCGCAAGGCTGGACTGTGGATCGGACTGCTTCCTTTCGCTTGGATAAACTGGTTCACGTACAGCGAAGCCGACGCCTTCCAGTTTGTATCCGACAGTTTTTTTCTCGATGCGCACGCATACTTTGCGGCCACGCATCCGGCGAGCGTGGCACGGCCGGGACACTAACCCGGAGAATTCAGGCATGCGGAAATGGAACGCCGCCAGCTTTTCTGGGTGCTATGCGTCGCGGCGTTCGCACCGATCGCCCTCCATCGCGTCGCAACTCTGGAAAGATCCGCTACCCCGGATCCATCCACCGGGCCCGTAGCCACATCCTCCTCGGCATGCGGTGTGGTCGCCCCCGGCCCTCACTTCACCCACCTCCCGTACCAGTACGTGTACCGGAAGTCGACGCCGGGGATGAGGCGGCTGCCGTCGCCTCCGCCGTTGGGCTCGTAGGGATTGGATCGCCAGAAGTAGTTGCTGGGCGGACGAATCCGCATGGGAATGGGCTGGACGGCGATGAGGGTGTCACCGCGGCCCTGATACCCGAGCAAGTCGAGAGGCGTCCCATCCTCCGCGACACAGGAGCCGGAGGCGATTTCGTCGTCGTCGCAGTTGGTGCGGGCGATGTCCCAGAAGGGTGGCTCCGGGAAAGCCTTCAAGGTTGCAATGCCCTTGGCGAGTGCTTCGGCATCGGGGCGGCGAGGGAAGGGCGTGTATGCGGAGGCGTCGGCGCTGCCGGCCGAGTAGATGAAGTCATACAGTGTCTGGCCTTGTTCGATGGGCTGTCGCGTTCCCGGCTTCGAATAGAACTTCCATTTCAAGCTGGTGATGAGGTCGGTGCGCGCGCCAGGCTCGGTGACGTAGCGCTGGGCCATCAGCAAGCCCTGTCCGACCATGTTCACGGC
>CAYVDO010000607.1:1033-3363 GCA_964450125.1 uncultured bacterium
AGTTCGTCTGGTAGCCCACGTCCACGCCCACGAGGTTCGCGGCGACGATGTCGCCGAAACGGCGCACGCCGATGAGCTGGTCGTAGAGGTAGCTCTCCAGCGCGGGATCGCCGCTCACGTAGGCGAACGAGGAGATGATTCCGAGCGACATCGCCGAGTAGAAGCCGTCCTTGAAGGGTAGGAACGGCAGGTAGATCCGGTCGAAGGCGTTCTCGTTCAAGTACGCGTGGAAGGTGGGCCGGCCGTCGGCGTCCTGGATCTCGAGGTCGTAGCCGCTCGCTTGCACGGTGGAGAGCATGCGCCCCAGCGCCGCTGCGTCCGTCTGCAATCGCGCGCGCACGTCGTCGCCGAAGGTGGGATCGGCGGCGATCACTTCCCACGTGGCGCCCATGGCGGCCGCCCAGCCGATGAACTGGTCGCGGCTGCACGAGTCTTCCCAGATGTAGTTGGGGAAGAGCCCGCCCGAGTTGTCTTCGCGCCAGGTGCCGTTGTTTTTCTCCGGAGGCAGCGGGTTGCCGCGTTCGTCGAAGAGCGGGGTGGTCTGCTGGTTCACGCCGTCGCCGGGGATGTCGCGGCGATGAAAGCCACGCGCGATCACTCCGTCGACGCCGGTGATTGCGACTGCGAGATGCAGCGCGTCGAGCGCGGCGAGCAAGTGTTGCCGCGCTCGCGCGGTCTCGTTCTCCGGATAACCCTCGTCGCGCAGCACACCGTAGCGATACGCGTCGGCGGCGATCCCCACGCCGGCGTAGAGCCCCGCGGTCTTCGCCCAGCCACTGACGGTGTCGTAGATCGACTTGCCGGCGTACGCGTTGAAATCCCAACCGTCGGTCTCCTGCAGGAAGGAGCGGATCAATTCACGATCGGCGACGCGGTCGTTCGCCACCGTGAGGTCGGCGTTGATGGCCATGGGTGCGGCGTTGAACACGTGGAATTGCCGGTCGTACTTCCGCGCGAGCGACTCGAGCTCGGCGTCGTAGCCGTACTCGCTGGGTCCGGGGATCATCGAGCCGCGGCAGGCGAGGGCACCACTCGTCACCACGAAGTCGTCGACGGAGCTCTGTGTTTCGCCGAGCGCCACCACGCGCACAGGTGCTGTCACTGCGCCTTCGGGCACCGCCACGTCGATCGCCGTCTGTGACCAGCCGCGCACCTCGATCGCCTCGACGTCGCCGAAGAACACCTGGCTCGCATCCTGGGTGAAGCCGAAGTTCTCGCCGCGGATGCGGACCACGTTGCCGACACAGCTCCGCGCGGGCTCGATGCTCTCGATGGTGTGACACCCGGTGAGCACGGCGAGAATCACCGCGACGAACGCAGGCAACGAACGAAGCGAGCGCATGGGATCGAGCTCCTGAGGGCGAGGAGGAGGTCGGCGACGAGTGCCGGACTCGCCGTCGCCGCGAGCTACGGGTGTCGAACCATCCCGCGACCACGGCGGCGTTGCACCACCGCGATCGATGCGAGTAAGCCGAGCGCCGCGGCTGCGGCGAACGGTGTGGTTGCCGAGCGGCTCGCGGGTGTGACGTTGCCGCCGCAGCCGGTGCAATTCGGGATGCACGGATCGACGACCGCCGCTGTCGCGCTCGCCGTGCCGCTGACGCGAGCGCTCGCACCTGGTGCATCGGCCACCGTGAACGTGGCGCTCACGGGGAAGTGGTCCGACGGATAGCCGCACGAGAAGCCGGTGTGGACGATCGCCGCCGCCGTGGGCGTGAACTCGGCGCTGTGAAGCACGAAGTCGATCCGCGAGCCTGCGGTTTCACCGCTGTAGCCGTGGAACGTCGCCTCGTCCGGTCCGGCGCTCGGATACACGTCGCGGTAGCTGTCGCCGAGCTGAAAACCGCCGGGATCGTTGGCACCACGCAACGTGCTCACGGCCAGGCTGTTCTCTCCCGCGTTGAGGTCGCCCATGACGATCAGCGGCAGCCCGCCCGAGAGCTCGTCGATTTTCTGCCGCACCAGCACAGCGGATTGCTCGCGCGAGCTCTGGCACGCGTTGTCCCAATGGGTGTCGAGGACGAAGTAGTCGAGCCCGCTTTCGGCGTCGTGGAGCTTCATCCAGCTCGCGATGCGGATCGAGCCGGAACACGGAAACACGGTGCCCGGAACGTCGGGTGTGTCACTCAGCCAGAACGTGCCCTGATCGAAGCGCGTGAACCGGTCCGACCGGTAGAACATTCCCGAGAACTCGCCGAGGTTGTGGCCGTCGTTGCGCCCCACGCCGTAGAAGGCGTAGCCGGGCAAGCGCGCGGTGAGGTCGTAAACCTGGTTGTAGAGGGCTTCCTGCACGCCCACGATGTCCGGCGCCGGATCGAGGATGGTGTTGG
>CAYVDO010000608.1:0-3360 GCA_964450125.1 uncultured bacterium
GCTGAGCGCAGCACTGCTCGGTGCATCCACCGCCGCGTGCACCATTCCCGCCCGGATGCTGACGGTGTCGGACACGAACCCGGCGCCGCACGCCCCGCAATTCACCACCATCAGGCTGCCGTCGTCGACGGCGGGCACCTTGACGCGCATGGCCACGTCGCACGCCGGACATTTGAGCTCGACCACTTCGGCGCGGCGGCTCTCGAGCTTTTCCACCAGGCCGAAATGCTGGCTGTCGATCCAGCGTTGGAGCGCAGCGCCGTCGGCGAGCTCGCCGCCGCGCAGGTAACGGCTCACTTCGTTCACCGTTTCGCCGTCCTGCTGCACCAGCGTCGTGATGACCGAGCGAGGCAACCGGCTCGCATCGGTGAGCACGAGGAACGGCCCGACTTTGGTGATGCGCTTCGTGTGCAGGGCGGGAGTCGTCATCGTACCGATCGCACTCGCGAGCCGCCCGTGTGACGAAGCGCACTCGAGCGCGGAGAGAGCCGCAGTCATAGCCCTCCGCCCCGAAGCATGTCAACGCGAGCCGAAGGCACGAAGCGCGACAGCGCAGCGAGCCGCGCGGGCACCGCGGAAAGGCTCATTCCCCATCCGCGTCGAACGCGTTGGCCACGTCCGCGTCGGTCGGAAGCTCGACGTCGCCCGCACCGTCCCGCGCCCGCCGACCCCGCGGACGCGCGCGCACGTCGATCCACACCGGGCTTCCTTCGAAACCGAAGGCCTCGCGGAGCCGGCGCGCCAGGTAGCGCTTGTAGTTCACCAAGATCGATTGCGGCCGGTTCGAGAAGAGCAAGAAGCGCGGCGGCAGGTGACCCCGTTGCACGCCGTAGTAGATCCGCACTGGCCGACGGCCCTCGAGCGGCGGTGGGTTGCGGTCGAGCGCTTCGCGCAGCACGCGATTCAGCTCGCTGGTCGAGACGGTCTTCGATGCTTCGGCGTAAAGCCGGTCGACGAGCGCGAACAGGCGCTGTACGCGCTGCCCGGTCTTGGCCGAGAGCGTGACGATCGGCGCGTGCTCCAGCAATCCGAGGCGCTTGCGCACCTCCCGCTGCCACGCCTCGGGATTCTCGGGCTTCGGCTCGACGAGGTCCCATTTGTTGATCACCAAGGCCACCGCGGTTCCGCGCTCCTCGGCGAACCCCGCCACGCGCACGTCACCGGCGGTCACGCCGTCGGTGGCATCGAGCAGCACCAGCGCCACCTGACAGCGCTCGATCGCGCGAAACGCGAGCGTGACTCCGATGGACTCGGCGGCGAGCGCCGACGATTTGTGGCGACGGATCCCGGCGGTGTCCACGAACAGATACGAACGCCCCTCGTACTCGATGAGCGTGTCCACGGGATCGATGGTGGTGCCCGGCTTGGAATCGACCAGCGCTCGCTCGAGCCCGGCGAGCTTGTTGAGCAAGCTCGACTTGCCGACGTTGGGCCGGCCGACGATCGCCACCCGGATCACGTCGTCGGGTAGCTCGGTGGGCGCCGCGGGCGGCGCCGGGGCGAGCGCCAGCACCGCCTCCACCGCGTCTTCCACACCCACCCCATGCTCGGCGCTGATCGGAACCAACGGATCGAGGCCGAGGGTGCTGAGCTCGCTCAGCCAATCGAGCTGACTCGGCGAGTCGACCTTGTTGGCCGCATACACCACAGGCTTGCCGGTGCGTCGCACCAGGTCGACGACCTCGCGATCGGCAGTCGTCAGCCCCTCGCGCGCGTCGAGCAGGCAGAGGATCACGTCCGCTTCTTCGATGGCCGCGCGGGTCTGCTTCTCGAGCAACGGGATCCAGTGCTCGGTCGCCGCCCGATCCAACCCGCCGGTGTCCACCACGCGAAAGCGGTGGCCCAGCCACTCCGCCTCGTCGTAGATGCGGTCGCGGGTGAGCCCCGGCATCGGCGCGACCGCAGCCTTGCGCCTCCCCACCAAACGGTTGAACAGCGTCGACTTGCCGACGTTCGGACGGCCGACCAACGCCACCAAAGGCAATCGCGCGGCGCCGCTCACGCGTCGTCCTCGCTGCTCGGATCCGTGTAGCCGAAGCGATCGAGCGCGCGTCCACTGCGCGTCCAGTTTTCCGCCGTGTCGATCTCGAGCTCGAGGTGCACCGGGCAACCGAAGCGACGCGTGAGCGCCTTGCGCGCCGCACTGCCGATCTCCCGCACCTTGTGCCCACCTCTGCCCACCAGCATCCCCTGCTGGCTCTTGCGATCCACGAGGATCGCGGCGGCGATCACCACGTCACCCCGCTCGGGGCGCTCGTTCCACGCATTCACCTTCACCGCGACGCTGAACGGCAACTCCTGGCCCGTCCGCTCCATCACTTCCGCACGAATCAGCTCGGCAGCGAGGAACGAGTCAGGAAGGTCGGTCACCAGCCCCTCGGGGAAGTAAGGCGGCCCGTCGGGCATGAGCCGCTCGAGAGCGTCTACCAGCTCGGCGACGCCCAACCCCGTCGTTGCCGAGATCGGGTGGATCGAACGGAATGCAGCGATGCGGTCGTACTCGGCGATGCGTGGCAAGAGCGCCGGCTTCTCCACTCGGTCGACCTTGTTGAGCGCCAGCACCAGCGGTCGCGTCCCCGCCCGACGCACGATCTCGGCCTCCGCGGGAGCTGGTTTGCGCTGTGCGTCCGCGACGACCAGCACCACGTCGCAATCCGCGATTGCGGCGTGCGCCGTGGCGAGCATGCGCTTGCCGAGCTCGCGCTCCGGCTCGTGCAATCCGGGCGTGTCGACGAACACCACCTGACCTCCGGCGAAGTGGTGCGCGCCGAGGATGCGGGTACGCGTGGTCTGCGGCTTGCGCGACACGATCGCGACATCGGTGCCGAGGATCCGGTTGAGCAAAGTCGACTTCCCGACGTTGGTTCGCCCTGCCAGCGTGACGAAGCCCGATCGGTGCGTGGTCGCATCGCCGTCGTTCACGCATCACCTCGATCCGGCGTCGCGGCGGGAGGGGGGCTCGCGAGCGCCGATGCTCCGAATCCACCACGCAACCGCGCGCTTTCCAGCGCGTCCCACGCGGCCATCTGCTCCGCCTCCTTCTTGCTGCGGCCACGGCCGCGTCCCAGCACCTCGCCGCCAGCTTCGACCTCGACCTCGAAGACCTTCTCGTGGTCGGGGCCCGACTCGCCGACGCCTCGGTAGATGGGCGTCTCGCGCATCTCCTCCTGGCAACGCTCCTGCAAGTGGGTCTTGTGATCGGCGAGGGCGTCCCCAGCCTGCAAGCGTGCGTACGGGTCGGCGATGAGCCGTCGCACCACCGCGCTCGCGGCCTCGAAGCCGGCATCCAGGAACACCGCGCCGATGAGCGCCTCGATCACGTTGGCGAGGATGGAAGCCATGCCGCGCCCACCGGTCGCC
>CAYVDO010000609.1:0-3358 GCA_964450125.1 uncultured bacterium
TTGGGGTCCGGCGCCTTTGGCGCCTTGCCGCCCTTCTTACATTTGGCGACGGGGCCCTCGTACTCGTAGCAGTCCGCTTCGAGCACTTCGCTCGTCGCCATGTCGATCACGACGCGTGTGTAAACCTTCATCTATGCCACCTGCTTTCTCGTTCGAGCATCCCGTACACAATCACGTCCTCGCCGTTCGGCAGCGCTTCGCGCATGAGCCCTTCGCGGCGAAAACCCAGGTGCTCGTCGAATCTCTGAGCGTCCAAGTTCGTCACTGGCACGAAGCCAGAGACGCGCCGGCAACCGAGTTGAATGAACGGGTAGCGGAATGCCGCACGCAAGAATTGCCGCGTCATCCAGCGGCGCCCTGGCACCGCGGCAATGTGCATGGCGATGTCGCACTCGCTCATGCAGTTGTAGACCACGACCGCCACGAGCTCGCCGTCGCGCTCGAGGCCGATCGCCTGATACCAGTCGCCCCAAGACGGCACGTAGGGAATGCGCGCCCTCGCCCACTCCCCGCAGCGCTCGCGTTGATCGAGGACGAGTTGCCATGTCACAAGCGGCCTCCGGCCTCGTAGACGCAATCCGTCGCCGACCACGCAACCTCGACGCCGTCGGTGCTGGTGCGCAGCTTGGGCGCGATCGCAAAGCCCTCGCCCGCCACGCTGAACCAGCGGCGATAGATCGTTGCGGCCTGCGACCAGACGGCAGACCAGAGCCCGCCCCATGGATCGCCCGCCCCGCCACTGATCGTCTGGAAGGCCATGCCG
This sequence comes from uncultured bacterium, assembly GCA_964450125.1. Taxonomy (GTDB): domain Bacteria; phylum JADJOY01; class JADJOY01; order JADJOY01; family JADJOY01; genus JADJOY01. Next base: position 764 of record CAYVDO010000609.1, read on the forward strand.
CCGTTTTCGGCGTAGTCGGTGTCGATGCCGACCGCGACCTCGGCTTGCCCGGAAATCGCGAGGATCGGCCGCAGCATGTGAACGAGCTTCGTTTTGCCGCGGGCGCCAAAGTAGTTGAACGCCTGGCGACAATCGGTCGCGATCGCAGCGGTGCCGTCCTCGGCGCTTGAGTCCGCGACCACGAGCTTGCCGGCCCCACCCCAATAGAGCGTGTCCTTGGCAATCCCGAAGGCAAAGGCGTTCCAACCGGTGAAGCGGCACCACGCGCCGCTCTGCGTGTTCATGACGTACTGGCGCGATGAACTCGCCTCTGCGGTCGGCACGTTTACGATGAGCTTCGAGCCGGTCGGGTGGACCTCGATCTGCCAGCCGAAGCGCGTCCCGTTCACCGCCACATCCGCATTGACGAGGTTGCGGATCTTGTCGCTCACACTCGCCGCGTTCTCGGCGCGATCCGTCGCGATCGCCCGGCGCAGCGAGACCACACCATCGGCGCACACGATCAGCGCATCGGCGCCGTACTTGCACCAGGCGCGCTGGCCCTTGCAGACGGGCCGGCCGATGCGGAAATGCGCGGCCATGCGCCAGGTGTTTGCGCTCGCGGGGTCCGTGCCAGTGAAGGCGATGACTTCGCCCTCAGTCGAGACGAATGCAATGTAGTCAGTGAGCGTGTCGGCCGCGTCGGTCACGGTCACGATGGAGTTGAGCGAGCCGCCGAGCTTGAAGAGGCTCCCGAGGTTCAACTGCGTGAGCGCGCCCGTGATCGAGCGGACGCCGAGATACCAGACGTTGAACGTGTCCTTGGCGCCGAACCACAGGCGCTCGGCATAGACGGCATTGGTGAAGAGCGTCGAGGTGGTGACGCCGGTCATGGTCGAGGCGCTCCACGTCGTCCCGTCGTACTGGAGCGGTGTGTTCGCGCCATTCACGAGCGAGAGAAACTGCCCGCCTGGCGTGCCGTAGTTCACGTAGTCGAAGCGTGGCGAGGTGAGCGCCTGCACGGTCGGGCCCGCACCGCCGACCACGGGCGTCGAGATTGCACCGCCCGCCGTTGCATCAATGATCGCGTCATTCGTGGTGTCGACTGCGACGAACACCTTAGTTGCGGTGAGCCCCGCATACACGATCACGGTCTCGCAGTTTCCGGTAAAGGTCGCATGCGAGACGTAGCCGCGACGCACCGCCACGTCGGTCGTGCGCGGGAACCAGTTATCGAGCAGGATCGCATCCTCTGGCTTCATGTTCGCGAGCGAGTCGCGCGCATTGAGCCCGCCGATCGGAGGCGGCAGCGAGGCCGACTGCGAGCGGTGTGCTCCGAAAGGCCTGCGGAGCGCTGCCTGCCTCATGAGCCGATCAGCCGTGGAATCGCTACCGGCGCATCGCTCGGCGGCGGTCCGCCCAGGTCGAGCGTTGGCTTGCTGCCATCGCGCGCCATCGCGTCAGCCACCTGGCGCTCGTAGGCGAGTTGTTCCTCCGCGTAGTCGAAGCCCTTGGCCTTGCGCCATCGCCAGAGAATGCCCGCAAGCATCAGTTCGTCATCGACAAGCGGAACATCGGTGTCGACCGCAAACGCATCGCGATAGGTCGAACCGCCAGCGTCCGTGAGCCAATAACGGGAGACATACTCAAACGCGCACGTCTGCCCTGCGATCGGCGCCGGCAGAAAGAGCAGTTCATTGCCGCGAATGCGGTACTCCGCAAACGGGCTCGTGAAGGTCTGCGCCTTGTACGACTGCCACGTTCCGCCCGAACGCGGCCCGAGCACCGGCTCGCCGGTCGTGCGGTTCCAGATGGTCTCGTTGACGATGTAGCGCAGGAGTTGCGAGCCGCCGACGATCGAGGCGAGCGTGCCCTGCGATTCGGCCGCAACCGTCGTGAAGGCCGCCTCGCGCGTGAGTGCCTGCCACCCATAGCGCCGCGCAAGGTCGCGTCCCTCGGAGTTGGCCAGGGCGAGCATTTGTATCGCCGTCGTGTCCGTGGACCCGACGACGGCACTCGGCTGCGGGAGCGTGAGCTCTGCGCAGGCGGCTCGCACCAAGGCCAGCAGGTTCATGCGCGCCGCTTCCCACCTTCCGCCGCCGCTTCGAGCTTGGCGAGGCGCTGCTCGAGGCCCGTGATCGTGGCGTCGCGGTTCTCGACTTCGGCCTGCAGCGCCGCAATCTGCTCCGCGGCCTTGTTGGTCTCACGACTGTCGACGTAGGCCCGCGCCTTGCGCTGCAGCTCCCGGGCGCCCATGCCGACGCGCTGCATGGTCTGCTCGTTCATGGTCGCCACGTCCTCGACCGTGCGCACGCCCGCTGCGAGCAGGTTCTCTGCCTGCGCCTTACTGAGCGATGGCCACTGCCGGACCGAAAGCCCAAGTTCAGGAACCTCGTGGCCTGCCTTCCACGATTCGTACTGACGGCGAAAGTGCTGTGCCCACTCGATCGGGTAGTTTCCGTTCTGCGCCAGGCGATCGAGGTCATTCAACCAGTCGAGCGCTTCCTTCTCGGCCGTGTCTTTCGAGCCTACCTGCATGACGATGACGTAATCGACATCGCGCATGACGAGCCCGCCGGCCTTGATCGTGGCGTTCCGGTCCTCGACGGCGCGCTG
>CAYVDO010000610.1:0-3319 GCA_964450125.1 uncultured bacterium
CGGACATCCGAATCGGACCTCGGACGTCGGATTCGAACGACCGCTGAGTCCCGTCGGGCGGGCGCTGTTGCATGCACGACGCGAAAGAACCGTGCCGCGCCGCGCGAGGCGCGTGTGGAGCGAAGGCCGGGAGGCTGAGGCGCGTCACGGTTCTTTCGCTGGAAACGAGCATGCAACAGCGCCCGCCCTTCCTCGTTCTCGATCTCACCATCACCGCCATCGAGCGCCTGGCCCCGCTCGTCGCGCGCATACGTCGGTATGACAAGGATCTCGCCGAGCAGATTCGCTCCGCGGCGAGTTCCATCGCCCTCAACATTGGCGAGGGGAACCGTAGCGACGGCGGAAATCGCCGCGCGCGGTTCTGCACCGCCGCTGGCTCAAACTCGGAGGTGCGCGCCGCTCTCCGCGTCGCCGTAGCCTGGGGTTACGTTCGCGCCGACGAGGTCGCGCCGGTCGAGGCCATACTCGATCGCGTCGCGGGGATGCTCCATCGCCTCGGCGCACGGCTTTGACGCCGTACGGCTGACGAATTGGGATGTCGCGCGTGCGCGCGACGTCCCGATGTTAATCAGCAGGGCTCGCTGATAGAGCTGGCGGTTACCAGGCCAACCACCTCCATCAGGAGCCCATGCCTACCGATGCTTTTCGCAGCTTGCGGCTGCTTTGGGAAGACTGCTTCCGCTACGGAGTGACCAAACCGGGATTCCGCAACCTTGTCGTCATCGCGACCGGGTGGATCCTCTCGCAGGGGCCTCGTGCGGTGACGGAGGCGCTCGTCGTGACCGACGTCTCGGCGCGGCGTCACTGGGAGGCGTTCCACCGCTTCTTCTCGCGAGGCGCATGGAGCCCCGATGTCCTCGGCCGGAACGTGTTCCACCGCCTGCGACGATGGTTCGACGAGGAGACGGTGCGCGTCGTCATCGACGACACGATCGCGCCGAAGAAAGGGCCGCATGTGTTCGGAATCGGCAGCCACCTCGATCCGGTGCGGTCGACAAAGTTCTGTCGCATCTTCACCTTCGGCCACTGCTGGGTGGTTCTGGCCGTCGTCGTTCGCCTGCCGTTCTCGACGCGGACTTGGGCGCTTCCGGTGCTCTTCCGCCTCTATCGCAACCTGAAGGAGTGCGAGAAGAAGCAGGCTCCTTACAAGAAGAAGACCGAGCTGGCGCGCGAGATGCTCGACGTACTCCGAGGCTGGGTCGGCCAGCATCGCATCGAAGTCGCGGCCGACTCGGCTTACTGCAACGACACGGTCATGCGAGGCATACCGGAGCACGTCGTGCTGTTCGGCTCGATGCGGCCGGACGCGGTGCTCACCGAGGCGCCGCCACCGCCGTCGTCGAAATCGAACCGCGGCGGGCGACCGCGCAAGCGCGGCCGCGTCCTGCGCAAGCCCGAGATGATCGCGCGCGATGGCCGCACGCCGTGGCGCACGACCATCGCCACGCTTTACGGGCGGGTCACCACCGTCCGCTACAAGACCCTCGTTGCGCAGTGGTACCGCGCGACGGGCACGCGCATGCTCCGCATCGTCATCGTCGAATGCACGACGGGGCGGCTCGGCTGCCGCGTCTTCTTCACGACGGACGCCTCTGTCGACGTCGGGACTGTCCTTGAGACCTACGCCGGCAGATGGGGAATCGAGATCTTTTTCCGCGAGGCCAAACAGCTCCTCGGCTTTGCGGATTCGCAGGCACGCAAGGCCGCGGCCGTCCTTCGAGTTGCCCCGCTCGTCGGGCTCCTCTACACCGTCCTCGTCCTCTGGTTTGCCGAAGGCGCGCTCCGGACCCCGCTCGCGTCGCTGCCCGTGCGGCCCTGGTACGCCCACAAGCGTGGCTTCTCCTTCGCGGACATCCTCCGCACCGCCCGCCGTGCTCTCGCCGACAGGGACGTTCTGGTTCCATTCAACCGTTCCGACAACTTGCATCAACCTGAACGCTCGTTATCCGATCGCGTGCAACCTGCAGCAAACCGGGCTGCATGATCGACTCGGGTTTCGCCCGAAGGGCGAAACCCGAGTCAGAGATCGGGATCGCGACTGCCGTGCCGGTGCGGCCCGCACAGCTCGGCGTCGGGCCGAGCGCGCCCGCGTCCTCGAAGACCGTCGGTGACGCGTCCGGCGGTGGCGCCTGCGTGCCGGACTCTCTAAAGGAGGCACATGCCGCCACGATCAGCGAAGCGAGCAGCGTCGCCGCGATCGCAGCCAACCATCGTGAAGCCCCTCGAGGCCGCATCTGCATGCCGCCCGAACGATAGCATCCTGCAGCACAGATGAGCAGTGCGCGCGAGCCAGGCTCGGTTCGTGGGGACGAGACTGTGCAGCGGATGCAGAGTTCGGGCAGGGGTGTCGTGCCGGGTTAGTATTCGAAGCCGCTGCCGCCGATGAACTCTCGGATCACGGACGTCGGCGGGACGTGGTCCGGGTGGATGGCGACGAACTGGTCGAGCAGCTTGCGCAGTCGATAGGCATCGGTAAAGCCAGGATGGGAGCTCGGCACCTCGAGCAGGTAGCGTTCGGCGTAGGTCTTCATGACGCTGCCCTCGTAGACGAGCGCAGAGTCGAAGACGGCGTCGGCGGCGGGGAGGCACGGGAAGATGTGGCGGAGCTCGCCCCGACGGACGGAGGGCCATCGCATCAGGGTCTCCGCCGCCGCGTAATTGCGTTGATGTCGATCGCGAACGATGCGGCGGAGCAACCGCACGTCGTCGGGGGCGAGCACGTACAGACGGTCGAACGCCAGTGTCCGCGCGGGGTGCACGAAGATACGAAACACCCGTTCGCGAGGGACGACGCGGTCGAGGAGGCCTGGCGCGAGACCGTGGATCCCCTCCACGAGCAGCACGTGGCCCTTGGCTAGGCGCAGGCGTTTGCCGCCATGCGGCAGGCTCTTCCCTGCGACGAAGTCGTAGCGCGCGGTCTCGAGCTCCTCGCCGGCGAGCAGGCGGCTTACCTGCTCATGCAGAAGCGGCGTGTTGATCGCCTCGAACGCCTCGAAGTCGTACTCTCCGTTCTCGTCCTTCACCGTGCGCTCGCGGTCGACGTAGTAGTCGTCGAGCGACAGTCCGACCGGACGGATCCCGTCGACGAGCAGCTGCGTGCTGAGCCGCTTGATGAATGTCGTCTTGCCCGACGAAGATGGACCAGCGATCGCGATCACGGCGAGGGCCTCACCGCGGGCGGCGATGGCGTCGGCGATGCGGCCGACCCATTTCTCGTGGAAACCCTCCGCGATCCGGACGATCTCTGGGACGCCGCCCGCGACGCAGCGCTGGTTGAACGTCCCCACGTTCGCGCCGCCGAGCTCGTCGTAGAAGCGCT
>CAYVDO010000611.1:0-3268 GCA_964450125.1 uncultured bacterium
CTCGAGCGATTCGCCTGCTCATTCCAGTAGCGCGAGAGCGCGACCGTCTGAGCAGGCACCTACTTCTCTCGAGCAGGTGCTCTCGGCTGGGCGCCGACCATGAATCGCATCGGCCGCTTGTTTGCGGAGGTCACGTCGCCTCGGAACCTGTGGCGGGCGTGGCGAGACTTCCGCAGGGGGAAGCGCTCGCGGCCGTCCGTCCTCGCATTCGAGCCGGAGGCGGACGGTCACGTCCTCGCACTGCACCGGAGTCTCGATGCGGCCACGTATCGACCGGGACCGTATCGTCTGACCTGGATCGAGGAACCGAAGCGACGGCTCATCGCCGCGGCGCCGGTCCGCGACCGGGTGGTGCACCACGCCATCCATCGCGTCGTGGCTCCTCGGCTCGACCGGTCTTTCGTCGAGACGACCTTCGCGTGTCTTCCGGGTCGCGGTAGCCATCGGGCAGTGCTTTGCTTTCGGGAAGGGCTACGTCGTCATCGCTACGTGCTCATGCTCGATGTCCGGCGCTACTTCCTGTCGATCGACCACGTGCGGCTGCTCGCGATCCTGGCGCGCAAGCTCAAGGACCGCCGCCTGCTCGATCTGTTCGCGATCATCCTCGCCGGAGGCGACGGGATCTATCGGAACGCGGAGGTCGCGAGGCTCCTCGAGCTGCCGCCGGGGTTCCCGCCCCCGAGATGCGGCTTGCCGATCGGGAACCTGACGAGCCAGTGGTGGGGGAACGTGTATCTCGCCGGGCTCGACCACTACGTGAAGCGCGATCTGCGCATCCCGCACGCGCAGCGTTACATGGACGACGTGGCGCTGATGAGCGCGAGCCGCGCGCAGCTCGAGGAGGCGCGAGCAGCCGTGGCCGAGTGGTTGCGGCGCGAGCGGGGACTCGAGCTCAAGGATCCGAACGCCGACGTGCATCGGGCGGCGGGCCGGTTTCGGTATTTGGGGTTTCGGGTGTCTCGGGCGGCGATTGCGCCGGGGGATGAGGTGCTCGCGAAGATGAGGCGGCGCTTGCGGCGGCTGGCGCTGGATGGCGACATCGAGAAGCTCAGGCGCTCGATCGCGTCGTACCGGGGGCTGTGGGCGTTCGATGGAAGCGCGGAAAGCTGATTCCGATTGCGGTTCGAGGGTTGTCATTCTCACCTGACAAATTTGTCGGCGGATCGACAAGAAACGACAAAAGTGGCGACCAGGGGCTTCGCCCCTGGACCCCCTTTTTCGGCCCAAGGTTCAAGGATCCACCGTGCTCGCGGGGGAGGCGGCGACGCGAAAGCCGATGCTGCGGTGGCGGTTGCCAGCCGGATGCCTGAGCCGGAGCGCCGAGCGCAGGTTCACGGCAGGGTGCCAAAAGGCGCCGCCCCGCAGCCCCCGAACGGTCCGCCCATACCCGTCGCGCTCGAATCGCTTGAGAGTCTCCGCGGTCATCTCGGCGGTGCGATCGTCGCTGCACCACTCCCACACGTTTCCTGCCAGATCGAGATGCCCGCCCGGCGCGGCGCCTCGCGGATAGATACCAACCGCTGTGGCGTGGCCGACCTCTCCAGCATCGAAGTTCGCGAGGTCCGGTGTGGGCCGCTCGGCCCCCCACGGGTATTCGCCCGCAGGATGAGTTGCCGCGGCCTGCCACTCTTCCTCGCTGGGCAGCCGCACCACTCGGCCTTCCATTTCCGTGCGCCAGGCGCAATAGGCCTCGGCCTCGTACCAGGACACCTCGACCACGGGACGGTTGCTGGTCTCGAGCTGCTGCTCCCACGAGCCCGGCTCGCTCCAGCCGTGTTGCTGCCTGAGCTGCCAGCCTTCGGCGGACCAGAATCGGCGTTTGCCGTAACCGCCGGCGTCCACGAATTCTCGGTACTCCTCCACGGTCACGGGATACTTGCCGAGGAGCACGCTCGGATGGCCGGGGATCGGCAGCAGCTTCGGCTCGACGGAACGGAAGCGGGGATCGCCGCCGCGACCGAGCGCTTCGGCCACGGCGATTCGATCGCGTACCGGCACTTGCGCAGCGCCCGCAATGGTGAAGATCGCCATCGAACGATCGAGGGCATCTTGGTAGCTCTTCATGAGTGCGGCCGGTGCCGTGTATCCCTCGGTGGCGACGTAACAGAGGAGCCGGCCCACCAGGCCCGCCGCGCGTGCTGCGGCAGCTAGCTCTTCGTTCCGTCCCCGCTTGGTCTTGATTCGGGCTCTGGAGCCGTCGCGTCGTGCGCCGGCGGGGCGCTTTGCCGAATCGAGGCAATGGGCGAGCGTCCGCTCGAGGAGCAGATCCACGCGGCTCTGCCCGTTTTCCAGTAGGCAGCCGGGAAGAAACTCGAGGGTCTCCCGCCACTGCGGATCTTCGAGATGCTGGCTCGCGATGGGCCACCAGGCGTCATCGCCGTTCTCCCCATCGCCCATCCAGGCGAGCTGCTGGGCAGCCAAGAATTCCTGGAACGTGAGGTGCCAGAACCGCACCTGGCCGCCGCTCCACTCCTCCACGATCCCGCGGCCCGTGCATTCGAAGCGGAGCCAATCGATGGCGCGGCGCCGCCATGCCTGCGCATCGTCTCCGGGCCAAGTGCGCTGCACCAGCGGCTCTATGAGCCGCGCCGCCTCGCCCAGCTCGATGGCGGTTCGCTTCTTGCCGTCGGGTCCCATCATCGCCAGCGCCAAGAGCGCGAACGCCGTGTGCGCGAAGTGCTCCGTGTAACCCTGCTCCTGGCGCAGCTCGCGGCGGGCGTTCTCGAGCCAGCGGATGACAGCGGCGTAAACCCGTGCCTTTCCCTCGGGGATCTGCCGTTCGTTCCAGTGGACCACGCAGAGGCAGGTGAGCATCACGGGGTTCGCTGCGAGGCGGCGGATGCGCGCGCGGCCGGTGATCTCCGCGCGGAGGGACGCGAGGTACGCGCGCCCTTCCGTGGGGAGCGCGGCCTCGTCCTGGCTGGACGCGCCGTAGAGAACCGCGACCCAGCGCGACAGGAACTCGTCGATCTCGGGCAGCGCCAGCTCGTCGACCGTGACGGTCTCGAAGCCGAGCGCACCGCGAAGCACGTCGGTGTCGATGGGTCTGCTCGTCACCACGAGCGGGCACCGAGACCACGACTTGCCCTTCGCCAGGTCCCGAATCACTTCCTGGACGACGGGGCGCACGGACGGATCCGCTGCTTCGTCGAGACCGTCGAGGAGCACGATGGCTTCGCCGCGCGTGAAGAGCTCGTCCCAGAAGGCCGAGTCCGGCCCGTGCTCGCCGCATTGCTCGGCCAGCAAGTCGAGGATCCAGCGCCGCGGG
>CAYVDO010000612.1:0-3249 GCA_964450125.1 uncultured bacterium
TGTCGGCTCGGTCGCCGTGCCGGGATCGCGCAGGATCGCCGCACTGGCGAGGACGAAGGCGAGCACCGCGATGCCGAGACCGATCGCCAGCGGACGGTGGGTGGTCCACCAGTCGCGGATCGGGAAGGCGGGCAGCGACGCCCCGCCGGGCGGCAATCCGCCGGCGTCGACGGTGGGTCGCCGCCACACGCGTTCGGCCCCGTCCCGCACGTCGGTCCATCGCGCCCGCAAGCGATCCCCGGCGCTCATGGGCGCATCTCCGGGGACGGTACGGCGGCGCGCGGAGCGGACGGGACGGGCGCGCTTGCGTCGGTGCGAGGGGTCGCGATCGCGGTACGTGGGGCCGTGGTCCCGCCCGGTGCCGCGACACGCGGAGACGCGCTCGAGGCCGGGGAGTGCGTCGTGTCGGCAAGGGGCTTTCGCGGAATCCGGCCGGCCCCCGCGGGGCGAGCCGCGGGGCGCACGATCATCACGCGCGTGCGGTGCGCGCCGATGACGGTCGCGCTCGCGAGCGTCGGGCGCGGCGCGAGGACAGGGGACTCGATGTAGACGTAGCGCGGTGCCGTGGGGCCGACGCCTTGAAAGCTCATCGGATCCAGCGCCAGGGGGGCGTCGGTTTGATTCTCGACTTCGACGATGACGCCGTCCCACGTGGGGCTCACCCACGTTTCGAGCCGGCGAACGCCGAGGTCAGGCCGCTCGAGCTCGGCGGCGCGGCCTCCGTCGACGATCGAATACCCGGGTAGCGGCTCCCCGAGCACCATGGCGCGCATCAGCGCGAGGGGGGACGCGAGTGCTCCGTCGGCCGCGCTCGTCGCCGCTGCGTGCGTCGACGACTCCGGTTCGGCACGGGCGAGGCCTTCGAGTGCGCGGACGTTCTTCGCGAAGGCCACGCGCAGTGACACCGTGGGATGCCCGTCGGTTGATTCGCGCACTTCGATCGGCACCGAATAGCCCCCGGCGACACGCACGAAGAAACTCGTCTCGAACGCGGGTCGTGCCGGCCGGACGTAGACGACGGCGTCACCGGGTTGCGTCGCGACGTGGATCTCGTCGCCCGAGACCACATCGAGCACCTCGCGCGGGAAGACGAGCTCGGTGAGTCGGCCGGGCTCGAGCACGATCGAGAGCGGTGCGCCATTGAAGGTTGCGTCCTCGCACCGTGCGAGGCGTGGCGCGAGCGCGCTCGCCACGAGAACGGTGACGCGCACCGTTCGTGCGAAGCGCCGCTGCGTAGTCGGCTGCGCTCGACTCATGACGGATGACCTCCCGTGGTGGTCGGTGTCATCTCCGGTGTCGAGCCCGCGCATTCGGCGTTCGAGGCCTCCTTTGGCTGCGCGACCCGGGTGATCGTGAGGGGGCGCGGGTAGGTGCTCGTGGGGCGCACCGTCGCCACCTCGAGCTCGTAGCAGCAGCCGGTTTCAGGACCGACCGGGTCGTCGTCGAGGTAGCGCTTTCGCATCCCGAAGATCCGCACCACCCAGTGCGAGCCGACCGCCCGGACTGTGTCGTCGACGGGATCGAACACCTGCGACTTGCGATTGGTGAGCACCTCGGTCTTGAGGTCGCGCGCCACCGCCATCCAGGGCTCGAGGAACTGGGGATGGACGAAGCGACTCGCTTCGAGCAGGTGCCGGTCGAGTGCCGGCTCGTCCGGCCGCAACGTCGCGATTCGCTCGACGAAGCCCCGCGCGAAGGCTCGGATGTCGTCGGGACGGATTTCGTTCGGCCGAATGAGCCCGTCGTCGAGACGCGTGACGTAGGCCGGACGCGGACGAACCGCGACGAGGGCGAGTGCCACCACGCACACGATCGACACGAATGCCAGGACGAGGGTCACCATCTTCCAGGTGACGACGGCCTCGGCGAGGGCGGTCGCTTCGTCGAGGAATCGCGCGTCGTGCGCCGCGGCGTAGCCGTCGGCGAGAAGGGCGCCCCCCGTAGTGTCGGATCGATCACGGTCCATGGATCGGTGCCTTTCGGGCCGACGGCAGGACGTCGTCGCATCCGCCGAGGCCGGCGTAGTGGTGAAGCACCTGGCGCACGAGGCCGCGGTCGTTCGGACGCGTGAGCTTCCGGAGCCCGAGGTAGAGGATTGCCACCGGCACGGGACCGCCGAAGGCACCGAGGCGCAGTACGAAGAAGCAGGCGTAGATCGCGACCGCGAGGATTCCCCAGCCCGGCAGGCTCACCCCTCCGGGGGCGATCGGTCGATCGACATGCAGCGGAAAGTCCCGCGTCGTCATCGTTCACTCCATTCCGCAACCGCGAATGACGTGGGCATCGGGTCGGTCTTCGTCAGAAGGGAACGCGCCCGATCGAGAGACCCGCCGGGTCAGTTGCCAGGGGCGAAGATGGTGGCGTTGGCTTGGCCGCGCTCCGCGGAATACGAGAGGTATTGCGGTCCGGCCCAGGCGATGAGCCCGCCGACGGCGAGGATCGTGAGGCCGAGCCCGATGCGCCCGGCGAGGGCCATGACGAGGCCGATGATCAGGATGATCGCGCCGACGACAGGGATACCGACGGTCCAGAGCGTGTTGAGCGAGAAGTTGGTGACCTCTTGGAGCGAGGTGAGGGTGGAGGTCTGTGCGAGGGCACCGACGGGTGCGAGCAATGCGACACCCAGGAGAACTGCGCGAACGAGTGGGCGTTGGCGGAAGCGATTCGGATTCGAGTGCATGACGGATTCCTTTCAGGTCGCCCGCGGCGGGCGTCAGGGGGAGGGCGCACCGACGCGCCAGAACGGTCCATCGACCTGGACGGGCAAGGCCGGAGGAGCGATCGACGCGGGGGCTTCGAGGTCGGGACGGAACGTGCGGCGCAACTCGGCCGCGAGGCCGGAGATCTGGGTGGCGAGGCGGTCGTAGTCGACGGCGCCGATCGCGTAGCGCCTCTCACTCGCGCGCAGCGCGATCCCCGCTTGGTCGAGTGCGTAGGCGGCTTCCTCAGCGAGGGCGAAGGCACCCCGCGACGGCTCACGCGTGAGCAACGTCGCGAGGGGTGGAGTGTCAGCGGTGCGCGGTGCCGATTCGCGATCGGCGGCGATGTGGGGCGAGATGACCGGCCGGGTGGAAGGCGCGGCCTGCGCCTCAGGGCAAACCCTGGGAGGAGAAATCCCCGGGGCGCAGGCCGCGGAAGGGGTTTCGAGGGAGGAGTCCGACGGGCACACGGCGGCTTCGCCGTCGTCGAGTCCGTCGTATCGGGCCGGGTTCGACACCAGCAGGGTGGCGAGCGCCGCCAGCCACGCGA
>CAYVDO010000613.1:0-3234 GCA_964450125.1 uncultured bacterium
CTCCCCGGCGACCGGCGAGCAAGGACGGCCCGGGTGTGCCGTCGAGCGCACGCCACATCCGGTAGGGAATCCAACCGAGAAGGAAGTTCCCGAGAAACCCGAAGATGGTCACCGGTCCGAGCGTGCCGAAAAAGTCGCCGATGAGGTTACCGAACGCGATTCCCCAAGCGGCTGCGGGGCCGAACAACAGCGACGCGATCGGGGGGATCGAATTCGCCGGCCTCAGCTCCGTGACACCGGGAATGAGCGGAATGGGCTTGAACGGGATGAGGATCGCGGCGTACACGGCCGCGCAGATCGCCACCAGCACGATCATGCGGGTGTTGCTCCACATGCGGATCAGATCACGCACGGCCACCCCTCGCAAGACGATCGACCGCCCCCAACGCTCACCGCACACCGCGTGCGGCGGCGCGAGGGGGCGCCGAGTATAGCCCGCGTCCCCTCACCGTCCACGGCCTGTCCGAAACGAATGCGCCCGGGGCCGAGGCCCCGGGCGCTGCGCGAAACCCGAAGGTCGCGGCGTTCAGTGCAACGCGATCCGGTACGACCGCACCCGCATCTCGTACTGGGTCAGCACGATGGTCGGCGACGGCGGGGTCTCGAGCGAGGTCGCGTCGAACAGAAACACTTTGCAGGTCGTGTTGACCGCAGGCACGTAGCTCGTGCTCGTCACTTTTTCGTAGCCGGGGTCGATGGGCGTGCGCCCGCGATTGCGGGGATTCTGGATCTGCGGCTGAATCGTGGTGAGGGCGATCACGTCGTCGATGGCCTTGTCGGCCGCCGCCGAGTCGCCAACACCTTCCCAGTACTCCAAGCGGTTGACGACGTCGCCATCCACCTGATGCAGCGCCGTGAGGCACGTGGCATGCGACGCCTTCTCGCGTGCCCCCAAGAGCTGAGGAACGGCGATGGCCGCGAGAATGCCGATGATCGCGATCACGATCAGCAGCTCGATGAGCGTGAATCCGGCTTGGCCACGCACATGGATCGATCGTGATCGTCTTCGCATCCATCCTCCCGGTTGAACGTTGCCGCAGGCGTTTCAAAGCAACTTCCACGCCACGCCTCAAAATGTCTCGATGTGACTCGAGCAACCCGAAACCACGAATGATTCTCGACTGCGAGCCCGATCAGCTCCCGACGCGCTCACCCGACTCCACGTGCCGTCAACGACTCTGGTCACCGGCTACCGACGCAAAACGTCACTCGCGTATGCGCATTCGAGCGGCGCGTGCACAGGCCAGGGCCCTTGCGTTGCGTCAACCCATCGACAGGGGGTCGTCAAAACGCCTCGATTCCGGCGAGGCTTGCCCGGGCGGTTCAACACTCTTTCACCCGGATTCATTCATGGTTTCGTAGGTTGCGACCGCGGTCGGCCGCTTCCGCCGAGCGGCACACATCCTGCTCAGACACGAATACGGCAGCGTCGCCGAGCTCGAGCGCTGGCGAAGCGCGAACGGCGAACACGCCCACCGATACCGCCCCCCCCGGGGGCCTTCTCGGTCCCAATGGTGGGATTGGGGAGGCCCCCGAACCTACGTGCGCGAGCGGGGGAGCCAAGCCTGCCGCATGTTGCGCGCTGGCGGTTACAATCGGCGGCGAAGATGAGCCCGTCCGCGCGCACTCCATCCTCGCCGGGCTCTTCGCCTCTCGAGTACAAGCTCACGCTCTACGGATCGTGCCCCGGCTGCAGCCAGTTCTCCGGCAAGATCGAGTGGCTGGCGAGCGGGTTTCGAGCGCTGCGGGAGCGCCATCAGCGCGAGCAGCCGAGCGGCTACTGCGCCGCATGCCGCCGCGAGTTCCCGCTCGCGTGGGCGCAAGTGCGACTGCGCGGCCGCATGATCCGGGAGGGCGAGCTGCAGCGCGTCCTCGCCAGCGACGGTGACGACCCTGGCGCGCGCACCTGAGTCGCGCGACGCGCTCAAAGCCGCCACAGCAACGGGCACACATCGGCACCCGGCCAGTCGCCTGCGGCGAGATCTGCGACGCTCGTGACGTCAGCAACGCGCGGGCATTCGGAGATTGCCGCATCGTACGTGGCGAGCATCACCGACGCGGGAACCGGCCCGGCGAACGGCATCCCGCGCGTGAGGGTCCGGGTTCCGCTCGCGGCCTTCCGCCCGACCGGAAGCAACCAGCCGCGCGAGACGAACCCAGCCTCGCCCGGGACGTAGACCTCGACGGGCGCGGCCGCTTCGACGCGTGCTTCGATCCCCGCTTCCCCGCGGCACAGCGTCAACGCCGCCCGTGCGGACCGATAGACGTCACAAGCCCCTTCGGAGTCGCGCTCGGCACGGTCCGCCCACACGCGAACCATCGCCAACGGTCGCTTCACCGCGGGCTGGAAGCGCGTCTGGTACGTATCCGGCTCGAGCACCACGATCACGTCACCGGGCGCCGCCCAGTCGAGAAGGCCCGCAAAGCGCAACCAGCGGTCGCCAGGCGGCGCGACCGCCGGTACCGGCACCACGTCGATTCCCAACCAATAGTGAAACCAGCGCGGGGCGATGTGGTGGAAGTAGTAGTACTCGTCGCCCTCGGTGAATCGATAGCGCTGCGGGTGAACCGCGTACTTGTCGCCTACCACCAACAAGCGGCCTGGCGACCGCAGCAACGCCCCCGCGCGCTCCGCGATCCGGAGCGCGAATGCGTCCTGATAGACGGGGTCGCGGAAGGCATCGGCCTCGGTGACGATCCCCGGGAGCAACGGCGCCGCCACACCGACCCACAAGCCAGCGCTGAGCGCGGCCACGCCGCGCGGTCGCCAGCCTCCCGCCAACGGGCGAGGGGTGAGCGCCGCCTCGAGACGCGTGAGCGCGCGCACCGCGAGCACCACCCCGCTCGGCAACGCAGGCAGCAGATAGCGCGACTCCCGGCGGCTGATCACCAGCGAAAAGAGCGCCAGGTTCGCCACCAGCCACAGCGCATGCAACCGATCGTCGGCGCGCCCACGAATCACGGCGAGGAGGGTGCCGGCGAGCACGAGCAGGGCGAGCGGCCAGCGAAACGCCACCACGATCGCGTCCAGATATTCGAGCCTCGACTCCGCCGCGCGACTGGTGATGCCGCTCTTGTCCGCCTGCGACGTGACGATCTCCGCCAGGGCCGCGAACCCGCGCTCGACGTCCCACCCCAGCCGCCAATGAAAGAGCGCCACCATGCCGGCCACGAAGAGGACGATCGGCAGCGAGGCAGCGAGCCAGAAGCCGACGCGACCGAGCGGCGCGGTGA
>CAYVDO010000614.1:0-3231 GCA_964450125.1 uncultured bacterium
GTGCGAACTGTTTTGATCACCACGAAAGGGGATTTACCGATGAAAGCGTCAGCCGTTGCCATTGCTGGTTTGGCGTTCGCTCTCGCGGCGCGGGCATCCGCGCAGACACCGACCGATGCGCAGATCGCGCACATCGTCGTGACCGCGAATCAGATCGACATCGATGCCGGAAAGCTCGCCGGGTCGATGGCATCGAACGACGAGGTGAAGAAGTTCGCGGCGCAGATGGTCACTGATCACACCGGCGTCAACAAGCAGGCGACTGAGCTCGTGACTAAGCTGAAGGTGACTCCGGAGGACAATCCGACCAGCCAGAGCCTGAAGGCGGACGCCGAAAAGAACCTGGCCAAGCTGAACGGATTGAAGGGCGCGGCATTCGACAAGGCGTACGTCGACAACGAGGTCGCGTATCACCAAGCGGTGATCGACGCAATCGACAAGACTCTGATCCCCGGTGCTCAAAATGCGGAGTTGAAGGCTCTGCTGGTGAAAGTGCAGCCGGCCTTCGTCGCGCATCGCGAGCACGCCAAGCAAATCCAATCGTCGCTGAAGTAGGGCTGCCCGCACCTGCCGATGAAAGCCAACCTCTTGCGGCTCGTGGTTCCGCTCGCGGTCGCGGCGCTGGGTCTTCTCGTCTTCGGATCCGGCCCAGGCGCCGCGACGGATCCGCCGGAACCCGTCATGCACACGGTCACGATGGAGGGCACGAGCTTCCAGCCCCCGGTTCTCACGGTCCGAGCGGGCGATTCGGTCGTGTGGATCAACAAGGACCCGTTTCCGCATACCGCCACGTCGGCGACCGGCGGCTTCGACTCGCTCGTCATCCTGCCGGACGAATCGTGGACGTTCATTCCGACCGCAAAGGGAGAGTTCCCGTACCTCTGCACCCTCCACGTGACGATGAAGGCGGTGCTCCGAGTCGAGTGAGGTACCAAAGTCTTTGCCCGCCGACTCTCGTCTTGCGGCGAGGGGGTCGGCCTGCCGTTTCACGAGTGTAGTCGGCAAGACCACGGCTCTGTCATGGGTGGGTCTTGCACCGGGTAGAGCAGGATCACCGTTCCACGCTCGGTGCCACGAGTAGGTCCGGGGCGTCGGGGTTTGCGTTAGCTCCGCCTAGCGCCGCTGGAAGTCTCCCCACCGCTCCACTGGTGGGCCGAACCAGCGTCGCAGTTCGGTGCTCGGGGACGATGTCCTTCATACACGCGTCCGCAGCGTCATGCCGCGCGGCCAGAGGCGCTGCACGAGGATGTCGCTGCGGGAGGGAAGGCTTATGGATGCGCTTGACGCGGATCACGACGCGAGCAACTGCTCGAGCATGTAGGGCAGGATCCCGCCCGCCGAGAAGTACGCGACCTCGATCGGGGTGTCGATTCGGAGTACCAGCGGCACCTGCTCGCGCCGCCCGCCCGCGCGCTGGATCGTGAGCATCGCGACCTGCCGCGGGCGCAGCGCTCCCTCGAGGTCGAGGTCGTAGACCTCGGACCCGTCGAGGCCGAGCGTGGCGGCGCTGGCGCCCTCAGGGAGCTGGCAGGGCAGCACCCCCATACCGATCAGGTTGGAGCGATGGATTCGTTCGAAACCGCTCGCCACGACCGCGCGCACGCCCAGCAACCGCGTGCCCTTGGCGGCCCAGTCGCGCGAGCTGCCGGCTCCGTAGTCCTGACCGGCGATCACGATCAGCGGCACGCCCTCGGCGCGGTAACGTTCGGCCGCATCGTAGATGCCCATGTGCTCGCCGCTCGGCAGGTGGCGCGTGACGCCGCCTTCCACACCCGGCACCATCTGGTTGCGAATTCGCACGTTGGCGAAGGTCCCGCGCACCATCACCTCGTGGTTGCCGCGCCGCGCGCCGTAGCTGTTGAAGTCCGAGGCGGCGACACCGTGCTCGCTCAGGTAGTCGCCGGCGGGCGAGACCGGCTTGATCGCGCCGGCGGGGCTGATGTGGTCGGTGGTGATCGAGTCGCCGAAGATCGCGAGCGCTCGGGCGCCTGCGACTCTCGAGGACGGCGTGGCCGCCATCGACGCGTCGAAGTAAGGCGGCTCGCGGATGTAGAGCGACGCGGGCTCCCATTCGTAGCTCACACCGGTCCCCGCGGCGATCTCGTTCCACTTCGGGTTCTGGTTCGCGAAGTCGCCGTAGACGCGCCGGTACTCGGCGGGGTCGAAAGCGGTGCCGAGCAGTGCATCGACCTCGTCTACCGAAGGCCACACGTCTCTCAGGTGCACCGGGCGCTCGTCCACGACCCCGAGCGGCTCGCGGGTCAGGTCGATGTCGATGCGTCCCGCGATCGCGAACGCAACCACCAGCGGCGGGCTCATGAGGAAGTTCGCCTTCACGCTCTGGTGGATGCGCGCCTCGAAGTTGCGGTTTCCGGACAGCACGCTGACGCCGATCAGATCGTCTTCGATGAGGGTCTCCTCGATGGCGCGATCGAGGGGACCCGAGTTGCCGATACAGGTCGTGCAGCCGAAGCCGACCACCTGAAACCCCAGCCGGTCGAGGAACGGTTGCAGTCCGGTGTTGCGCAGGTACTCGCTCACGACGCGCGAGCCGGGCGCGAGCGAGGTCTTCACCCAGGGCTTGACCTCGAGTCCGCGCTCGACGGCCTTCTTTGCAAGCAGGCCGGCCGCCAGCATCACCGCTGGATTCGATGTGTTCGTGCACGAGGTGACGGCCGCGATGACCACGTCGCCGTGCTGGAGCTCGAACGTCGAAGGCCGCTCGGGTGAGGACAGTGCCGCGGCAGGCTGGTTGGGTGTCGGGCGCTCGTTCACCATCTCGGCTTCGGTATGCCGATTCGTTCCCGCCGCGCGGCCGCCGGGGAGGATGTCGCCGGACTGCTCCCCACCTCCGGGACGCGGTGCTTGGCCAGCGCCGGTCTGCACCGCGATCCGGCGGTCGGCCTCGGCAGCGGGCTTGCCGTAGCCGTCCGGCGACGTGAGCAACGCGCGAAAGCGCTCCGCGAGGCCGCCCAGGGGGATCCGGTCCTGCGGGCGCTTCGGCCCGGCGACCGAGGGCTCGACCGTGGCGAGGTCGACATCGACGACGGAGCTGTACTCGCACTGTCCGCGCGCGGGCATCCCGAAGAGCTCTTGAGCCTGATAGTACCGGCGCACCGTCTCCACCTGCTCGTCACTCCGGCCGGTGGCCCGGAGGTACCGGCACGTCTGCTCGTCGACGGGGAAGTAGCCGATCGTCGCACCGTACTCGGGCGCCATGTTCCCGAGCGT
>CAYVDO010000615.1:0-1196 GCA_964450125.1 uncultured bacterium
CGCAAGTGCCGTTCGCTCGTGCCCGCGACAGCGCGTCGGCGCCGACGGAGCAGGGCCGCAGGCCCCGTGCCCTCCATCGGTTCGCTCGTACGAGACGCGTGATAGGGCCGCGCTCCGTCGCGGCCGCAGCGCGACGTTTGTGAATGATGCAGGCTAGTACCGCGTCAATCGAAGCCGGGCTGCAGCAGGTGCGGTCGCCAAGAATCGCGGGCTGCGCTGGCTTCCCACGACACGTCCCAGGACGGCTCCCACGACATGAAATCGGTGACGATCACTCGTTCGCCCTCGGGCACGCGGACGACCACACGGTCGCGATCGGCCCCCGGGATCACCGCGACCCCGCGCATGGACTCGCGTGCGATCACCTCGCCGGGCAGGTTCAGAAGCGCGAGCCAGACCAGCGAGCCGTGGCGAAGCACCACCAGCGCGGTATCGACGCCGTGCCAAGGTGCGGCGAGCGGCGTGACGACGGCCTGGTCCACGAGCGTGAGGTCGATCCTGGGCGAGTCGCCGACGGCGGCATCCGCGACCTGCAGAAAGTCGCCACGTACGACCCACGGCTCGTCGAGCGCGAGGGTCAGGTCGACGTGCGAGGCGCCTCCATTCGGCAGCGGGATGCGATCGGGGTCGCCGCCGCGGCTTCGCGCCACGGCACTCAGCCCAGCCGGGACCAACTCTCCGCTGACGCCGATCAGACGCAATCCCCGATCGGCCGGTGAGACCGTGAAATCGCGAAAGCGCGGACGGAGCGCTGCGTCCACCAGTCGTCGCCACGAGGCGCCGGGACCGTCGGCAGGCGAACGACCTAGCTGCGGAAGCACCCCCAAGCGTGTCGACCATGCCCGATCGATGGCGACGTGCTCCTCGAGCTCGGGCACCGCGCGCGGAACCAGCTTCGCTTCCCAGTCACGATACAGTCCCACGACGCGTGGGTCGGCGGGAAATGTGGCGGCACGCAGTGCGAGCATCGCCAAGAGAGCGACGGCGCCCGCGAAGGCGAAACCGAGGGAAGCGCGGCGACGCGAGGTCCGGACTGCCAGAAGGCGCGCGCCCTCCGCCATCAACACGTAGAGAGGAACGAGGAGCGGCAGCGCGGTGCCGCTCTTCGCACGCTCCACCCAGTTGCCTTGTACGAGCAGTGGCACCAGCCCGAACGCCAGCGGCAACGCGCACCGCAACAATCTCGCGACCGGCCA
>CAYVDO010000615.1:1206-3200 GCA_964450125.1 uncultured bacterium
CAGCGCATCAGCGCCGTCGCACCGGCGCCAGCCAGGGCCATCAACACGAGCCCGTGGCGCCCGATCACCTCGGCGGGGAAACGCAACGACGCCGGCAGCGCACGGTATGGATCGCGAAACAACACGGGCGAGAAGGGCCAGGCGAGCAAACCGTGCCAATCGAAACACGCCCCGGCGATGCAGTGCTCCACGGCCGGGTACTTCTGGAACGACTCGAAGAGAGACGGCGCGTCGCCCAAGAGCATGGCGAGATGAGCCGCGGCGCTCGGGGCGATCGCCACGAAGAACCCCGCGAAGTAACGGCGTGCTTCACGAAAGCGAACGGGTCGCTCCCAAAGTGCCAGCGGCAACACCAACACGCCGAGGAGAAGATGGTGCGCCACCGCCACGACGAGACCCGCGAGCATGCCTGCGAGCGCCGCGCGGCGTGATGCGCGCCCGAGACCGAGGGCCAGAACCGCCGTGAGCAGCGAGTAGCTCGTGAGGTTCGGGTTCGGCTGGCGGATCGCGAGCGCGAACGCGCTGCTCGCCACCAGCGCGGCGAGCGCCAGTGCCCACGGGCCGCGGTTCCAGATCGCACGCCCGAGCCCGTAACCGGCGAGCGCAACAAGCGCACCGTCGACACCGAGCGCCCAGCGAAAGGCGAATGCCTCCATCGTGGCCAGGTGGGTCGCCAAAATCGCGACCGCGCCCTCGTTCTGCCCGAAGCGAGCGAGAAGCGAGAGATTCTTGCCCTCCATCGAAGGCGGAAGATCGGGCACGCGCCCGCTGAGGAAATCCTGGATCGCGACGAGCGCAGCTGCAGGCATGCAGTGGTGTTGCGTGAAGAACAGGGAGTCGAAACGCGCCATCCAGGCGACGGTGGCGCACGCCGCCACGACACATGCCGCCACGTCGAATCGATTCCACGTACGCACAGGCGGAGCCTCGGCGCCGCGGCTTTGCGCCCATACGACCGCACAGCTCAGAGCCGCGGTGATCGCGAGCGCAACGCGATCTAGATGGACGGGTAACGCCAGTCCCACCAACGAGCTCGCGGCCCATCCCGGCCAGCCGACGAGGAGCAAGCCGAACGAGATGCCGATGCCGAGTCGCGTCGCCGGGTCCAACTCGGGAAGCAGCCGCCGCGCGACGAACACACCCGGCGCAGCCACCAGCAGCACCCAGCTCGCCACGAAGAACGCGATCACGCCCAGTCCGGAGGTTGCAGCGTCGGGTCGCTGCTCTCGGTCACGCCGCGGCGCTCGCCAATCGGCGAAAAGCGCGACGAGGATCGCCCCGCAGGATCCTTCGCTCGGATGTGTCGAGCCAAGTCAGCCACCGTCGCTTCGAAAGCTCGCGGCGCCTCCGGCAGCGTGCGCCGGATCCGTCGCATGGATGCAGGCATCTTCCCCGACACGCGCGCGAACGGCCCTCGCGTTCGCCACGCGAAGGATCGACACGACGAGCATCCCCGCGGCGAGAATGGGAACGACCCCATGCCTCCGGCGTGCTGGATCGCGCCGCCACACGAACCGCCACACACCCAGCGACGCAATACCCACGACGAGGCCCGCCACTGGCGCGAACCACGACACCGCCGTCCAGACCCAAGGGCCGAAGACCAGGATGAGCCAGCGCCCGATCGGACGGGCGACGAGCGCCGCTCCCACCAGAATCGACACCACCAGCGCGCAGTACGCCACCAGCCCCGCCCCGACGCCCAGACCGCGTACCCACAACGCAGCGAGCGAGCGTCCGATGGGCGGACGGCACTGGGCTGCATCCAGTCGCGCCGCCAGGGGATTGTAGAGCGGATCGAGTCCGCCGAGGTTCGCGTGGACCGATGTCGCGGCGCATGCGCGATCGACCGAGAACAGATCGAACCAGCGTCCGGCGAACGCGTGGTCGACGCACGGGAGCCTCGCCAGATCCTCCCCCGTGACATCCGGCTCACGCAGCATGAGCAAGTGATCGATGCGCAGCTCGTTCAGCGCCTCCGATAGGGAACGAAG
>CAYVDO010000616.1:0-1666 GCA_964450125.1 uncultured bacterium
AAAAACCGCGCTTTTTGCGGGGCGGGGGGCTTGAAGAGCCCCCCGAGGAAGCATCAGCAGCCTGCTACCGCTCGACTGAGCCACCCGGCACCCGCGACGCATTCACACTCACCGTCCGCCGGGCAGACCACCAGGTCGCCCGCCGAGTGCGCCGTTCTCATGCGGGGATCTGATCGAGCTCGTGCCAGCGCGCGAACGCCGCTTCGAGCTCGCCGTCGATCGCTTCCACCCGCGCCTTGAGCCTCGCGAGCTCCTCGGCCGCGGCGCGAAAGAACTCGGGATCGGCGAAGCGCGCGTGAATCGCTTCTTTCTCGGCCTCGAGCTTCTCGATGCGCTCGGGCAACGCCGCCAGCTCCTGCTTTTCCTTGAAGCTGAGCTTGCGCGGACGATCGGCTCGAGGCCGCTCCGGGGGAGCCGTCGACTTGGTGCCCGGCTCGCTCGGCTTCGCCTCGTGCGCCGGCCGCTGAGCGAGCCAGTCGCTGTAGCCCCCGGCGTACGCGACCACGCGTCCTTCACCTTCGAGCACCAGCGTGCTGGTGGCCACGTGATCGAGGAACACGCGGTCGTGGCTCACGAGCAACAGCGTCCCCTGGTAGTCGAGCAGCAGATCCTCGAGCAGCTCGAGGGTCTCCACGTCCAGATCGTTGGTGGGCTCGTCCATCACCAGCAGGTTGGACGGCCGCGCGAAGAGCCGCGCCAAGAGCACGCGATTGCGCTCGCCACCCGAGAGTGCTTTCACCGGGGTCTGCGCGCGCTCCGCCGAAAACAGGAAGTCCCGCAGGTAACCGATGATGTGTCGCTGCCGGCCGGCGACCTCGACCACGTCCTTGCCTGCGCCTACGTTCGCTGCCACGGAAACCTCGGGATCGAGGACCTCGCGGGTCTGGTCGAAGTAGGCGACCTCGAGGTTCGTCCCCAGACGCACCCGGCCGTGGGACGGCAGCAAGTCACCGAGAAGGAGCTTGAGCAGCGTGGTCTTGCCCGAGCCGTTGGGCCCGATGATCGCGACCCGATCACCGCGTAGCACGGTCGTGTCGACGTCACGGAGCACCGGGGCGCTGTCGCCGTAACCGAACGTGACTCCCTCGGCGCGCGCCACCAGCTTCCCCGAACGCTCGGCTTCGCTGATCTCCATGCGCGCCGTGCCCACGCGGCTCAACCGATTGCGCGCTTCTTCGCGCATCCGCTCCAGCGCCTTCACGCGTCCTTCGTTCCGGGTGCGCCGCGCCTTGATCCCCTGACGCACCCACACCTCTTCCTGGGCGAGCTTCTTGTCGAAGAGCGCCGCGGCGCGGTCCTCGTTCTCGAGCTCGGCAGCACGAAGCTCGACGAAGCGCACGTAGCTACCCGGATACGAGGCGAGCTGACCGCGATCGAGCTCCACGATGCGGGTGGCGAGACGGGCCAGGAAGCCGCGGTCGTGGGTCACGAAGAGCAGCGTCTGCGCGCCGCGCAACAAGAATTGCTCCAGCCATTCGATCGCCTCGATGTCGAGGTGGTTCGTGGGCTCGTCGAGAAGCAGCACCGTGGGATCGGTGACCAGCGCCCGCGCCAGCAATACGCGCCGCTTGAGACCTCCCGAAAGCTCCTCGAATCGCCGGGTGGGATCGAGGGCAAGGCGGGTGAGCACCTCGCGAGCGGAGCGACCGGGCTGGTGTTTGACTTC
>CAYVDO010000616.1:1676-3125 GCA_964450125.1 uncultured bacterium
CGTCGACGCGGCGGCTCAGCGACCACGCCCCGCGCTCCTCGATGGTGTGCTGCAAATCGGCCAGGAGCGCGAGGTCTTCGGCGCCGCCGCCGTGCGACACGCGGTGGCTCACCGTCTGGTAATCCTCGACGAGCCGAGCGAGCGAGCCCAGCGCGCCAGCCACCACGTCGACCACCGGACCGCCCAAGTCGCGCGGCACCTCCTGGGGCAGGTGACCGATCCGGCAATCTTCGGCTCGCCAAACCAGCCCCCCGTCGGGCGGTTCCTCGCCTGCAACCACTCGCAGGAACGACGACTTACCCGTGCCGTTTCTGCCCACCAACGCCACCCGTTCGCCGGGCGCGAGGTCGAAGTCGACGCCGGCGAAAAGCGGCTCCGCGCCGTACGAGAGACGTAGACCACGGGTGCGTAGCAAGGTCATGGGGAGCGGTTGCGGCTGCGCGATCGCATCGATCGGGGCGTGAACCCGCAACGATGGTCGAAGCGTGCGCGCCTGTCGAGCGCACGGGCCGTGGCGCAGGCGAGCCTTCGCTTCCATGCGGTCGAGCAGCGGCGAGCCGTGCCCGCCGACGGATCTCACGACCTTCGCGACTCCACTCGTGGATGCCGGTCGAGTTGAACCACGGCGCTGCGTGGGGTCGGTTTGCGGCGGCTCGCCGTGCATTGGTAGGATCCGCGCGCCCATCGTTCCGCGCGAAATCCAGCTCGAGCGGATTGGCGTCGATGCTCGCACGCGTAGACCACGCCGCGCATTCGTTGCTCGGCCTACGCGCACTCGCTCTCACGTTCACGCTCACGCTCGCTGCGTGTGGGGGCTCCCACTCGGGCGGCGTCGCGGTCACGCCCACGGAGCCCGGCGTCGTCGCCACCCACGAGTTGCTTCTGGGCGGCGAAGGCAACCGGCTGCGCCGCTACGACCTCGACACCGTTCGCCGTCCGCCGCTCGTGCAAGACGTGTTCATCCCCAGTGACGACGACGGCAAAGCCACCCCTCCCGACGCCATTCTTCGCGCACGTGCGCCGGCCAAGGACATCAACGGTCAGATCTGTGCGCTTCGTGACGGCAGCGGCTTCGTCACCGGCGAAGACACCAACCAACAGCATCCGCCCGCCGGCTGGGGAATCTTCGACGCTAGCGGCACGCAGATCGGCAAGCTCGCCGCGACGTATTACGTCGAGGGCCCCGAGCCTTTCGGCTGCGTGGTCGACACCGAAGGCCGGCTCTTCACCTCCGAGGTCGGCAACCAATCGTTCGGCCCTCCGCAGGGGCAGCTCATCCTGTGGTTTCCGCCCTACGCGCAATTCCCCGGACCGCCCGGCGCGTACCCGAACACCGACGAGCGCAGCGCGAATTACTGCAAGCTCGCCACCGATCTCAGCACGGCGTCCAATCTCGCGGTCGACGAGCTGGGCCGGATCTACGTGAGCGAGGCGGGTGCCTTCACGGTG
>CAYVDO010000617.1:0-3118 GCA_964450125.1 uncultured bacterium
CCCAAGTCGGCTCGCGTTCGCTCGCCGATCCTCGCCTTCGGCGAGGCTAGGAGTGGGTTGGGAACGAATTTTCCGACCCACTCCGAGGTGGGAATCGCCGATCGCGTGGGCGCGGGCACGGTGACGCAAGCGGGCAACCCAAGGCTGGCCGACGCCGCCCCTTCCGGCGATGGCCAAGAATTTGACGGCCAACGTCACCGGCCATCGGTAGGCACTTCGCCCGGCGCCACGACGATCGCTGTTTATCAATGAAATCCGTGACGTTCGCGACGGCCTGATACCTGCATGGCGGTCGGGTACTCAACT
The DNA here is from genome assembly GCA_964450125.1 of uncultured bacterium. Lineage (GTDB taxonomy): Bacteria > JADJOY01 > JADJOY01 > JADJOY01 > JADJOY01 > JADJOY01. Next base: position 307 of record CAYVDO010000617.1, read on the forward strand.
TGCGTCGGGTATCAGACGAGCGGGGAAGTCGTACCCATGCCGACACCGCGGGCATCGATGGATTTCGGGGACTTCGAGATCGATGCGCCCACTCAGTTGCTGGAGCGCCGCGACGTCGCCAACGAGCTCGCCCCTGGGGGTGAGAGTGCCGCGTCGCCCGCTGCGCTACCCCCTGCGCCGCTAGCTTCGCCCGCCCGGAACGCCGCGCCACGCCCCGCGACTGCGCCTCTGGCCGCAGAGGTCGAGATCCCCGCGCCGGCGGGCGGCGGCGAGGCACCGCGCCTCGACGACGGCTGGCCGTGGGCCCAGGAGCGGCTCACACCGCCCGATCTCGAGCACACCTCGCATCGCGACAAGTCCTCGAAGGTGTTGCGCAAGCAATGGCGCCGGCGCACATCCGACCAGCCGCTCACGATCGCTGCCGATGGGGGCAAGCTCCGCATCCGGCTTCGGCTGCTCTTCCACGCCGTCATCACCTCGGGCGTGGCGCTGGGCGTCGCGTCCTCGGCGTTCCTCTGGTACCAGATGACGAACGCGGAGCGCCGCACCGTCGAGAAACTCTCGACGCTGGGCCACGTCATCGCGTGGAGCGCGCGGGCGTCGCTGGCACTCGACGGCACGCTCGACGAACAGGTCATGCCGGCAGCGCAGGTGATGCTGGATGCCCTCGCCCAGGACCGCACCATCCTGGAAGCGTGCCTCTTCACCGCCGACGCGCGGCTGGTGGCGAGCCACTTTCGCCACGACATCGACGTCAACGCGCGGCGCTGCGCTCCGCGCAGCGTGACCCACGAGAGCTACTCGCGCAGCGGTACCGAGATCCGCTGGGCGATGCCCATCGAGTTCCAGAACCATCTGAGCGGAACGATCACGGTGCGCGCCCAGACGCTGGTGCTGCGTGACGAGATGGCGCGCTCGGGAATGATCGCCGCGGTGGTGATGTGCGTGGCCACGCTGGTGGCGTTCGCCGCCACGGCGCGTTTCGAGCGCATGGTGTCGCGGCCGATCCTGGCGCTGATCGAGACCGCCCAACACGTGACGCGTCGCAAGGACTACTCGGTCCGGGTGGAGGCCGTGGGTGAGGACGAGTTCGGGCTCTTGATCGACACCTTCAACCGCATGCTCCAGCAGATTCAAGTCCGCGACCGCGAGCTCGAGCGCCAACGCGATCAGCTCGACAAGGAAGTGCAGGCACGGCGCAGCGAGCTGCGCATCCGCGAGCAGGCGGAGGAGCGCATCCGCTACCTCGCGTATTACGACGTGCTCACCGGCCTGCCGAACCGGCAATGCCTGAAGGAACGCCTCGACCAGAGCTTGCGTGAGACCCGCCGCCACGGTGGCCACGTCGCCGTGCTCTTCATCGATCTCGACCGGTTCAAGGAGATCAACGACAACTTCGGCCACGGCGAGGGCGATCGGCTGCTCAGGCTGGTGGCCGAGCGTGTGAACAACTGCGTCCGCGGATCGGACGCTGTGTCGCGCACCGAGTCGGGTCACGCTTGCTTCACGGTCTCGCGCCAGGGCGGCGACGAGTTCACCGTGATGCTCACGAGGCTCAAGAGCCCCGAGCACGCGGGCCGCGTCGCCGAGCGGATGCTCAACGAGCTGCGCAAGCCCTTCGCGCTCGCCGGCCGCGAGGTGCGCGTGGGGGCCAGCATCGGCATCTCGGTGGCGCCGGGTGACGGCGCCGACGTGGAGACGTTGCTCAAGCACGCCGACATGGCGATGTACCAGGCCAAGCAGTCGGGTCGTGACGGTTTCCTGTTCTTCTCGCCGTCGATGAGCATCGAGGTGATGCGTCGCCTCGATCTCGGCACCGACCTGCGACGCGCCGTCGAGTGGTCGGACTTCAAGGTCCACTACCAGCCGAAGGTGGATCTGCACGACGGTCGCGTGACGGGCCTCGAGGCGTTGGTGCGCTGGGAGCACCCGACGCGGGGATTCATCTCGCCCGCGGATTTCATCCCGCTCGCCGAAGACCTGGGCCTGATCGGTACCCTCGGCTCGTGGGTGCTCTCCACGGTCTGCGCGCAAATGCGTGAGTGGCTCGATGCCGGCCTGCCGCCAGTTCGCACCGCCGTCAACGTGTCGAGCCATCAGTTCTCGGACCCGCACCTCCACGATCTCGTGCGCAATGCGCTCATGGAGGCTGGTCTGCCTCACGACGTGCTCGAGCTCGAGATCACCGAGAGCGCCATGATCCAGAACCCGGAAGCCGCCGTGGCCACCCTCGAGTCGCTGCGCGCCCTGGGTGTGCAGGTGGCGCTCGACGACTTCGGCACCGGCTACTCGTCTCTCAACTACGTCGGCCGACTACCGCTCGACACGCTCAAGATCGACCGCACCTTCATCATGAGCATCGCCGAGAGCGAAGACAGCCGGAGCATCGTCACCGCCATCGTCGCCATGGCCCACAGCCTCGGTCTGCGCGTGGTCGCGGAAGGCGTCGAGACCCACGAGCAGGCGAGGGTGTTGCGTCGGCTGCGGTGCGACGAGATCCAGGGCTACGTGTTCAGCAGGCCGGTACCACCGGACCGGGTGGCGCCGTTGCTCGACGCGAGGCTCGAGCTCGACGAGGTCGCCTCGCGGTTGGCCAACGGGTTGGGCGCGGGGATGCTCGTGTGAGTTCTCCGGGGTTGGTTCCAGCCCCCCGCCGGTCCCGCCACAGCCGCGCCGGCTCCCACCCCAAGGCGACTCGCGTCGCTCGTCGGCTCGCGGCGAGACGGAAGTCGAGCGTGGACCCAGTCGACTGGGCCCGGAAACCTCAGACGGGTTCGTTACGAGACCGACAAGTCGCCGTCAGATCGCGGGG
>CAYVDO010000618.1:0-3112 GCA_964450125.1 uncultured bacterium
GCTCGGGGCAAGCACCGAACGATCCCAACCAGAGCGGAGATGACTTCTTCTCGAGCATCGGCAAGGGCCTCGCGGCCTTCGGCTCGGGGGTGGCGAATGCGGCGAAGCGTCTGTTCCAGGGCGGCGCGGAGAGCGCCAGCACCGTCGGCAACTTCGGCCAGCCCACACGACCCATCCACGAGATCCTCGCGGAGTTCGAGCCGCGCCACCGCGAGGCGGTACGCGCGTTCTTGCGCGAGCGCATCGCCACGGCACGGAAGGTCGATCCCGACCGCCTGCCCGACCTGGAAGCCGAGCTGGCGGCGCTCGGACCGAGCCCGGCGCTACCGGCTCCAGCCCCAGGCATACCCGGCAACGCTGCCGGCACGGCACCCGCGCCGAGCGAGCCCCCACCCGCATCGGAGCCTGCGCCCGCCGAATGAAGCTCGACCACGTGGTGCTCGCACCCAAGCTCACGGGTCTCGAATACGACACCCATCGCTACAACCGCACCCAAGCGGAGATGCTCGAGCTCTATCGAGCTCGCAACCTGGACGCGGCGAGCATCCTGGCCAGCCACGAACGCCAGAAGTCGTGCCTCGAGCGAGTCGCGCGGATCTTTCCGCGCGCCGCGGTGGTACACCGCTATCAGCTCTCCAAGGAAGCGACACGCGGCGCCGACCTGGTGATGGCGCTGGGCGGCGACAACCACTTCATCTACGTGGCGCACTACACGGAAGGACCGCTACTCGGCCTCAATTCGGATCCGCTCGGCAGCGAAGGCGTTCTGCTCGGCTTTTCGAGCAGCGACCTCGACGGCCTGGTACGCGCGCTCGAGCACGACGCCATCGAGGTCGAGGAATGGCCCCGCATCCGCACCACCCTCGACGGCCGCCCCATCGAGCCGGCGATCACCGAGTGCTTCTACGGCGAACGGGAATCGGCGTTCGCGAGCTACAACCTGCTCAAGCTCGGCGGGTGCGAAACCACCCACCGCGGCTCGGGAACGCTGGTGGTGAACGGCGCCGGATCCACCGGCTGGTATACGAGCGCAGCGCGCTACCTAGGCGGCAAGCCCTTCCCACGAACCGAGCGCGCACTCAAGGTGGTGGCGCGCGAACCCTCGATCCACCCCCGCCACAACCAGATCACCGACGCCGTCGTCGCCGAAGGCGCGGTGGTGCGCATCACCTCGAACAACGACACCCACGGCGTGGTGGTGTGCGACAGCCTCCCCGACTTCCGCTACGAGTTCCCGCCCGGATCGGTGGCGGAGGTCTCCCTCGACACCTCCGTCACCCGCGTGGTGCGGCCCAGCCCGGGGTGAGCGCTGGCGCGGTTCGTGGCGATCCGAGGGGGGTACGCTGCGCGCGCGATCCGTGACGTGCGGCCGTGAACAGCCCCCTTCGTCGGCGCAGAACCGCTGAGCGCGACGCGTCGAACGCTCGAACGAGCGCTTGCACGAGCCGGTAGCGTGCGCCGCGCGGTGCACCGATCGCCACCGTGAATCTCCCGCTACGTCACAACGGCGTCACATGGTAGACACGGGACCGAACCAGATTCATCGTCGCCATGTCCACACTCTCTCGCTGGATCCTCATCGTCGACGACGAGCCTGATCTCGTCCGCACCCTCGAATACACGCTGGAGCGCGAAGGCTTCGAGACCAAGAGCGCGCGCAACGGCAAGGCGGCGCTCGAGCTCCTGACGCGCGACCCTGCGCCCGACTTGGTGCTCCTCGATCTCATGCTGCCCGACATGGCAGGCACCGAGATCTGCCGCAAGATCCGCCAAGACGCACGCACCCGGCGCGTGCCGGTCATCATGCTCACCGCCAAGACCGACGAGATCGACCGTGTGGTCGGCTTCGAGGTCGGCGCCGACGACTACGTCGCCAAGCCCTTCAGCGTCCGCGAGCTGATGCTCAGGGTGCGTGCGGTGCTGCGCCGCGCTAGCCCCTCCGATCTAGAGAGCGACGAGGAAGGCGACGAGGAGCTGCGTTTCGGCGCGCTGCGCATCGACGTTCCCGGCCATCGGGCGTGGGTGGGAGACGAGGAGATCACCCTCACCGCCCTCGAGTTCCGGCTGCTCGTGACGCTGCTCAACCGCAAGGGTCGCGTCCAGACCCGCGATCGTCTGCTCGACGACGTGTGGGGAATCCAGGCGGACGTCACCACGCGTACCGTGGACACGCACATCAAGCGCCTCCGCGAGAAGCTCGGCGCGGCCGGCGACTACATCGAGACCTTGCGCGGCGTGGGCTATCGTTTCCGCGCCGAAGCCGGCAGCGAGCAGCGCGTCGAGAGATGATCGTCAACACGCTGGCAATGGTTTCTCGGGGGGCACTTCACTCCCCCCGCTCCACGAAGATCGTGACTTTCGTCGGGCTCCATCCCCAAGCCGGCTCGCGTCACTCAACGCCGCGCGGCTGGCGAGCACGAAGATCAACACACGGCTAGCCGTCGATCCCGCGCGTGGCGCAAGGCTGCGCCGCATCGTCTTCCACCCGAGATCCTGCTCACCCTCCTCGAGCCCACGCAGCGCGCGCAAGCCCCCATGAAGCTCGGCATTCGCGGCAAGCTCTTCACCGTCTCGGTGGGATTGATCGCCGTCGTGGTCCTCGCCTCCGGGCTGGTGCTCGAGAGCGAGCTGCGCGGCTGGCTGGAATCGCGGCTCGAGGCCGAGCTCGAGCTCATGGCCACCCAGGCCGCGGTGGCGATCGACGTATCCCAGCGCCCCGTCACCATCGAAGCCCTCGATCCGCTCGCCGACCAGCTCGGCGCGGCGATCGGCGCACGCGTCACGATCCTCGCCCACGACGGTACGGTGCTCGGCGACTCGGATCTGGCACCCGAGCAAGTGCGCACCGTCGAGAATCACGCCAGCCGCCCCGAGCTCCGCGCCGCCACCGAGCGTGGTCTGGGCGCATCGCGCCGCTACAGCGCCACCATCCACACCGACCTGCTCTATCTCGCCGTCCCGTTCGGCGATGGCACGGGCTTCGTGCGCGTGGCGCTCCCGCTCGACGACGTCAACGCCGTGGTCACGCGGCTGCGCTGGCTGCTCCTCGTCGCCGGCGGAGCGGGTCTGGGCGTCGCGATCGGCATGAGCGCGCTCGCCTCGCACTGGGCCA